>NZ_DLNW01000028.1:0-309804 GCF_002478435.1 Pseudomonas sp. UBA7500 | reverse complement strand
ATCGTGCGTCAAGGGCTAATTTCAAAATAACCTCGACACATAGGTCAGCATGAGCATTTCAAGACTGAAGCGTCTTTTTCAGGTAGTAGCGCTGATAACCAGGCGGGCAATCCTCCAGCATCCCCATGATGTGGTATCCCTGCTTCTGGTAGAAGTCAGGGGCCTGGAAGCTATAGGTATAAAGAAACAAACCGGTGCAGCCCCGCGCCTGCGCCTCCTCTTCGGCTCGCATCAGCAGTTCGCTGCCCAACCCATGACCGCGTGCGGCATCGCTCAACCAGAAGTAGTCGATATAGAGCCAGCCCATTGCGAAATGACCGAACAGCCCACCTCTCACCTGGCCCCCGCCATCGCGGGCATACAGCTGGAAATCTTCATAGGTGTAAGGGCCGATCTGTTCGATGTTGAAGCGGCGCAGCCCTTCACGCACCACTGCCATGGCATCGGCGTCAGCGCCCAGGGTGAATCGGTAAGGGGCATCTGTCATAAGCTCTCCTGTGCGGCATTGGACTACATGAGTACGCTGCGAGCCTGCAGGCGCCGGCTCGCACCGGATGTTAAATCGGAATTCGGGTTCACAGGTAGAAGGAGGCTCGCCAGGGGGCAGCACGAACGTCAGCCAAGGTAGCGAATCATGCGCAGAAACGAGGAGGGATGGATGGAGCAGAAGAAGAGAAGGTAAAGCGCAGGAAGCAGCCAGCCCTCGAACGAAGGATGGTGTCCCAGGCAGGGTTCGAACCTGCAACCTTCCCCTTAGGAGGGGGATGCTCTATCCAATTGAGCTACTGAGACGTGCGTCTGGCGTACATGGCCCGCCATACGGAACGGCGAGCATGTTACCCAGCGAGCCAGGATTTGTCATGTCGTCTCTGCGCTTTTTACCAGTAGGTGGTTTCCAGCCTCAGGCACGTACGCCTGCCTCTTGCAAAACCATCAGCAGGCGGCGCACTGCATCGTCAAGACTGGTCGAGTTGTCCACCCGCCGGACCCGATCATCAACCTGCGTCATGGACTGCTGGTTGCGCGCCATTCGCTGCTCGATCTCGTGCTGCCCCTCCCTGCCCCGTTGAAGCAATCGCCCGCGCAATACCTGCGGATTCACACAAAGCAATATGGGCAACAGGTCCGGGTACTTCGCCTGCGCCACCGGCAGGTGCGCGCGCGACCCGTTGACCATCACGTGCCAGCCTTCGGCAAGCCACGCATCTATATAAGCAGGAACCCCATAAGCCAACCCATTGGCGCGCCACTGCAGGGCAAATTCGCCACGGTCAGCCATCTGCTCGAACTGCTGGACCGATACGGCGACTGCGTCCTCCCCCACCGCCTCGGCGGAGCGAGTGATGACACGCTTAGGAATGCGCACATGGCTTGCCAGCAAAAGCTCACGCGCCGCATCCAGAAGACTGTCCTTGCCGGCACCGGACGGCCCCATCAAATAGATCACCCTGCCCGCCCCCGCCAAGGGAACGTCGCTTGCGTCATACTGCATAGCCACTATGCTCAGAGAAAGGAAAGCTCGCGCATTTTAGGCGCATTGCACGGTCTTTGCGCCTTTGCCGGTGATGAAAAGTCGAGCCGCCGAGGTGGCCAGGCCGAGCGCCAAATGAAAACTTTTCAAACCAGTGCGCATTTCTGATAATTGGTACTGGCATAACGCCTTTACCCAGTTCAATATTTGTCACAGAATTGACGCCAAGGAACTGGCGACACTGAGGCATGATGAAGACCTCATTCGTACTCCAGGTTGAACATTTTGTCTTAACGATGGTCGTAACACTCATCGTGCGGCCGATTTCGAGAACCGCTTCCCCCTGAACTAAACCGGTCAATTATATGCGCCCAATGAAACAGGCTATCTACTCAAGCCGCACCGCTGACAAATTTGTCGTCCGCCTGCCAGACGGAATGCGTGAGCGCATTGCCGAGGTTGCGCGTAACCACCACCGCAGCATGAACTCCGAGATCATTGCACGCCTGGAGCAGAGCCTTATTCAGGAAGGTGCACTGGGCGACGAGCTGAGCATGCGCCTGGACAGCCCAGAGCTGTCACTGCACGAACGTGAACTGCTGCAACGCTTCCGCCAGCTGTCCCATCGCCAGCAAAATGCTCTGGTCGCACTGATCGCCCATGACGTCGAGATGGCCGCAGACGCTTCCTGATTCCACCCACGCACAAAAAAGCCAGCTTTCGCTGGCTTTTTTTATGCCTTGCCTTTTTACAGCAAGAAGATCGTAGCAAGGCCCAGGAAGATGAAGAACCCGCCACTGTCGGTCATGGCAGTGATCATCACACTTGCGCCCATCGCAGGATCGCGCCCCATTCGAGCAAGCGTCATCGGGATAAGAACGCCCATCAGGGCCGCCAACAGCAGGTTCAGGGTCATCGCCGCAGTCATCACTACCCCCAGCGACCAGCTGCCATAGAGCAGGTAGGCCACAACGCCGATCACGCCCCCCCCACACCAGGCCATTGATCAAGGCCACCGCAAGCTCCTTGCGCATCAATCGCGCAGTATTGCCCGGGCTGACCTGATCGAGCGCCATGGCACGTACGATCATGGTAATGGTCTGGTTGCCGGAGTTGCCCCCGATACCGGCCACGATGGGCATCAGTGCAGCCAACGCCACCAGCTTCTCGATCGACCCCTCGAACAGGCCGATCACTCGCGAAGCGACAAAGGCCGTGATCAGGTTGATTGCCAGCCATGCCCAACGGTTGCGAAGCGAACGCCAGACCGAGGCGAAGATGTCTTCCTCCTCACGCAGACCCGCCATGTTGAGGACTTCGTTCTCGCTTTCCTCACGGATCAGGTCGACCATTTCGTCGATGGTCAAACGGCCGATCAGGCGATCGCTCTTGTCCACCACCGGTGCCGAAATCAGGTCATAGCGCTCAAAGGCCTGTGCCGCATCGTAGGCGTCTTCATCGGGATGAAAACTCACCGGGTCACTGGCCATGACCTCGGCAACCTGCTTGTCGGGGTCGTTCACCAGCAGCCGCTTGATGGGCAGCACACCCTTGAGCTTGCCGTCGTAATCGACCACGAACAGTTTGTCGGTATGGCTTGGCAGTTCCTTGAGCCGGCGCAGGTAACGCAACACCACCTCAAGGCTGACGTCCTCGCGGATGGTCACCATCTCGAAGTCCATCAAGGCACCGACCTGGTCCTCGTCATAGCTCAACGCGGAGCGTACGCGCTCACGCTGCTGGGCATCGAGGGTTTCCATCAGCTCATGCACGACGTCGCGCGGCAGCTCCGGCGCAAGGTCGGCCAGCTCGTCGGCGTCCATCTCCTTGGCAGCGGCAAGCAGCTCGTGATCGTCCATGTCGGCGATCAGGGTTTCCCGAACCGAATCGGATACCTCGAGCAGGATGTCACCATCACGCTCGGCCTTGACCAGTTGCCAGACCGTCAGACGATCATCCAGCGGCAGGGCTTCGAGAATGTAGGCAACGTCAGCGGAGTGCAGATCATCGAGCTTGCGTTGCAGCTCGACCAGATTCTGGCGGTGTACGAGATTTTCGACCCGATCGTTATGGTGCCCTTCCTGACGATGTGTCAGGTCTTCGACCACTCGTTGGCGCTGCAGCAATTCGACCACCTGGGCCAGGCGATCCTGCAGGCTTTCTTGCGATTTTTTTACTTCACTTTCGGTCATACGCGTACTCCACTCCCAGCAGCGGAGCACGCCAGGAGAATCAATCAGTCAGATCGTGATTGGCAAAACAAGCTATTGAGTAACTACTGGGTAAGTCCATGGTGGTATTCCACAAGCCCCGGCGGAGCTGACGGGCGCAATCATACACGGCTTGGGCTGCTCGGGCTGAAAATATTGGCCAGAACAATCGCTTGCGAGATAAAGCTGTGACAACGTCCAGCTCTGACAGTGCGACGGCTGGCACACCCCAAAGAACACATTGAAGACGCAAAAGTTAGCAGAGGCCGGTAAACGCATCGATGACAGTTTATTCATCGCGCCTTACGGAAAAGTGAAAAGCCGAAAAGCAGAAGGCCCGCTCAAAAAGCGGGCCTTCTGTTGTATGGTGCACTCGACAGGATTCGAACCTGTGACCGCTCGGTTCGTAGCCGAGTACTCTATCCAGCTGAGCTACGAGTGCAGGGTTGGCGCTTGATAGACCAGATCACCTCTGGTTGAAGCTGAAACAACTTCCAGACTGGAAACTGCTTCGTCGTATGGTGCACTCGACAGGATTCGAACCTGTGACCGCTCGGTTCGTAGCCGAGTACTCTATCCAGCTGAGCTACGAGTGCAGGGTTGGTACTTGATGGACCAGATCACCTCTGGTTGAAACTGAGGCAACTTCCAGACTGGAAACTACTTCGTCGTATGGTGCACTCGACAGGATTCGAACCTGTGACCGCTCGGTTCGTAGCCGAGTACTCTATCCAGCTGAGCTACGAGTGCATTTGTTGCCGCGCATTATAGACCGCTTAATCGATTTGCCAACCACTTTTTCGTTTAATTTCAACTACTTAGCGATTCAAGCAAGATTACAGCGCCCTACATGAATAATGGCGGAGAAGGGGGGATTCGAACCCCCGATACCCTTGTGAGGTATACTCCCTTAGCAGGGGAGCGCCTTCGGCCACTCGGCCACCTCTCCGCAACACGGGGCGTATAATAACCAGAGCCTTCCCCGTTTGCAAACCCTTTTTTGAAAAAATATCGATAAAAATTAATGGGTTGGTTCTTCGTCCTTCTCTTTCTTGATCCGCAGGTAGATTTCCTCACGGTGCACGGCCACTTCCTTGGGCGCGTTCACCCCAATCCGTACCTGGTTTCCTTTGACGCCGAGCACGGTCACGGTGATTTCGCCGTCGCCAATTATCAGGCTCTCTGCGCACCGACGAGTCAGAATCAACATACCTTTCTCCTCACGCAATTCAGTTCAGGGATAACAGTCTGCAAAAAAGGGCTTCAACCCGCCGCCAGAACAGCGGCGGACCTACGCCTGAACGTTGACCGACACCCGACAACCCACAGGTTTCTTGTGCCGTTCAAAAACACGAAGGGCGCGGCCAGGCCGCGCCCCAGTGAGCACAACGCTTACTCGCCCTGACGGGAAGGCGCGTCGAGTTCGAAAGCGGTGTGCAAGGCACGCACAGCCAGTTCCAGGTACTTCTCTTCGATAACCACCGACACCTTGATTTCCGAAGTGGAGATCATCTGGATGTTGATGCTCTCCTTGGCCAGCGATTCGAACATGCGGCTGGCAACGCCCGCATGCGAGCGCATGCCCACACCCACGATCGATACCTTGGCGATCTTGGTATCACCCACCACTTCGCGGGCATTGAGCTTCAGGGCGGTTTCACCCAGTACCTTCTGGGCCTTTTCGTAATCGTTGCGGTGTACGGTGAAGGTGAAGTCGGTAGTGTTATCGTGCGAAACGTTCTGCACGATCATGTCGACTTCGATATTGGCTGCACTGATGGGGCCCAGAATCCCGAATGCCACGCCCGGGGTATCCGGCACACCGCGAATGGTCAGCTTGGCTTCATCGCGATTGAAGGCGATGCCGGAAATGATCGGCTGTTCCATGGATTCCTCTTCATCAATAGTAATGAGGGTACCCGGACCCTCCTGAAAACTGTGCAGTACACGCAGCGGTACGTTGTACTTGCCGGCAAACTCCACGGCCCGAATCTGCAGCACCTTGGACCCGAGGCTGGCCATTTCCAGCATCTCTTCGAAAGTGATCTTGTCCAGCCGCTGCGCCTGGGACACCACGCGCGGGTCGGTGGTATAGACACCATCGACGTCGGTGTAGATCTGGCACTCGTCAGCCTTCAATGCAGCCGCCAAGGCCACGCCGGTGGTATCGGAACCGCCACGCCCCAGCGTGGTGATGCTGCCGTGCTCGTCAACGCCCTGGAAACCGGCTACCACGACCACGCGACCTGCCTTGAGGTCGGCACGAATCTTCTGATCATCAATCTGCAGGATGCGCGCCTTGTTGTGCGCACTGTCGGTGAGAATACGCACCTGGTTGCCGGTGTAGGACACCGCAGGCACACCCCGCTTGATCAGCGCCATGGCCAGCAACGCGATGGTCACCTGCTCGCCGGTGGACACGATCACGTCCAGCTCGCGCGGAACCGGCTGATCGCTGATTTGCCTCGCCAGCTCGATCAGACGATTGGTTTCCCCGCTCATTGCCGACAGCACGACCACCAGGTCGTCGCCAGCCTCGCGGAACTTCTTCACCTTGTCGGCAACCTGTTCGATGCGCTCGACCGTGCCCACCGAGGTGCCGCCAAATTTCTGTACGATCAACGCCATTTCAAAGCCGCCTCAGCCCGTGAAGGGCACCCAATAAACACAATTACCCAACGCCAGGGCCCGCCATCGGAAGGCGGGCCACCGGGCGCTTCAGACACCCTGTTCTACGAATGGCACGGTCAGAGCCAGTGCACCGTCCAGCGCTGCGGCATCCACGCCACCGCCTTGCGCCATGTCCGGACGACCACCGCCTTTGCCGCCCACCGCTGCAGCGGCTTGCTTCATCAGATCACCGGCTTTGAGTTGGCCGGTCAGGTCCTTGGTCACGCCTGCGACCAGTACGACCTTTTCTTCGTGGACACTGCCGAGCAGGATCACTGCGCGGCCGAGTTTGTTCTTCAACTGATCGACCAGGGCCAGCAAGGCTTTGCCGTCCTGTCCGTCCAGACGCGCGGCCAGCACCTTGACGCCCTTGACGTCGACTGCGCTGGCAGACAGGTCATCGCCGGCAGCACTGGCGGCCTTGGCCTGCAGTTGCTCCAGTTGCTTTTCCAGCTGACGGTTGCGCTCGAGCACCGCCGACAGCTTGTCGACCAGGTTCTCGCGGCTGCCCTTGACCAGCTGGGCAGCTTCCTTGAGCTGCTCTTCGGCAGCGTTCAGGTAGGCCAGTGCGGCGGCGCCAGTGACCGCTTCGATACGACGCACCCCGGAGGCCACACCGCCTTCGCTGATGATCTTGAGCAGACCGATATCGCCGGTGCGCTTGGCATGGATGCCGCCGCACAGCTCGACGGAGAAATCACCGCCCATGCTCAGCACGCGCACGCTGTCGCCATACTTCTCGCCGAACAGCGCCATGGCGCCCTTCTGCTTGGCAGTCTCGATGTCGGTCTCTTCGGTCATGACCTCGGTGTTGTTGCGCACTTCGCGGTTGACGATGTCTTCCAGCGCCTTGAGCTGCTCTGGCTTGACCGCCTCGAAATGGCTGAAGTCAAAACGCAGGCGCTGGCTGTCGACCAGCGAGCCTTTCTGTTGTACGTGCTCGCCCAGCACCTGACGCAATGCCGCGTGCAGCAGGTGGGTGGCCGAGTGATTGAGCGAGGTGGCATGACGAACCTGCGCATCGACCCGGGTTTCAACCTGGGCACCGACGCTCAGCTTGCCGCTGGCAACCACACCGTGGTGCAGGAAGGCACCGCCGGTCTTGGTGGTGTCACGGACATCGAAGCGGACGGCACCGGCCTGCAGGTACCCGCAGTCACCCACCTGGCCGCCGGACTCGGCGTAGAACGGCGTGCGGTCGAGGATCACCACACCCTCCTCGCCTTCACCCAGCTGCTCGACGGCCTTGCCGTCCTTGTACAGTGCAACGACGCTGGCAGCGCCTTCGGTGGTGGCATAACCGGTGAATTCGGTGGCCACATCGACCTTGACCAGGGTGTTGTAGTCCAGGCCGAAGGCGCTGGCCGAACGCGCGCGCTCACGCTGCGCCTCCATCTCGCGCTCGAAACCGACTTCGTCGATGGTCAGGCTGCGCTCACGGGCGATGTCGGCCGTCAGGTCCATCGGGAAACCGTAGGTGTCATACAGTTTGAACACCACGTCACCGGGCACCACGCTGCCCTTGAGTTCGGCCAGGTCCTGCTCGAGGATCTTCAGGCCCTGCTCCAGGGTCTTGGCAAACTGCTCTTCCTCGGCCTTGAGCACGCGCTCGATGTTGGCCTGCTGCAGCTTGAGTTCTGGGAACGCCTCGCCCATCTCGGCAACCAGCGCCGCAACGATCTTGTAGAAGAAGCTGCCGGTGGCACCGAGCTTGTTGCCGTGACGGCAGGCGCGACGAATGATGCGACGCAGCACGTAGCCACGGCCTTCGTTGGAAGGCAGCACGCCATCAGCAATCAGGAAGCTGCACGAACGAATGTGGTCCGACACTACCTTGAGCGACGACTGGTCTTCGTTGCTGCAGCCGATGGCGGCAGCCGACGCGCTCAGCAGGTTCTTGAACAGGTCGATTTCATAGTTCGAATGCACATGCTGCATCACCGCACTGATGCGCTCCAGGCCCATGCCGGTGTCCACCGACGGTGCAGGCAGCGGGTGCAGCACGCCGTCGGCAGTGCGGTTGAACTGCATGAAGACGTTGTTCCAGATCTCGATGTAACGGTCACCGTCTTCTTCCGGCGAGCCTGGCGGGCCACCCCAGATGTCGGCGCCGTGGTCATAGAAGATCTCGGTGCAGGGGCCGCACGGGCCGGTATCGCCCATGGTCCAGAAGTTGTCCGAGGCGTAGGGCGCGCCCTTGTTGTCGCCAATGCGCACCATGCGCTCGGCCGGCACACCGATGTGCTGGGTCCAGATGTCGTAGGCCTCGTCATCGGTGGCATACACGGTGACCCAGAGCTTTTCCTTGGGCAGTTGCAGCACGCCGGTGAGGAAGGTCCAGGCGTAGGTGATGGCATCACGCTTGAAATAGTCGCCGAAACTGAAGTTGCCCAGCATTTCGAAGAACGTATGGTGACGCGCGGTATACCCGACGTTTTCCAGGTCGCTGTTCTTGCCGCCGGCGCGCACGCACTTCTGGCTGCTGGTGGCGCGGGTGTACGCGCGCTTTTCCTGGCCAAGGAAGCAGTCCTTGAACTGGTTCATCCCCGCGTTGGTGAACAGCAGGGTCGGGTCGTTGCCCGGGATCAAGGAGCTGGAGGCAACTCGGGTATGGCCCTGCTCTTCGAAGAAGCGAAGGAAGGCTTCACGGATTTCTGCGCTTTTCATAGGTTCTTCCACGGAAACGGCGGCCTGCGTCAAATTGACGAAACGACGGCAAAGGGCCGCATTATATCGAGCCTTAACACGAGGTGCAGTGAGTTTATACATCGCCAACCGCCATTTGAGGATGAAATGACCTTCATCCGGCGCGGTTTGCTTAGCAGGCTATACGTTCTGCCGACATCTATGCTACAACGTGTGCGTCGCCAGCCACTGGCG
Source organism: Pseudomonas sp. UBA7500 (assembly GCF_002478435.1). Classification (NCBI taxonomy): domain Bacteria; kingdom Pseudomonadati; phylum Pseudomonadota; class Gammaproteobacteria; order Pseudomonadales; family Pseudomonadaceae; genus Pseudomonas; species Pseudomonas sp. UBA7500. The sequence goes on along the minus strand of NZ_DLNW01000028.1, from coordinate 300,573 downwards.
GCACGTTCTCAGGGCGGGGTGCAATTCCCCACCGGCGGTAATTGCGCCCATTGCGCATAGCCCGCGAGCGCTTGCAGGCAACCCTGCAAGGTCAGCAGACCCGGTGTGATTCCGGGGCCGACGGTCATAGTCCGGATAAAGAGAGAGCGGGATAGGCACGCGAGTGCCTGCGTCTGCACATCTGCGCAACGACAATCCCCTTCGATCCACTGCCCTGTTTCTCATACAAACAGGAGTTCGTTTCAATGCAAGCTACCCCAATCGACAGCAAAGGCCATCACAACGATCGCATCGCCTTCGTCCAGGCCTGCTGGCACAAGGATATTGTTGACCAGAGCCGCAAGGGTTTCGTCGAAGAGATGGCCAAGCAAGGCTATCATCTGAGCGATATCGACTTCTATGAAGTCGGCGGTGCCTTCGAAATCCCGCTGCACGCCAAGCTGCTGGCCCGCAGCGGCCGTTACGCCGGCATCGTGGCTGCAGGCCTGGTGGTGGACGGCGGCCTGTACCGCCATGAGTTCGTCGCCCAGTCGGTGATCAGCGGCCTGATGCAGGTGCAGCTGGAAACCGAAGTGCCGGTGTTCTCGGTGGTACTGACCCCGCATCACTTCCATGCCGGCGACGAGCACCAGAAGTTCTTCTTCGATCACTTCGTGCACAAGGGCGCCGAAGCGGCAGTGACCTGCGCCGACACCCTGCTCAAGCTGCGCTCGCTGCGCCGCAATGAAGTACCGCAGAAGATGGCCGGCTGATTGCACTGCCCCTTTCGCCGGCAGGGCCGGCTGCTACGGGATGCACGACACCTGTAGCAGCCGGCCTCGCCGGCGAAGGTGTTTCATCTTCAGACCAACTGCTCATCCGACGCAGGCACGATCAGCATCCCCGCACGCAGCCCGTTCTTCACCTTGGGGTTCGGGAAAATGATCCGCGCGCCCTCCTCCTCGACAACCCAGCGCGTCTCGGCCAGGTCCTCGGCCAGCAGATACCCTCTGGAAAGCTCGGAAAAGTTCTCGATATCCGCCGGCAGGTGCAGGTGGAAGCTGTCGCTGTGCTTGATGATCTCGCGCGCGACGCTGAACAGTTGCAGCCCGCCGATCCCTTCATCTTCAGCCGGCTCGTTACCCTCGATGATCGCCCTGAGCCGCGCTTCGAGCTTGCCGAGTTTGATCTCGCCGTTCTGGCCGAACGGCCGCGCCTTGCCCAGCTCGAGGGTGAACGCTTCGGCCCCCAGGGTTTCGTAGGTGAATGCGGTAAAGGTGATCGAAGGCTTGCTCTGCAGCAGCACAGCCTGCATGCCGGCGGCGCGCAAGCGAGCCAGTTCCCGACGCGAGTGCTGACGGCCTTCCTTGTAGGGATACAGCGCAAACTGCTCGATCTTGGAGCCGCGAATGGCGGTGTGCAGGTCATAGTGCAGGCGGGTACGGCCCTCTTTATAGAAAAAAAAGGCCGTTGCCAGACGCTCCAGCGCACAGGCACGCAATGCCTCGACACCACTGGACTGCTCATGACGCCGGTTGAACAGACGGTTGACGTCGTGCTCGATATACCGCGCGCCCGTGCGCATCGCCTCGGGGTTGCCGAACAGGAACAGCACACGCGCCCGCGGCTTGATCTCCCCCCTGGCAATGCCATGCAGGAGTTCGTCGAGCAACTCGATCGGTGCAGTCTCGTTGCCATGAATACCCGCAGACAGCAGCAGGTCCATGCCATTGTCACGCCCCTCGGGCGGGGTCACTTCAAGCGCCCCCTCGTCGAGCCAGCGCATGCGCACGCCTTCGACAGTCAGCTGGGTCTTCTCTGCCGGTTCACGACCGGCAAGGGTCAGTTCAAGCAGTTTGCCGAGGGCGAGCATGGGCGGTGTTCCTTAGTGGTGATGCCCGCAATCGGGGCCGTGGACGTGGTCGTCATCTTCGCCAGCATCGGCCGGCTCCATTTCCAGCTGCAGGCTCACCAGGTTGGTGGCCAGCGGGCGCAGCAGCAGGTTGGCATACTCGGCGTCGCCTTCTTCAACATCGACACCGATCAGCAGCTGGCCGCGGCCATCCTGCTGAATCCACACTTCCTTGCCTTGCCACAGCACGGCAAAACGGGTGCAGGAAGTTTCCAGCTGGGTGCCATCTTCATCTTCGAGGATCAGCTGCAGGGCGTCGGACATAATCGAGTTCTCTTTCAAGGTTGGAGTTGGAACGGATACACCGAACCCAGCTTGAGGATCTGGGTCAGCTCATCCAGTGCCGTGCGACATTCCAGCAACAGCTGCGGGTCAGCCAGGTCGCGTTCGCTCAGGCTGTCGCGGTAGTGCCTGTCGACCCATTGGGTCAGGGTGTCGTACAGCGGCGCGGTCATGATAACCCCTGGGTTGACGGCCGCCAGTTCCGTTTCGTTGAGCGCCACGCGCAAACGCAGGCACGCGGGGCCGCCGCCATTCTGCATGCTCTGCTTGAGGTCGAAGACCTTGACCTCGGTCACCGGCCCGCCCTGGCCGGTCAAGGCCGACAGATAGGCCCAGACCCGCTCGTTGTTGCGGCATTCCTCCGGCACGATCAGCAGCATCGAACCGTCTTCACGGGACAGCAACTGACTGTTGAACAGATACGAACGCACGGCGTCCTCGACCGTCACCTGGGCCCGCGGCACGCAGATGGCCTTGAACTTGCCGCCACATCCGGCCAGTTTAGCCTGCAGCTCGGCCAGCACCGCTTCGGTGTCGAGGAAGGCATCCTCGTGATAGAACAGCACCTCGCCGTTGCCCACCGCGATCACATCGTTGTGAAACACGCCCTGGTCGATCACGGCAGGGTTCTGCTGAGCATAGACCACGCCGTCGGCACTCAGGCCATGCAGCCGGGCAACCGCCTGGGAAGCCTCCAGGGTCTGGCGGGCCGGGTATTTGTGCGGCGCCGGGTAGCGCGCATCGAATGCACTGCGCCCGAACACGAAGAACTCCACGCCCGGTTCGCCATAGGCACGGCAGAAGCGCGTGTGGTTGGCAGCACCTTCGTCACCGAACTGCGCCACCGCCGGCAACGCGGCATGGTGGGCAAAGTGCTGCGTATTGGCGAACATCGCGCCCAGCACACGACTGGTGGTCGGGTGCTCGATACTGCGGTGGTACTTGCAGTTCAGGTTGGCCGCCGTGAAATGCACGCGTCCATCGGCCGTATCGGCGCTCGGACTGACCGTGGCGGCGTTGGCCACCCACATGCTGGACGCAGAGCAACTGGCGACCAGCAACGGCATCGCCTCCCTGGCCGCCCGCTCGATGACCTGCGCATCGCTGCCGCCAAAGCCCAGGCGACGCAGCGCAGCCACATCCGGACGCTCCTGCGGGGCCAGTACGCCCTGCACAAAGCCCATCTCCATCAGCGCCTTCATCTTCGCCAGGCCCTGGCGCGCCGCTTCACGCGGGTTGGATGCCTGCTGGCTGTTGCTCTGCGAAGCAACGTTGCCGTAGGACAGCCCGCCGTAGTTGTGCGTCGGCCCCACCAGGCCATCAAAATTCACTTCAAATGATTTCATCGGCTAAGGCTCCGTGAAGCTGTTGTTATAGGGTGACGCCGGGCGTCAGCGTGGCGGGCAGCACAAGGCTGGATGCCTCCAGCGACGCCACCGGGTAGGCGCAGTAGTCGGCCGCGTAATAGGCGCTCGCCCGATGATTGCCACTGGCCCCGACACCACCGAACGGTGCGCTGCTGGCGGCACCGGTCAGTTGCTTGTTCCAGTTGACGATACCGGCGCGGCTTTCCAGCCAGAACTGCTGGTAGCGCGCCTCGGAATCGGACAACAGCCCTGCGGCCAGGCCGTACTGGGTGTTGTTGGCTTCGCGGATCGCGGCATCGAAATCGCTGTAGCGGATAACCTGCAGCAGCGGCCCGAAGAACTCCTCGTCCGGGCGCTCGGCCACCGAGGTCACGTCGATGATGCCCGGGGTCAGCAACGCCGCATCGGCCTGTGGCTGGGTCATCGGCAGCAGCGACTGTGCGCCGCTGGCCAGCAACTGGGCCTGGGCATCGAGCAGCGCGCGGGCTGCCCCCAGGGAGATCACCGAGCCCATGAACGGCGCCGGCTGCTGATCGAACGCGCCCACCGAAATGTTCCGGCTGACGGCCACCAGCCGCGCCAGCAGGGTGTCGCCCCATTCGCCTTGGGGTACCAGCAGGCGGCGTGCACAGGTGCAGCGCTGGCCGGCGGAAATGAAGGCCGACTGGATGATGGTGTATACCGCAGCGTCCAGGTCCTGCACCTGATCGACCACCAGGGGGTTGTTGCCCCCCATCTCCAGGGCCAGGATCTTGTCCGGGCGCCCCGAAAACTGCTGGTGCAGCAGGTTGCCGGTGCGGCTGGAGCCGGTGAAGAACAGGCCGTCGATGCCGGGGTTGGCCGCCAGGGCCACCCCGGTTTCCCGCGCCCCCTGCACCAGGTTGAGCACGCCAGCCGGCAGCCCGGCCTCGATCCAGCACCTGAGCGTCAGCTCGGCCACTTTCGGCGTGAGCTCGCTGGGCTTGAACACCACGCTGTTACCGGCCAGCAGCGCCGGCACGATATGCCCGTTGGGCAGGTGGCCCGGGAAGTTGTACGGGCCGAACACCGCCACCACACCGTGGGGCTTGTGCCGCAGTACCGCCGTGGCGTCAGCCAGCGGGCCGCTCTTCTCGCCGGTACGTTCGCGGTAGCTCTGCACCGAAATGGCCACCTTGTTGACCATGCTGGTCACTTCGGTGGTGGCCTCCCACAGCGGCTTGCCGGTTTCTTCGCCGATGCAGCGGGCCAGTTCATCGGCGTGGGCCTTGAGGCTCGCGGCAAAGGCTTCGAGCACGCTGATACGCGCCTCCAGCGGCTGGCGAGCCCAGCCAGCAAAGGCTTGACGCGCAGCCTGTACCGCGGCCTCGACCTGCCCCGCGTCGGCGCCCTGGCCCTGCCAGATCACCTGTTGGCTGACCGGGTTCAGCGACTGCAGGGCCTCGCCCTGGCCGGCCTGCCATGTACCGGCAATGTAGTGCGTGGTCATTATTTGGCCTCCCGTGCTGCGGACAGTGGCACCGCACGTACCTGGTCACCGGCGCTCAGGCGCAGGCGCTTGGCCGTCAGCGGGTCGACCACCAGGGTGCCCGCAGCCAAGCGCGCGGGCGCTGCGGTGATACGGCAGTCCTCGCGCTTGCGGTTGTGGATGATGAAAGGGGTGGCATCGTCGCCCGGCGTGCCGATCGCCAGCACCAGGGCCTGGCTGTCGTGCACCGCGCGAATCTTGCCGGTCTGGCACTCGACCGCCGGGCCCGCGTCGAAGATGTCGACGTAGCCCTGATAGCTGAAGCCTTCGCTCTGCAGCATGGCCAGCGCCGGTTCGGTATCGGTGTGCACGCGCCCGATCACATTGCGCGCCGCCTCGGACAGAAAGCAGGTGTACAGCGGGAACTTGGGCATCAGCTCGGCGATGAACGCCTTGTTGCCGACCCCGGTCAGGTAGTCGGCCTGGCTGAACTCCATCTTGAAGAAGTGTCGGCCCAGGCTCTCCCAGAAGGGCGAACGGCCCTGCTCGTCGGACATGCCGCGCATTTCGGCAATGATCTTGTTGCCGAACAGTTCGCTGAATTCGGCAATGAACAGCAGGCGAGCCTTGGCCAGCAGACGACCATTGAGGCCACTGCGGTAGTCGCTGCGCAGAAACAGGGAGCACAACTCGGAGTTGCCGGTCAGGTCGTTGGCCAGAAACAGCGTGGGGATCTCGCGGTAGATGTCCAGTTCCTGGGACGCGCTGACGGTCAGGCCCACCCGGTAGTTGTACCAAGGTTCACGCAGCCCAACGGCACCGGCGATGGCCGAAATGCCCACCACTTCGCCTTCGTCGTTCTCGAGCACGAACAGGTAGTCGGCATCGCCACGCTCGGCTTCGCCGCGGAAGGTCTTCTCGGCCCAGCCCACCCGGTGGGCCAGGCGCTCTTCGTTGGCCGGCAGAGTGGTCAGGCCGGTGGTGCCGGTGCTGCGCGCCAGCTCGATCAGCGCCGGTAGGTCGCTGCTGCGTACGGGACGAACAATCATGCTATCTCCTCGGGCAGGTGCCTGCTGGCCCCTGCGAAACTCGACCTGGGGTAGCCAGGCAATCAGACCGCGACCAGGCGCACGCTGGCGCCCTCACCCACTCCCAGCGCCTCGGCGGCGGCCAGGTCCAGCTGCACTGGCTTGCCAGGGGCCCAGTCCAGCTCCAGCATCACGGCGCGGTAATCCTGCAACTGGCCGTTGGATACCAGGTACGGGCGCCCACCCTTGACGGCCTGCTCCTGCAGCTTGACCGGCACCAGCCGGCTCTGGGCGATGGAGCGGATGCCGGACACCCGCGCATGCAGGGTCGGCCCACCGTCGAAGATGTCGATGTAGTGATCGGTCTCGAAGCCTTCGCGCATCAGGATGTCGAAGGTGATCTGCGCGCGCGGGTGCACCTGGCCCATGGCCTCCTGCGCGGCATCCGGCAGCAGGGGCACATAGATGGGGTAATGCGGCATCAGCTCGGCAAGGAATGTACGGCTCTTGAGCCCGCACAGGCGCTCGGCGGCAGCGTAGTTGAGGTCGAAGAAGTTGCGCCCGATGGCATCCCAGAACGGCGAGTCGCCGTGCTCGTCGCTGTAGCCGACGATCTCGGTCACCACCGAATCGGCAAACCGCTCCGGGTGCGCTGCCATGAACAGCAGCCGGCCGCGGGAATTGAGCTCGGCCCAGCCGGTGCCCACCAGTTCGGGCAGCACGTAGAAGCTGGTCAGCAGGCTGTTGCCGGTCAGGTCGTGACACTGCGACAGCACATGGATCTTGTTGTGGATCTTCAGCTCGCGCGAGGCGTGCACGAAGGTCTCGTTGCGAAAACTGTAGAACGGCTCGGAATAGCCGGCCGAGGCCACGATGGCCGAACAGCCGACCAGCTTGCCGGTCTCGCTGTCTTCGAGCACGAAGAAGTAGCTCTCCTCGCCATTGAAGCTGACTTCGGCGGCAAAGGAGGTTTCGGACGCGGCGATCTTGTCGCCCAGGCGACCGGCATCATCCGGCAGGGACGTGACACCGATGGGACTGTCCGCGGCCAGACGCTGCACTTCACCCAGGTCAGCCATTTGCGCGGGGCGCATCACCAGCATGGTGTCACTCCTTTAGGGAAAATCGGGCCGACAGCTGCCGGCGAAGAAGAAGCGGCACGTGCCACGGGCACGGGCCACCAGAATCGGTTCGCTGGCCACCGGGGCCAGCGAAGGACCGCAGGCCGGTATCAGGCCTTGGTCAGTGCAGCGGCAGCGCGTTCGAAGCGGTCCAGGCCTTCATCGATGTCGGCATCTTCCACCACCAGGCTGGGGGCGAAACGCACCACGTCCGGGCCGGCCTGCAAAACCATCAGGCCTTCTTTCTCGGCAGCGTTGAACACGTCCTTGGCCTTGCCCTTCCAGGCATCGGACAACACGCAACCGATCAGCAGGCCCAGGCCGCGGACCTGGGTGAACAGGCCGTACTGCTGGCCGATCTTCTCCAGGCGCGCCTTGAAGCGCTCGTGCTTGGCCTTGACGCCCGCCAGCACTTCAGGGGTATTGACCACATCCAGCACCGCAGAGGCCACGGCGCAGCCCAACGGGTTGCCGCCATAGGTGGTGCCGTGGGTGCCCACGGCCAGGTGCTTGGCCAGCGCTTCGGTGGTCAGCATCGCGGCAATCGGGAAACCGCCGCCCAGGCTCTTGGCGCTGGTCAGGATGTCGGGGGTCACACCGTAGTGCATGTAGGCGAACAGCTCGCCGGTACGGCCGACGCCGGTCTGCACTTCGTCGAAGATCAGCAGTGCGTTGTGCTTGTCGCACAGCTCGCGCGCGCCTTGCAGATAGGCCTTGTCGGCCGGCACCACGCCGCTCTCGCCCTGGATCGGCTCGATCACCACCGCGCAGGTCTTGTCGCTGATCTGCGCCTTGAGCGCTTCGAGGTCGTTGTACGGCACATGGCTGATGCCGGTGATCTTAGGGCCGAAGCCGTCGGAGTACTTGGGCTGGCCACCGACGCTCACGGTGAACAGGGTGCGACCGTGGAAGCTGTTCACGGTAGCGATTATCTCGTGCTTTTCAGGGCCGAAGCGGTCGTGGGCGACACGACGGGCCAGCTTGAAGGCGGCCTCGTTGGCCTCGGCGCCGGAGTTGCAGAAGAACGCACGCTCGGCAAAGGTGGCGTCGACCAGCTTGTGGGCCAGACGCAGGGCTGGCTCGTTGGTGAACACGTTGGACACGTGCCACAGCTTGTTGGCCTGCTCGGTCAGCGCACCGACCAGCGCCGGGTGGGCGTGCCCCAGGACGTTTACGGCGATGCCGCCAGCGAAATCGATCAGCTCGCGCCCCGCCTGGTCCCATACACGGGAGCCCTGGCCACGCACGGGGATGAAAGCGGCCGGCGCATAGTTGGGGACCATTACCTGGTCGAAATCGGCGCGTTGCACCGGAGCTTGCTCAACGGACATCGGAGTCTCCTGAAGAGGAACGCCTGCCTGGAACTGGCGAGCGATGGGGGGATTGTAAGGACTGATGAACGCCCGGCCTTGCCGCCAAGCGACAACTTCTTATAGCGCCAAACCCTGTTTTGCCAAGGCTTTCGGCAATGCGACAAATAGGGTCGCAAAGGCGCAGTTTAAACGGTGCGCGGTGCTGGCGGGGAGATTGTGTCACGCACGGATTTGCGGGGGCTTCTTCGCTGGCAAGCCAGCGCCCTCGGGCCGGTGCAGCCCCCTTCGACGCTGCGGGCGCTGGTTTGCCGCCGAAGGTCGCGCTGCGCTACCGAATCAGCCGCGCTCGGCAGGCGCCGACGACAACTCGAACGGGCTGTTGCTGCGGCGCTGGTTGCGGTCTTCGCGTGGCGTTGCGCCAAAGAAGTTGCGGTACGCGCTGGAAAAATGCGGCCCCGACGAGAACCCGCACGACAGGCCGATCTGGATGATCGACTTGCTGGTCTGCATCAGCATCTGGCGCGCCTTGTTCAAGCGCAGCTCCAGGTAATACTGGCTGGGCACCCGATTGAGGTACTGCTTGAAGATCCGCTCCAGCTGCCGGCGCGATACGCACACATGCTGGGCAATCTCGTCGGTGGTCAACGGCTCTTCGATATTGGCCTCCATCAGCAGCACCGCCTGGGTCAGCTTCGGATGGCTGGAGCCCAGGCGATTCTGCAGCGGGATGCGCTGACGCTCGCCCCCCTCGCGAATGCGCTCGACCACCAGCTCTTCGGAAACCGCACCGGCAAGCTCGGCGCCATGGTCACGGGCCAGCACGGCCAGCAGCAGGTCCAGTACCGACATGCCACCACACGCGGTCAGCCGATCGCGATCCCAGTCGAACAGGTGGCTGGTGGCGATGACCTTGGGGAAGCGCTCGGCGAAGTCATCCTGCCAGCGCCAGTGCACCGCGGCGCGATAACCATCCAGCAGGCCCAGCTGGGCCAGCGGATACACACCTGCCGAAAGACCACCCACCACGCACCCCGAGCGCACCAGTTGCTTGAGCGCGCTGCCCAGCGCCGCGCCTACCGCCTGCGGCGGCTCATCGGCCAGCAGAAACAGCTTCTGGCAACCTTCCAGCCGCCCCACCCAGGCTTCGCCAGGCAAGCGCCAGGCGCCCTCCGGCGCAGGTTCGGCCTGCAGGAACAGCAACTCGTAGACCACTTCGGGGTGCACCTTCTGGGCCACCCGCAAAACTTCTTCGGCCAGCGCCAGGGTCAAGGCCTTGGTGCTGGGCCAGAGGAGAAAACCGATTCGCTGGGTGGTCATTGGGTAAGGTCCGAAACCTGAGAGGAGTCTGGGAGAAAAGCCTCGATCGAGGCGCAGCATGCCCTATTCTGGTGCAAAGCGGCAGCCTCGAACTGTAGCACGGTCGATTATTTCAGGCTGCCGGACAGGAACTGCTGCAACCGCTCGGACTGCGGATTGACCAGCACTTCACGCGGGTTGCCGCTCTCTTCGACCACACCCTTGTGCAGGAACACCAGCTGGTTGGACACCTCGCGGGCGAAGCCCATCTCGTGGGTCACCACCACCATGGTGCGGCCTTCCTGGGCCAGCGCCTGCATCACCTTGAGCACATCGCCCACCAGCTCCGGGTCCAGCGCCGAGGTCGGCTCGTCGAACAGCATCACTTCAGGCTCCATCGCCAGTGCACGGGCAATCGCCACACGCTGCTGCTCACCACCGGACATATGGCCCGGGTAGGCATCCTTGCGATGGGACACACCGACCTTGGCCAGGTAGTGCTCGGCCTTTTCCAGCGCGTCCTTACGGCTCATGCCCAGCACGTGAACCGGTGCCTCGATGATGTTCTCCAGCGCAGTCATGTGCGACCACAGGTTGAAGTGCTGGAACACCATCGACAGGCGCGAGCGCATGCGCTGCAACTGCTTGGGGTCGGCCGCCTTCAGCGCGCCGTCCTTGTTCGCCACCAGCTTCAACTCTTCGTTGTTGAGCAGGATCTTGCCGGCATGCGGCTGCTCGAGCAGGTTGATGCAGCGCAGGAAGGTGCTCTTGCCCGAGCCGCTGGAGCCGATGATGCTGATCACATCGCCCGCCTTGGCCGCCAGGGACACACCCTTGAGCACTTCGTGACTGCCATAGCGTTTGTGCAGGTCTTGGACTTCGAGTTTGTACATGCTGTCGGTTCTCACAAAGCGTCAGTCCCGGGCCTGCGCCCGGGGCGAAAAAGTTGCCGCCGGGCTCAGCCCTTGCGCGGCGCCAGGTAGCCGAGCCAGCGGCGTTCAGCCAGCTTGAACAGGCGCACCAGAATGAAGGTCAGGCACAGGTAGAACACACCGGCGGTGATGTACGCCTCGAACGGCAGGTAGTACTGGGCATTGACCGTGCGCGCCGCACCGGTGATGTCGATCAGGGTCACGATCGACGCCAGGCTGGTGGTCTGCAGCATCATGATCACTTCATTGCTGTATTGCGGCAGTGCCCGGCGCAGGGCCGAGGGCAGCAGGATGCGGCGGTACATCTTGACCCGCGACATGCCCATCGCCTTGGCCGCCTCGATCTCGCCGTGGGGCGTGGCCTTGAGGCTGCCGGCGATGATCTCGGCGGTGTAGGCACTGGTATTGATGGCAAAGGCCAGGCACGCACAGAAGGTCGCACTGGACAGCCACGGCCACAGGAAGCTCTCGCGCACCGCCTCGAACTGGGCCAGCCCGTAATAGATCAGAAACAGCTGTACCAGCATCGGCGTGCCACGAATCACGTAGGTGTAGAGCCAGGCGCTCATGTTCACCAGCGGCTGCTTGGACACCCGCATCAGGCCCAGCGGCACTGCCACCAGCAGGCCGAACAGCAACGACAGCGCCAGCAGCTTGAGCGTGGTCAGCATGCCGCTCAGGTACAGCGGCATGGCTTCCCAGATGACGTTGTAATCGAAAATCATAGATCAGCCGCCTTTACGCCAACCGAGTAGCGTTTCTCGAGGTAACGCAGGGCCAGCAACGAGACGCTGGTGATCACCAGGTACAACGCCGCGACCGCCAGGAAGAACGTGAACGGCTCGCGGGTCGCGTCCGCCGCCTGCTTGGCCTTGAACATCATGTCTTGCAGGCCCACCACCGAAATCAGTGCGGTGGCCTTGGTCAGTACCAGCCAGTTGTTGGTGAAGCCAGGGATCGCCAGGCGAATCATCTGCGGCACCAGCACCCGGAAGAAGATCTGCAGGCCGCTCATGCCATAGGCCATGCCGGCTTCGGCCTGCCCCTTGGGGATGGCCATGAAAGCGCCGCGGAAGGTTTCGGACAGGTATGCACCAAAGATGAAGCCCAGGGTACCGATACCCGCCATCAGCGGATTGAGGTCGATGTAATCGTCGAAACCGAGCAAGGGTGCGACGCGGTTGAGCAGGTCCTGACCGCCGTAGAAGATCAGCAGGATCAGCACCAGGTCGGGGATCCCGCGGATCACCGTGGCGTACAGGTCGCCCAGCCAGGCCAGCCAGCGCACCGGCGACAGCCGCAGCGCCACGCCGATCAGGCCCAGTACGATGGCCAGGGCCATGGACGACAAGGCGAGCTGTAGCGTCAGCCATGCTCCATCGAGGATGACTGCCCCGTAGCCTTTCAACATGTTGAGGTCCTCGACCTTAGGGATGAAAAAATGGTGCAAACCTCAGCGCTTCTGCTGCTTGCACCATTGAACAGGTGAAACGTCGACGGATTACTGCGCGTCAGGGCCGTAGATGTCGAAGTTGAAGTACTTGTCCTGGATCTTCTTGTACTCGCCATTGGCACGGATGCCGTCGATGGCGGTGTTGATCTTGTCCTTCAGGGCGTCGCCCTTGCGCACGGCGATACCGATACCGTCACCGAAGTACTTGGCGTCGGTGAAGGACGGGCCTACGAATGCATAGCCCTTGCCGGCGTCGGTCTTGAGGAAGCCGTCTTCGAGCAGGGTCGCATCGGCCACGGTGCCATCCAGACGACCGGCGGCAACGTCCAGGTAGATTTCGTTCTGGGTGCCGTAGGGAACGATGGTGGCGCCTTTGGGGGCCAGCACTTCCTTGGCGAAACGGTCGTGGATCGAGCCACGCTGAACGCCGATCTTCTTGCCCTTGAGTTCGTCCAGGCTGTCGCTGACGGTGGTACCGTCCTTCATCACCAGGCGGGCCGGCGTGAGGTAGTAGCGCTTGGTGAAGTCCACGGACTTCTTGCGATCATCGGTGATCGACATGGACGACAGGATGGCGTCGATCTTGCGCACCTTGAGCGCCGGGATCAGGCCGTCGAACTCCTGCTCGACCCAAACGCACTTGACCTTCATCTCTGCACACAGCGCGTTGCCGATGTCGTAGTCGAAGCCCACGATGCTGCCGTCCGGCGCCTTGGAAGCGAACGGTGGGTAGGCGGCCTCGATGCCGATCTTCAGTGGTTTTTCATCAGCCAGCGATGCCAGGGAAAACACGGACAGCGCCAGGGCGCCAAGCAGTGCGAGTTTCTTCATCTGGGAACTCCATCGGTAAAGGGCAATACGTGACAGGCCGATTGGCCGTCGACGTTGCGAATGGGTACAACGCGAGCTGCGCAGGGCTCGACGAAACAGGGTCGAGGCATCACGAGCGAGTGATTGGCATTTTAGCGACAGCTCCGAACCCGATATTTCTTCAATGCGACAACTAGTTACAGAAGCGCCGGAAGTCAGGGCCGGAGATATTGACAGCTTTCGCGGAATATGCAAAAGCGAGAGACAAATAACCTATCAATCAAGCAATAACCGCGCCCATTATTGGCAAAGCCTTGTAATCCGGCAAGTGCAGCGTGGCAGCCATGCAAAATTGGCGTGGTGGATGCGCCCGGATCGGGCGGCGGCGTTTCCCAATGCCCCGTTTGTGTGCGAAACCGGTGACAGAAAAGGTTACCGATGAAAGTCGGCGTAACAGGCATGAAAAAGCCCCGCAGTGCGGGGCTTTGTGCTGACAGCCAACCGGCCCTATCGCCGGCAGGCCGACCCCTACAAGGGCCGGCCTGCCGGCGATGACTCAGGCCGACGCCAGGTTCATCGACTTGTGCGTGTCGATCAGGTGCTGCACCACACCCGGGTCGGCCAGCGTCGAGATGTCGCCCAGGCCGTCGTACTCGGCCGTGGCGATCTTGCGCAGGATACGGCGCATGATCTTGCCCGAGCGGGTTTTAGGCAGCCCTGGCGCCCACTGGATCACGTCTGGCGAGGCGATCGGCCCGATCTCCTTGCGCACCCAGTTCTTCAGCTCCAGACGCAATGCTTCGCTCGGCTCCTCGCCACCGTTGAGCGTGACGTAGACATAGATGCCCTGCCCCTTCAGATCATGCGGCACACCGACGACCGCCGCCTCGGCGACCTTCGGGTGCGCAACCATGGCGCTCTCGATCTCGGCGGTCCCCATGCGGTGGCCCGAGACGTTGAGTACGTCGTCGACCCGGCCGGTGATCCAGTAGTAGCCGTCTTCGTCGCGGCGCGCGCCGTCACCGGTGAAGTACATGCCGCGGAAGGTCTTGAAGTAGGTGTCGACGAAACGGTCGTGATCGCCGTACAGCGAACGCGACTGGCCCGGCCACGAATCGAGGATCACCAGGTTGCCCTCGGCGGCGCCGTCGATCAGGTTGCCCAGGTTGTCCACCAGCGCCGGCACCACGCCGAAGAACGGACGGGTGGCCGAGCCCGGCTTGAGCGCAGTGGCGCCCGGCAGCGGGCTGATCAGGATGCCGCCGGTCTCGGTCTGCCACCAGGTGTCGACGATCGGGCAACGCTCCTTGCCCACGGTGGTGTGGTACCAGCTCCAGGCTTCAGGGTTGATCGGCTCGCCCACCGAGCCCAGCAGGCGCAGGCTCGAACCGTCGGCATCCTTCATGGCCGCCTGACCTTCGGCCATCATCGCGCGAATGGCGGTGGGCGCGGTGTAGAGGATGTTGACCTTGTGCTTGTCGACGATCTTCGCCACACGGGTGATGTCCGGGTAGTTCGGCACGCCTTCGAACAGCAGGGTGGTGGCGCCGTTGGCCAGCGGGCCATAGACGATGTAGCTGTGACCGGTTACCCAGCCCACGTCGGCGGTGCACCAGTACACGTCACCAGGGCGATAGTCGAACACGCGCTCATGGGTCAGCGAGGCGTACACCAGGTAGCCGCCAGTGGTGTGCAGCACGCCCTTGGGCTTGCCGGTGGAGCCGGAGGTATAGAGGATGAACAGCGCTTCTTCGGCGCCCATCTCTTTCGGCGCGCAGTGGGCAGAAGCCACTTTCATCAGGTCTTCGTACCAGATGTCGCGGTGCTGGTGCCAGGCAATGTCGCCACCGGTGCGCTTGCACACGATGATCTTCTGCACGCTGGCGGTTTCCGGGTTGGTCAGCGCCAGGTCAACGTTGGCCTTGAGTGCGGTACGACGCCCGCCACGCAGCCCTTCGTCGGCGGTGATCACGACCTTGGACTTGCAGTCGATGATGCGCCCGGCCAGCGCCTCGGGCGAGAAGCCGCCGAACACCACCGAGTGGATCGCGCCGATACGCGCGCACGCCAGCATGGCGACCACGGCTTCGGGAATCATCGGCATGTAGATGGTCACCACGTCGCCGCGGTGCACGTCCTGGCCACGCAGGGCGTTGGCGAACTTGCAGACCTGCTCGTGCAGTTCGCGATAGGTGATGTTGCGGTGCTCGGAAGGGTCGTCGCCTTCCCAGATGATCGCCAGCTGATCGCCACGCTCGGCCAGGTGACGGTCCAGGCAGTTGTAGGAAACGTTCAGAGTGCCGTCGGCAAACCACTTGATGTCGACATGGTGGTCGTCGAACGAGGTCTGCTTGACCTTGGTGAAGGGCTTGATCCACTCGAGGCGCTGAGCTTGCTCGCGCCAGAAGCCGTCAGGGTTGATCACCGACTGCTGGTACATGGCCTTGTAGGTCGCCTCGTCGGTCAGCGTGTTGGCCGCAACCTCGGGACGCACGGGATACAGGGGAGCCGCACTCATCTTTGTTACCTCGGTGTAATAGTTGTTTTTGTATGACCTCGTTTTAACTGTACCAGAGCGCCAAGGGCCATTCGACGTTGGTAGTAACGGGACCTGCATTTGGTCCAACACTGCGCGCCGACCGCTCTGGCACGGGCGTTCCAGCGCGGCAACAGATAGAAAAATAAATCCCGAGGTGAAATTTCAACTGATTGTTACAGTTTCCGCCAACAGTGTTTATCAAAACGGGCTCTGTTTCGGGGCCCGCCACACTCCTAGAATTCACCTCGCCAGCAACGGCAACGCGAATTAACTGGTAACAGCCCCCACGAAGGCATGTTAATCCCGCGATAACCCTGAAAGTTTCAACTTGCTGCACACGCCGCGCCACAAGCGCAGCGTGACCCCTTACGACCTTAGACAGGTAACTTGAAGATGAAAGCTTTACTGGTATTGGCACTCGGTAGTTTTTGCGCATCGGCCATGGCGGCTGAAGTTGCAGATGTTTCCGCCGAGCAGATTCCGGTTGAACAATACAGTTACTCGCAACATCTGGACATCGCCAAAGTCATTTCCATGACCGAAGTCCCGAACGTCTGCGAAGTGGTTCCGGCCCGCATGACCTACGAGGACTCCCAAGGCCAGAAGCACATTCTCGAATACCGCGTCATGGGTAACGGGTGCTCCAACGGCTGATAGAGCACACTGACGGTAGTTGCGCCTCGGGCCTTGTGTCGACGAGGCGCACCCTCGCTGCAAACAGTAACTTCCCCGCCTTTAAAGTCACTCCACAACTTTGCCGATTGCGTAATCACGCAACTTGTTGGCAATGGTGGTATGCGAAACGCCCAGGCGTTTACCCAGTGCTCTGCTACTGGGGAATTCACCCTGCAAACTTTCAAGTACGGCTTTTTCGAAACGACCGACTATTTGCGACAGGTCACCTTCCAGGGAAAACTCGCCCAAAGGTTGGCGCGCGCCATAATCGGGCAGGCGAATATGCTCGGCCTTGACCACCCCGCCGTCGCACAATGAAACCGCCTGGAACAGTACGTTCTCCAGTTGCCGCACGTTGCCCGGCCAATGGTATTGGCTCAGGCGCTCCATCGCCGCCGGTGCCAGGCTCGGCAACGGGCAGCTGATCTGGCGGCTGGCCTGGTCGAGAAAATGCTCCACCAGCGGCGCCAGGCCGTCCAGGCACTCGCGCAGCGGTGGAATGTGCAGCGACAGCACGTTGAGGCGGTGATACAGGTCCTGGCGAAACTCGCCGCGGGCGCACAACTCCGACAAGTCCACCTGGGTCGCGCAGATCACCCGCACATCCAGGTACACCTCCTCGTCACTGCCCACCCGGCGAAAGCAACCGTCCTGCAGAAAGCGCAACAGCTTCACCTGCAGGCGCGGGCTCATCTCACCCACGCCGTCGAGAAACAGCGTGCCGCCCGCGGTCAGTTCCAGCAGGCCAAGCTTGCCCTCGGCGCGGGCGCCTTCGAACGCCCCCGGCCCGTAGCCGAACAGCTCGGTCTCGGCCATCGACTCGGGCAGCCCGGCACAGTTGAGCGCCATCAGCGGCGCCTGCCCACGCGGACTGGCCAGGTGGCAGGCACGGGCCAGCAGCTCCTTGCCGGTACCGGTCTCGCCCTCGATCAGCAGTGGCGCATCCAGCGGCGCCATGCGACGTGCCTCGCGCACCACCGCCGCCATCACCCTGGAGCTCTGGAAAATGCTGTCGAACCCACGCAGCTCCTGCTTGCGCACGTTGTAGATGCGTTCGCCGATTCGGTCAGCCCGGTGCAGGGTCAGCACGGCCCCTGCCAGCGCCTCGCTGTCATCGTGCTCGGACTGCAGCGGTGCGATATCGGCCAGGAACACATCGCCTTTGATCTTCACCCGCAAGCCGTTGATGCGTGACTTGTTGGCCCGCACCAACTCCGGCAGGTCGAAATCCTCGGCATACCGCGACAATGCAATGCCCGGCACTTCGTCCACCCGCACCCCGAGCAACTGCGCCGCCGAACGGTTGGCCGCGACGATCGAGCCCCCCATGTCGATCGACAGCACGGGAAAATCCAGCGCACCCAGCAAGGCATTGAGCTCCATGTGCCGGCGCTCGCTGGGCATCAGGCCCACCCGCTTGACCCCGAACACGCCGGTAATGGCTTCGAACTTGGGGCGCAGCGCCTGGAACTGCAGGTTGATCAGGTTCGGGCAGTGCAGGTAGATGGCATTGCCATGCTCGCCCCCCACCTCGCCGCGGGCCACGTTGATCCCGTACTCGACCAGCAGGTTGAGCATGTCGCGCAAGATACCGATGCGGTTCTGGCAGTGCACTTTGATACGCATGAAAGGTCCTACAAACAAGAAGACGAGGCCAACTATCTGCACAACGGCATGAATTCTCGTAAAGAATACGTTACAAAAAGGCGGATTCACAGCTACCAGCACCTGCGTTTTTTCGGCACTTCGGCACCACCGTAAAATCTGCGTTACAAAAATACGGTTGAACCGCCCGCCGGGCACGAGGCAACGGGATGCAAACACCAGGGTGAGGGGGTATTCCTAGGGCATGGCGAAAGCCACCCTATAACAATAAAGGCCCTCATCAGGAGAGCAGCATGAAACAGACGCACTACGTGGCCCGCGAGCCCGATGCGCAGGGTTTTATCGATTACCCGCCGCAGGAACATGCGGTGTGGAATACCCTGATCACCCGCCAGCTGAAGGTGATCGAGGGGCGCGCGTGCCAGGAGTACCTGGACGGCATCGAACAACTGAACCTGCCTCATGACCGCATTCCGCAACTGAGCGAGATAAACCAGGTACTGGGCGCCACCACCGGCTGGCAAGTTGCCCGCGTGCCGGCCCTGATCCCCTTCCAGACCTTCTTCGAACTGCTGGCCAGCAAGCGCTTTCCGGTGGCCACCTTCATTCGCACCGAAGAAGAACTCGACTATCTGCAAGAGCCCGACATCTTTCACGAGATCTTCGGCCACTGCCCGCTGCTGACCAACCCCTGGTTTGCCGAATTCACCCACACCTACGGCAAACTCGGCCTGGCCGCGACCAAGGAACAGCGCGTCTACCTGGCCCGCCTGTACTGGATGACCATCGAGTTCGGTCTGGTGGACACCCCGCAGGGCCGCAGGATCTACGGCGGCGGCATCCTCTCCTCGCCCAAGGAAACCGTCTACAGCCTGTCCGACGAACCGGAACACCAGGCCTTCGATCCGCTCGAGGCCATGCGCACGCCGTATCGCATCGATATCCTGCAGCCGGTGTACTTCGCCCTGCCGCAGCTCAAGCGCTTGTTCGACCTGGCCCACGAAGACATCATGGGCATGGTTCAACGCGCCATGCAGCTGGGCCTGCACGCCCCCAAATTCCCCCCCAAGGTGGCCGCTTGAGCCACCCTGTACACCTATAACAACCACTTGCGGAAGAATCACCTATGAACGCCTTGAACCAAGCCCATTGCGAAGCCTGCCGTGCCGACGCCCCACAGGTCAGCGACGAAGAACTGCCGGTACTGATCAAGCAGATCCCGGATTGGAACATCGAAGTGCGCGACGGCATCATGCAGCTGGAAAAAGTGTTCCTGTTCAAGAATTTCAAACATGCCCTGGCGTTCACCAACGCAGTGGGCGAAATCTCCGAAGCCGAAGGCCATCACCCTGGCCTGCTGACCGAGTGGGGCAAGGTCACCGTGACCTGGTGGAGCCACTCGATCAAGGGCCTGCACCGCAACGACTTCATCATGGCCGCGCGCACCGATGAGGTCGCCAGCACCGCAGAAGGTCGCAAGTAATGCACTTCGGCGCCATCGCGCGCGTGCCAGGCGACCCGATTCTGGGGCTGATGGAGGCGTACGCCAGGGACACCAACCCCGACAGGTTCGACCTGGGGGTTGGCGTGTTCAAGGACGCCCAGGGCCTTACCCCGGTGCCCAAGGCGGTCAAGCTGGCCGAACAGCGCCTGCTCGACGCCCAGACCAGCAAAAGCTACGTAGGCGGTCACGGGGATGCAGCCTTCGGACAACTGATCGCGCAACTGGTACTCGGTGACGACGCGCCACTGCTCGCAGCCCGGCGCGCAGGCGCCACGCAAACCCCGGGCGGCACCGGCGCACTGCGACTGGCGGCGGAGTTCATCCGCCAGTGCCTGCCAGGGCGTGGCATCTGGCTGAGCGACCCGACCTGGCCGATCCACGAAACGCTGTTCGCCAGTGCCGGCCTGAAGGTCAGCCACTACCCCTATGTGGGCGCAGACAACCGCCTGAACGTGACCGGCATGCTCGCGGCACTGGAATCGGTGCCCACGGGCGACGTGGTGCTGCTGCACGCCTGCTGCCACAACCCCACCGGCTTCGACCTGTCGCAGCAGGACTGGCAGGCGGTGCTGGAAGTGGTCAAGCGCCGCGAACTGCTGCCGCTGATCGACTTCGCCTACCAGGGCTTCGGTGACGGGCTGGAGCAGGATGCCTGGGCCGTGAGGCTGTTTGCCCAGGCCCTGCCGGAGCTGCTGGTGACCAGTTCGTGCTCGAAGAACTTCGGCCTGTACCGCGAGCGCACCGGTGCGCTGCTGGTATGCGCCGACAGCGCCGAAAAGCTGCAGGATGTGCGCAGTCAGCTGGCATCGATTGCACGCAACCTGTGGTCGACGCCGCCAGACCATGGCGCGGCGGTGGTGGCGACGATTCTTGGCGATCCGGCGCTCAAGCGCCTGTGGGCCGACGAAGTCGACGCCATGCGCCAGCGCATCGCCATGCTGCGGGTCGGCCTGGTCGAGGCGCTGCAGCCCCATGGGCTGAGCGAGCGGTTCGCGCATATCGCCGCGCAACGCGGAATGTTCTCCTACACCGGCCTCTCACCGCAGCAAGTGACGCAACTGCGCGAGAAGCACAGTGTGTACATGGTCGGTACCGGGCGGGCGAACATCGCCGGGGCGGATGCGGCCAGGCTGCAGGTGCTGGCGGCGGCCATCGCGGACGTCTGTCGCTGAAGCCTTCGTCGGCAAGGCCGGCTCCTACAGGGACGACGTCGATCCGTGTAGGCGCTGGCCGTGCCGGCGAAGCCGCTGAAGGCCACCAATCAGCAGGAAAATTCATACTGTCATCCAGACTCCTGTATCCTGCCCAGGCTTTATCGAAGCCAAGCGCGCCTTGCGCAGCCTTTCCACCTTATAAACTTGCGAGGAACGACGAGATGCATGAAATCCCGAATCTTCCCTTCCCAAGCCTGAACCAAGCCGAGCAGCCTGCTGCTCCTCTCAGCGCCGAACCTGCCCACGTGGCAGATTCCGATGGCGACGAAACCCCGAGCGCCGAACAGGAATAAACCGCGCACTACCCGGCGTGTGAAAACCACTACGACAGGGGACGACCCCGGCAACGGGTTTTCACACCGCCAAGAACCCTCCCCGCGCTCCACAGGTCTATGATAGGCACTCCAGCCCGTCACCTCCCGGACCTTCCATGCCTGTCACACCGCGCCCCCTGGCGGTCACCCTGCAAGTCGTCTCCATCGTGCTGTTCACCTTCATCGGCTACCTCAACATCGGCATTCCCCTGGCCGTGCTGCCCGGCTTCGTGCACGACACCCTGGGGTTCGGCGCCGTGGTCGCCGGCCTGGTGATCAGCGTGCAATACCTCGCCACCCTGCTCAGCCGCCCCTATGCCAGCCGCCTCATCGACAATCAGGGCTGCAAGCGTGCGGTGATGTACGGCCTGGCCGGCTGCGGCCTGAGCGGCGTGTTCATGTTGCTGGCCGCCTGGCTGCAGGCCACGCCCTGGATGAGCCTGACCAGCCTGCTGGTGGGGCGCCTGGTCCTGGGCAGCGCCGAAAGCCTGGTGGGTTCGGGCGCCATCGGCTGGGGCATCGGCCGGGTGGGCGCGCAGCACACCGCCAAGGTGATCTCCTGGAACGGCATCGCCAGCTACGGCGCGCTGGCCATCGGCGCACCGCTGGGGGTGGTGCTGGTACAGCAGCTGGGGCTGTGGAGCATGGGCGTGAGCATCCTGCTGCTGTGCGCGGCAGGCCTGGCGCTGGCCTGGCCCAAGCAGGCGGCGCCGATCGTCAGTGGCGTGCGCATGCCGTTTCTGCACGTGCTGGGGCGGGTGTTCGGGCATGGCTCGGGGCTGGCGCTGGGCTCGATCGGCTTTGGCACCATCGCCACCTTCATTACCCTGTACTACGCCAGCCAGTCCTGGCACAACGCCGCGCTGTGCCTGAGCCTGTTCGGCGCCAGCTTCATCAGCGCACGCCTGCTGTTCGGCAACCTGATCAACCGTCTGGGCGGCTACCGTGTCGCCATTGCCTGCCTGAGCGTGGAGACGATCGGCCTGTTGCTGCTGTGGCTGGCCCCCAGCGCCGAACTGGCACTGGCCGGTGCGGCACTGAGCGGCTTCGGCTTTTCGCTGGTATTCCCGGCGCTGGGGGTAGAGGCGGTCAATCTGGTGCCGGCAGCCAACCGCGGTGCCGCGGTGGGGGCCTACTCACTGTTCATCGACCTGTCGCTGGGTATCACTGGCCCACTGGCGGGGGCCGTGGCGGCAGGTTTCGGCTTTGCCTCGATCTTTCTGTTTGCGGCAATCGCCGCCTTGTGCGGCCTGCTGCTCAGCCTTTACCTGTACCGCCAGGCACGACTGAACCCGGTACGCCACACGCTTCAGTAGTCGATCTTGCCGCGCCCGGCCTTGATCGCACCGCGCTTGCTCTTTGACTCCAGGCGACGGGTCTTGGAGCCCAGGGTCGGGCGCGTAGGCCGCCGCGCCTTCTCGACCTTCACCGCCGCCAGAATCAGTTCGCGCAAGCGCTCCAGGGCGTCGGCCCGGTTCTGCTCCTGGGTACGGTATTGCTGGGCCTTGAGCACGATCACCCCGTCGCTGGTGATCCGGCTGTCACGCAGGCCCAGCAACCGTTCCTTGTGAAACGGCGGCAGTGACGAGGCATTGATGTCAAAGCGCAGGTGCACGGCGCTGGAGACCTTGTTGACGTTCTGCCCACCGGCGCCCTGGGCGCGAATGGCGTTCAATTCGATCTCGTCATCGGGAATGTGCACGGCGTTGGAAATGATCAGCATGGGCCTGGCTTTGCGCGAATTGGCCTTCAGGATACCCGCCCTGGTGCACAAAACCAAAAAGCCCGGCACAAGGCCGGGCTTTCATTGCAGCATCCTGCGCTTACTTGAGGGCGGCGCTCGGCACTGCAGGGGCGCCGTTGGCGCTGCGCTTGCTCTTGAGCCAGTAGAAGCCCCACATCACCACCAGCCATACCGGAATCGCGTACACCGATACACGGATGCCCGGCATCAGCAGCATGATGCCCAGGATGAACACCACGAACGCCAGGCAGAGGTAGTTGCCGTAGGGGTAGATCAGCGCGCGGAACAGCGACTTCTGACCGGTACGGTCCATGTGCTGGCGGAACTTGAGGTGCGAGTAGCTGATCATCGCCCAGTTGATCACCAGGGTCGCCACCACCAGCGACATCAGCAGCTCCAGGGCGCTGTGCGGCATCAGGTAGTTGAGCAGCACCGCCACCACGGTAACGGCTGCCGACGCCAGAATCGAGCGTACCGGCACGCCACGCTTGTCGATCTTGGCCAGGCTGGCCGGCGCATCACCCTGCTCGGCCATGCCGTAGAGCATGCGCGCGTTGCAGTAGGTGCCGCTGTTGTACACCGACAGCGCCGCGGTCAGCACCACGAAGTTGAGGATATGCGCTGCGGTGTTGCTGCCCAGCAGCGAGAACACCTGCACGAACGGGCTGGCGCTGTAGGCATCGCCCGAGCTGGTCAGGCTGCTGACCAGGCTGTCCCACGGGGTCAGCGACAGCAGTACCACCAGGGCACCGATGTAGAAGATCAGGATGCGGTAGATGACCTGGTTGATCGCCTTGGGGATCACGGTCTTCGGCTTGTCGGCCTCGGCTGCGGTGAACCCGAGCATTTCCAGGCCGCCGAAGGAGAACATGATGATCGCCATGGCCATCACCAGGCCGCCGACGCCGTGCGGGAAGAAACCGCCGTGGGCCCACAGGTTGGTGACCGAGGCTTCAGGGCCGCCGCTGCCACTGACCAGCAGGTAGCTGCCCAGGCCGATCATGCCGACGATGGCCAGCACCTTGATGATCGCGAACCAGAACTCCGCCTCGCCGAACACCTTCACGTTGGCCAGGTTGATCGCGTTGATGAGGATGAAGAATGCGGCTGCCGAGGCCCAGGTGGGGATCTCCGGCCACCAGTAGTGGACATACTTGCCGACCGCGGTCAGCTCCGACATCCCCACCAGGATGTACAGCACCCAGCAGTTCCAGCCCGACAGGAAGCCGGCGAAACCGCCCCAGTACTTGTGGGCGAAGTGGGCGAAGGAGCCGGCCACCGGCTCTTCGACGATCATCTCGCCCAGCTGGCGCATGATCAGGAAGGCAATGAAGCCGCAGATCGCATAGCCCAGGATCATCGACGGGCCGGCCGATTGCATCACCCCGGCCGAACCCAGGAACAGGCCGGTGCCGATGGCGCCACCGAGGGCGATCAGCTGGATGTGGCGGTTTTTCAGGCCACGCTTGAGCTCACCTGAATGCGAGTTTTGTCCACTCATGAACGGAGTCACCTGTTTGTTTTTATCTGTGACGGAATCGGACCCACCGCGCTCGTGGCGCAGCGGAATTAACAAGGTGGTATACCTTGAGGAGTCTTGGACCAGAGCCTTCGGTACGGGCGTCAGCCCGAGGCGAATCAGCCCGGAGTCAGCAAGGTTGCGCGGTACGCAGTTGGGTCACAGTTAAAACGCGGCGCATTGTATACCCTTGCTTTGGCGCAGGGGTCAACACGTTGCGTGACTGTCGGATGACAAGACGCAGCGGTCCGGCGGGGGTTCTGAAGCCTGGGGGAGTGTACGGCGTGCATGGCGCCTCCATTTCTTGTTATGGCTTGCCCAGCTCTGCGGCGGGGCTTTTGCACTTGGCAATGGCGGCTATCACACCGTGGTTGCGGGGGTTGGGCAAGAGGTTGACGTGGACGGAAGGTGAGCGTCGCCGACGTTTTCGGCAAGGTTTGTTTACAGCCTGAAGGATGGGCTGGCTTGCCCAATCAGTACGCCACAAGTCGTAACGAATTATTTACGACGTGGTTCAAAAAGTTTCCACTGGTTGCCTTGGAGTGTCTGCGCCGGCCCTCCGCCGGCAACGCCGACTCCTACACTGCGAGTGCAATGCCTGTAGGAACCGGCCTTGCCGGCGAAGGGCACGTGAAAACACCACAGGCACAAAAAAGCCAACCCGAAGGTTGGCTTGTGTGAGCGCTTACTCAGCCCGCGGCGGCTTGCCACGGCTGCTGCCCGGCCGCTTGGGTGCGGAGCCGGCCGGCTTGCGCTTGTTCATGTCGC
Source organism: Pseudomonas sp. UBA7500 (assembly GCF_002478435.1). Taxonomy (NCBI): domain Bacteria; kingdom Pseudomonadati; phylum Pseudomonadota; class Gammaproteobacteria; order Pseudomonadales; family Pseudomonadaceae; genus Pseudomonas; species Pseudomonas sp. UBA7500. The sequence goes on along the minus strand of NZ_DLNW01000028.1, from coordinate 275,751 downwards.
TCGGACGCTCGGCCACGGTGCTGCGGCCCTTGCGTGGCGAGTCGTCACGCGGCTGGCGCGCTGCGCGCTCGGTGGGCGCGCCACCTTCCTTGGCCGGGCGCAGGGTGCGCACGCGCTCGCCACGGCCCACCGGCTTGGACGACTTGCGCTGCATGCGCTCGAGCTTGTCCTTGACCTTGGCCTTCATCGCTGGCATCGCCACCGGCTTGAGCCCCACTTCGGCAGCCAGGATGTCCACTTCGCCCTGGCTCATTTCGCGCCAGCGGCCCATCGGCAGGTCGCTGTTGAGGAACACCGGGCCAAAGCGCACACGCTTCAGGCGGCTGACCACCAGGCCCTGGGATTCCCACAGGCGACGCACCTCACGGTTGCGGCCTTCCATCACCACGCAGTGGTACCAGTGGTTGAAACCTTCACCGCCCGGGGCTTCCTGGATGTCGGTGAAACGCGCCGGACCGTCTTCGAGCACCACGCCCGCCTTCAGGCGCGCGATCATGTCTTCGTCCACTTCGCCGCGTACACGCACTGCGTATTCACGGTCCATTTCGGACGACGGGTGCATCAGGCGGTTGGCCAGCTCACCATCGGTGGTGAACATCAGCAGGCCGGTGGTGTTGATGTCCAGGCGACCGACGTTGATCCAGCGGCCCTCTTTCGGGCGCGGCAGGCGATCGAACACGGTCGGGCGACCTTCCGGGTCGTCACGGGTGCAGATCTCGCCGTCGGGCTTGTTGTACATGATGACGCGGCGCACGGTCTCGGCGGCTTCTTCACGCTTGATCAGGCGGCCGTCGACCGAAATCGCGTCGTGCATGTCGACGCGCTGGCCAAGGGTGGCGTCCACGCCATTGACCTTGATGCGACCCTGGCTGATCCAGGCCTCGACGTCGCGGCGCGAACCCACGCCAATGCGCGCGAGTACCTTTTGCAGTTTTTCGCCGGCTGGACGCGGCGGGCTATCGTGCAGATCCTGTTCACTCATCTGGGCACCTCCCGGTGTAGTGCTGCTGAAAATCATTGAATTGGCCAAACAAGCGCCAAAAAAGGTCGCGAATCATACGCCGAACCGACGACAAACGCACCACAGACTAGCCGATATTGCACCCCAGGACGCTGTTTTCCGCTCGAAGGCCGCTCAGCCCTGCGGCGAACCGGGCGCTGCCTGGCCCTCATCGGGTTCATCGGCTTGCTCGAGCAGGTCGTCGAAGTCGGTCTTGAGCCCCTGCTCCATCGAGTCCAGCTCCAGCAACAGGCTGTGAAAGCTGGTCTCCTCGACCGGGGCTTCGGGCTCGGCGCTCTCGTCGGCCAGGGCCTGCAGGTGGGCCGGCACTGGTGCGTCATCCACTTCCAGCAATGGCTCGGGCTCCATCTCGCGCAACTCGGCCAGCGAGGGCAGCTCGTCGAGGTTCTTCAGGTTGAAGTGGTCGAGAAAGGCCTTGGTGGTGGCGAACATCGCCGGTTTACCGGGCACTTCGCGGTAGCCCACGATGCGCACCCACTCGCGCTCGAGCAGGGTCTTGATGATATTGGTGTTCACCGCCACGCCCCGCACATCCTCGATCTCGCCACGGGTGATCGGCTGGCGATAGGCGATCAGCGCAATGGTTTCGAGCAACGCACGCGAATAGCGCTGCGGCCGTTCTTCCCACAGCCGCCCGACCCAGGGCGCGTAGTCCTCGCGGATCTGCAGGCGGTAGCCCGAGGCCACCTCCTTGAGCTCGAACGCGCGCCCGGCACAGGACTTGCGCAGCACCTCGAGGGCCTTCTTGAACACGCCGGGCTCAGGGCGCTCGGCCTCTTCGAACAGCTCGTACAGGCGCTCCAACGATTGCGCCTTGCCAGAGGCGAGCAGGAAGGCTTCCAGCAGCGGCGCCAGGTCACGGGGGTCGGTCAGGTTCATTGGGGTGCTCGTGTACGGTTATTCGGCCCGGGCGCGGACATGGATGGGAGCGAAGGGCTCATTCTGCACCAGTTCGACGAGAGATTCCTTGACCAGTTCGAGGATGGCCATGAAGGTCACCACCACCCCCAGCTTGCCCTCCTCGGCCGTGAACAGCTCGACGAAGGGCACGAAGCCGCCGCCCTTGAGGCGCTCGAGCACATCGCTCATGCGCTCGCGGGTCGACAGCGCCTCGCGGCTGACCTGATGGCTCTCGAACATGTCACCGCGGCGCAGCACCTCGGCCATCGACATCAGCACCTCTTCCAGCGCAACGTCGGGCAACAGCTTGCGCGCCTTGGCCTGGGGTGCCTCCAGGCGCGGTACGATCACCTCGCGGCCAACCCGGCTCAGGCCGTCGATGCCTTCGGCGGCGGCCTTGAAACGTTCGTACTCCTGCAACCGGCGAATCAGTTCGGCACGCGGATCGTCCTCTTCCTGCTCCACTTCGGCCGAGCGCGGCAGCAGCATGCGCGACTTGATCTCGGCCAGCATCGCGGCCATCACCAGGTACTCGGCGGCCAGTTCCAGGCGTACGGTCTTCATCAGCTCGACATAGCCCATGTACTGGCGCGTGATCTCCGCCACCGGGATGTCGAGAATATCCACGTTCTGCTTGCGAATCAGGTACAGCAGCAGGTCGAGCGGGCCCTCGAAGGCTTCGAGGAACACTTCCAGCGCATCGGGCGGGATGTACAGGTCCACCGGCATCTCGGTCATGGCTTCGCCATACACCATCACCAGTGGCAGCTCCTGCTGGGCGCCGGCCTGTGGGTCCAGGGCCGGCTCGACCGCAGCGACCTGGTTCACGCTTCGGCCATGAAGGGCGCCGGGTCGCCGCAGCCTTCACGCACCAGCACCGCCTCCTCCCCGGTCAGGTCGATGATGGTGGAGGCCTTGAGGTCGCCGTAACCGCCGTCGATGATCAGGTCGACCTGTTTTTCCAGGCGCTGACGGATCTCGTACGGGTCGGTCATGGGTTCGTCGTCGCCTGGCAGGATCAGGCTGACGCTCATCAACGGCTCGCCCAGCTCTTCGAGCAAGGCCAGCAGAATGGGGTTTTGCGGCACGCGCAGGCCGATGGTGCGGCGCTTCTCGTGCAACAGCAGGCGCGGTACTTCGCGGGTGCCATTGAGGATGAAGGTATAGGGCCCCGGCACATGCGCCTTGAGCAGGCGGAACGTGGCGGTGTCGATCTTGGCGAACAGGCCCATCTGCGACAGGTCGCAGCAGATCAGCGTGAAGTTGTGGCTCTTGTCCAGCCCGCGCAAGCGGCGCACGCGCTCCACGGCAGACTTGTCGCCGATCTGGCAACCCATGGCGTAGGACGAATCGGTAGGGTAGACCACCACCCCACCCTTGCGGATGATCTCGACGGCCTGCTTGATCAGGCGCGGTTGCGGGTTTTCCGCATGAATCTGGAAAAATTGACTCACGTTTTCTACCTGTTCAGACGGGTGCAGTGGGCTGCTCATGTTTGAATCGACGCCACAGGGGTGGCAGGTCCTCCGGCAACGGCCGGTAGACACCGATCTCAGACCAGGCGCCCGGGCCATGGAAATCGCTGCCGGCGCTGGCCAGCAGACCGAACTCACGGGCCAGGATCGACATCGTGCCCACCTGTTCGGCGGGCATCATCCCGTTCACCACTTCCAGCGCCTGGCCACCTGCTTGAATATAGTCGGCAATCAGGCGTCGACGCTTGCTGCGGGTTAATTCGTAGTGCATCGGGTGGGCAAGGCTGACCCATGCGTGGGACTGGCGCAGGGTCTGCACGGTGTCTTCCAGGCTTGGCCAGTGCAGCTTCACATCCCCCAGCTTGCCGGCGCCCAGCCACTTGCGAAAGGCTTCGCCGCGGTCCTTGACGTGGCCGGCACGCACCAGGTACTCGGCAAAGTGCGGACGGGCCGGCGCATTGCCGCTGTCGCCCAGCTCCTGCTGGATGGCACGGGCGCCGTCCAGCGCGCCGGGCATGCCCTTGAGCGCCAGCCGCCGGTCGATTTCCTCGGAGCGCAGCCAGCGTCCACGGTGCAGCGACTCGACGGCGCGCTGCAGCGGTTCGGCATCGAGCGGGAAGTTGTAGCCCAGGATGTGAATCGTTGCCCCGCCCCAGGTGCAGGACAGCTCGACCCCGCTGACCCACTGCATGTCCAGCGCCTGGGTGGCAGCCTGGGCTTCGAGCTGGCCTTCGAGGGTGTCGTGGTCGGTCAGCGAAAGCATCCGCACGCCGTGTTCGTGGGCGCGAGCGACCAGCGCCGTGGGCGACAGGGCGCCATCGGAAGCGGTGCTGTGGCAGTGCAGATCAACATTCATAGGTGGCGCATACGCTCTCATTGATGTTTGTTATTATGCCGTCACATCCTGCTTCTGGCTGCCACTGTGAAACAATTCATCGATTTCATCCCGTTGTTCCTGTTTTTCATCGTCTACAAGCTCGACCCGCGCACGGTCGACGTTGCCGGCCAGTCGTTCGAGCTGGGCGGCATCTACAGCGCCACGGCGGTGCTGATCATCAGTTCGCTGGTGGTGTATGGCGCATTGCTGATCCGCCAGCGCAAGCTGGAGAAGGGCCAGTGGCTGACCCTGGTGGCATGCCTGGTATTTGGCGGCCTGACCCTGGCCTTCCACAGCGAGACCTTCCTCAAGTGGAAGGCCCCGGCTGTGAACTGGCTGTTCGCCACCGCTTTTGCGGGCAGTCACTTCATTGGTGACCGTGTATTGATCAAGCGCATCATGGGCCATGCGCTGACCTTGCCCGAGCCGGTGTGGACGCGCCTGAACCTGGCGTGGATCGCGTTCTTCCTGTTCTGCGGCGCGGCCAACCTGTTCGTTGCCTTCACCTTCCAGGACATCTGGGTGGACTTCAAGGTATTCGGCAGCCTGGGCATGACCGTACTGTTCCTGGTGGGCCAGGGTGTCTACCTGTCCCGTCACCTGCACGACAGCGACCCTACTACCCCCAAGACCGAGGACTGACATGCTCTACGCCATCATCGCCACAGACGTTGCCGATTCGCTGCAAGCCCGCCTGGCTGCACGCCCGGCGCACCTTGAGCGCCTGCAGCAGCTCAAGGCCGAAGGCCGCATCGTACTGGCCGGCCCGCACCCGGCGATCGACAGCAACGACCCTGGCGCGGCCGGGTTCAGTGGCAGCCTGATCGTCGCCGAGTTCGACTCGCTCGAGGCTGCCAAGGCCTGGGCAGATGCGGATCCTTACATTGCGGCGGGTGTATATGCCGAAGTGCTGGTGAAGCCATTCAAGCAGGTCCTGCCGTAACCTGATCGGCGCGACGAGCCCATCGTCGCGCCGGTTCGCCTCACCTTCTGCGCACCTTCGCACACACTCGCTGCTCCCCTTCCTGGCTTTGCCCACTACAGCGGGCCTGTAGTGCTACGCCTTAAAATCCACTCGAATGTTCATCATTCTCGTCCACCTGCCGACAACCTACGCAACACCCGATTGGAATCAAGGAGTTCCGATGCGTCAAGGTCCGTTGTCCATGCTGCTGTGCCTGTTGCTGCTGACCCCGCTCGCCAAGGCCGCCGAAGCCTCCGCCAGCACCCCTTTGTCGTTGAGTGCGGGTAGCCAGATCTCCGAGCTGCAGCAACGCCTCAAGGAAAGTGAGCGCCAGCACGAAGCGCTCAAGCAGCAGCTGAAAAATGCCGAGAACGAGCGCGAAAGCGCCCAGTTGACCCGCCTGCGCCAGGAGAACCAGCGCCTGAAGCAGCAGCTCGAGCAACACCAGGCCAACCCGCTGCCCAAGCTGCTCACCGATCAGCAGCAATGGTTCGTGATTGGTGCCGGAGTTGCCCTGTTGGCCGTGCTCTGCGGTATCTTTGCCAGTGGCAGCCACAGACGGCGCCGGCAATGGTTGAATTGAGTGAGACATGAGCGAGCTGCTACTGATTGATGATGACCAGGAACTGTGCGAGCTGCTGAGCAGCTGGCTGACCCAGGAAGGCTTTCAGGTGCGTGCCTGCCATGATGGCCAGAGCGCCCGCAAGGCCCTGGCCGAGCACGCCCCGGCAGCGGTGGTGCTGGATGTGATGTTGCCCGACGGCAGCGGCCTGGAACTGCTCAAGCAATTGCGCAGCGACCACGCCGAACTGCCAGTGCTGATGCTGTCTGCTCGCGGCGAGCCGCTGGACCGTATCCTGGGCCTGGAACTGGGCGCCGACGACTACCTGGCCAAGCCCTGCGACCCCCGCGAGCTCACCGCGCGGCTGCGCGCCGTGCTGCGCCGCAGCCACCCGGCCGCCACACCCACCCAGATGGAAGTGGGCGACCTGCGCTTCAGCCCCGCCCGTGGCGTGGTCGACATCGACGAACGCGAGCTGACCCTGACCCTTTCCGAAAGCCGCATTCTCGAAGCCCTGCTGGGCCAGCCGGGTGAGCCGCTGGACAAACAGGAACTGGCGCAGCTCGCCCTGGGCCGCAAGCTGACCCTGTACGACCGTAGCCTGGACATGCACGTCAGCAACCTGCGCAAGAAGATCGGCCCGCATCCCGATGGCAGGCCGCGCATCGTCGCCCTGCGCAGCCGCGGCTATTACTACAGCCTGTAGGCGCCAGCCTTGCTGGCGAAGGGGCGCACGCCAACGCCCCACCGTGTAAACACCCTCGCCCACCGTCTTTACCCAAGCTTTACCCTTGCCTGACCGCCGCTGACCTTGATCTCCCTAGACTGGGCACATCCGGTAACGACCGGCCTCAACAAGGAGAGTCACCATGCGCAAGACCCTTATCGCCCTGATGTTCGCTGCCGCCCTGCCAACCGTAGCCATGGCCATGCCCGATGGCGGCCCCCGTCACGGCGCCGAGCACCAACGCGGTGGAGCGCCTTTCGCCCAGCTGGACCTGACCCGCGAGCAGCGCCAGCAGATCCGTCAACTGATGGGCGAGCAGATGAAGAGCCGCCACGAAATCACCCAGCGCTACCTGGCCAAGCTGCCGGCAGCCGACCAGAAGGCACTCAAGGACGAACTCAAGGCAAGCCACGACAAGGTCGACACCCAGATCCGCGGCATGCTCAAGCCAGAGCAGCAGAAGCAGTTCGATGAAATGAAGAAGAAGCAGGCAGAGCGCAAGGCCGAGTGGGCCGAGTTCAAAGCCTGGAAAGCTGAAAAAGCCAGCAAGGCCCAGTAAGCTGTCCACACCCCGCCCGACCTGCCCCCGCAGGTCGGGCTTCTTTCGTTTGAGGTAATGCCCTTGCGTTCACTGTTCTGGCGCATCCTGGCCAGTTTCTGGCTGGCCATCACCCTGGTTGCCGGGCTGTCGATCCTGCTCGGCCACATGCTCAATCAGGACGCCTGGATCCTCAGCCGCCACCCGGGGCTCAATACCCTGGCCATGAACTGGTCGGCGCGCTACGAACAGCAAGGGCCCGAGGCCGCGCAGCGTTATCTGGAGCTGCGCAAGCGACGCTACAACATCGACGTGCAGGTGCTCAACGAAAGCGGCGAGGCCGTGGTGCCAGGCACGTTCCCGCGCCGCGCAGCAGCCTTCGAGGCGCGCCGGCACAACGGCGAGCCGCTGCCCTGGCGACGCCTCACCGAGGAGTACACCAGCCCTGGCACGGGCGACACCTACCTGCTGATCTACCGCATCCCTCACCCCGAACTCGACGCCTGGCACCGCGACAGCCTGCTGTGGCCGCTGAGTGCATTGGGCATTGCCCTGGTGGTACTGACCCTGTTCAGCCTGCTGGTGACCCTGTCGATCACCCGCCCCCTCAGTCGCCTGCGTGGCGCGGTACATGACCTGGGGCAGACCACCTACCAGCAGAACAGCCTGGCACGCCTGGCCAACCGGCGCGACGAGTTCGGTGTGCTGGCCAATGACTTCAACCGCATGGGCGCGCGCCTGCAGAGCCTGATTGCCAGCCAGCGCCAACTGCTGCGTGACGTGTCCCATGAACTGCGCTCACCCCTGGCACGCCTGCGGATCGCCCTGGCCCTGGCCGAGCGGGCAGAGCCTGCACAGCAGCAGGCCTACTGGCCGCGCCTGACCCGCGAGTGCGACCGCCTCGAGGCGTTGATCAGCGAAATCCTGGTGTTGGCGCGGGTGGATGCCGAAAGCGCCAGCGCAGAACCGGTCGACCTCAATGCGCTGCTGGCCAGCGTGCGCAAGGATGCTCAGCTCGCAGCGCCGGAACAGGACATCCAGCTGCACGACACGCCTGGGCTGAGCCTGCAGGGCTGGCCGACACTGATCGAACGTGCGCTGGACAACCTGCTGCGCAATGCCGTGCGCTTCAATCCGCCGGGGCAACCGATCGAGATGAGTGCACAGCGTGAAGGCGAGCGTATCGTGCTGACGGTGCGCGACCACGGGCCGGGGGTGGCCGACGAGCACCTGGCGCAGTTGGGCGAGCCGTTTTTCCGCGCCCCGGGGCAGACCACGGCCGGGCATGGCCTGGGCCTTGCGATCGCGCGCAAGGCGGCGGAACGTCATGGTGGCAGCCTGGTGCTGGGCAACCATGCGCAGGGCGGGTTCGTGGCGACGCTGGAGTTGCCGGTGGCGGGGCCGGCTAGCGCCTGAATAAAGACGGGTGTTGGCTTCTTCGCTGGCAAACCGGCCCCCACAGGCTTGTCACCGTCCTCAGGGGCAGCTGCGTACCTGTGGGAGCTGGCTTTGCCAGCGAAAGGGCCATCTGATGCCTGTATAGCTTAGCGGGGCTGCTCCCAGGCGCTGACAAACGCCTCGACAGACACCACCGGCGCCGTACGCGGCGGGTTAAGCGGCGTGCCCACATACAGGAAGCCGATCAGCTCTTCGGTATCCGCCAACCCGAGGCCCTTGGCCACCTGCGGGCTGTAGGACAGCTCGCCGGTACGCCACACCGCGCCGATCCCCTGGGCATATGCCGCCAGCAGAATGGCATGCGCCGCACACGCGGCCGCCAGCCGCTGCTCGGACTTGGGCACCTTGACGTGATCCTGCACGTTCGCGATCACCACAATCAGCAACGGCGCCCGCAGCGGCATGGCATGGGCCTTTTCCAGCGCTGCCTCGGTGGCTTCGCCCTGCGCCTGCACCGCCTCGGCCAGCAGCGCCCCCAATTGCTCGCGGGCCGCGCCTTCGATGGTCAGGAACCGCCAGGGCCGCAATTGGCCATGGTCCGGCGCACGCGAGGCCGCCCGAAACAGCAACTCGCGCTGCGCAGCATCAGGTGCCGGCTCTACCAGGCGAGGAACGGAAACACGGTTGAGCAATGCGTCGAGAGCCTCCATCGGCTACCCCCTGTCGAGAAATGTGCGGCTATTCTACCGTTTACTTAAAGAGGCCCATAGGTAGAATGGCGCCCCTCCGTTTCAACCCAGAGCAGATCACATGGCGTTGCCGACCTTAAGGATCATCGGTTTCATTATCGGCATCTTCCTGATTACCCTGGCGATCAGCATGACCGTGCCCATGGCCACCCTGGTCATCTACGAGCGCACCGGCGACCTGCCGTCGTTTCTGTGGGCCAGCCTGATCACCTTCATTGCCGGCCTGGCCCTGGTCATACCCGGGCGCCCCGAGCACGTGCACCTGCGTCCGCGCGACATGTACCTGCTCACCGTGAGCAGCTGGCTGGTGGTGTGCATCTTCGCCGCCCTGCCGTTCCTGCTGACCCAGCACATCAGCTACACCGATGCCTTCTTCGAGAGCATGTCGGGCATCACCGCCACCGGCGCCACCGTGCTCAGTGGCCTGGACAGCATGTCGCCGGGCATCCTGATATGGCGCTCGCTGCTGCACTGGCTGGGCGGCATCGGCTTCATCGGCATGGCGGTGGCGATCCTGCCGCTGCTGCGCATTGGCGGCATGCGCCTGTTCCAGACCGAGTCCTCGGACCGCTCCGAAAAGGTCATGCCCCGCTCGCACATGGTCGCCAAGTCGATCGTGGCGGTGTACGTGGGCATCACCACCATCGGCGGGCTGGGGTTCTGGCTGGCCGGCATGAGCCCGTTCGATGCCATCAACCACGCCATGTCGGCGATTTCCACCGGCGGTTTCTCCACCTCCGACCAGTCGCTGGCCAAGTGGGACCAGCCGGCCGTGCACTGGGTGGCGGTGGTGGTGATGATCCTGGGCAGTGTGCCGTTCACCCTCTACGTGGCCACGATGCGTGGCAATCGCAAGGCACTGATCAAGGACCAGCAGGTACAGGGCCTGCTCGGCCTGCTGGTGGCCACCTGGGTGGTGCTGGGTACCTGGTACTGGGCCACCACCAGCCTGCCGTGGTTCGATGCCTTGCGCCACGTGGCGCTGAACGTGACGTCGGTGGTCACCACCACCGGCTTCGCCCTGGGCGACTACAGCCTGTGGGGCAACTTTTCGCTGATGCTGTTCTTCTACCTGGGTTTCATCGGCGGCTGTTCGGGCTCGACCGCGGGCGGGATCAAGATCTTCCGCTTCCAGGTGGCCTACATCCTGCTCAAGGCCAGCCTCAACCAGCTTATTCACCCGCGCGCGGTGATCAAGCAGAAATACAACGGTCACCGCCTCGACGAAGAGATCGTGCGATCGATCCTGACCTTCTCGTTCTTCTTCGCCATCACCATCTGCATCATCGCGCTGCTGCTTTCGCTGCTGGGCGTGGACTGGATGACTGCCCTGACCGGCGCGGCCAGCACCGTATCCGGCGTGGGCCCGGGCCTGGGCGAAACCATCGGCCCGGCGGGCAACTTCGCCACCCTGCCCGACGCCGCCAAGTGGATCCTGGCCGGCGGCATGCTGCTGGGCCGCCTGGAGATCATTACGGTGCTGGTTCTGTGCATGCCGGCGTTCTGGCGGCACTGACGCCCTGGGCCGACGCCTCGGGGCCGGCACTGCGCGCCAGCTCCATACGGGTGCGGTATTCCCCGGGGGTGAGGTCGAACCAGCGCCGGAAGGCCCGGAAGAAGTTGCTCGGGTCGGCAAAACCCAGCAGGTAGGCAGCCTCCAGCAATGTCATATTCGGCTGCGCAAGGTACTGCTCGGCAAGTTCGCGACGGGTATCGTCGAGCAGGGTCTGAAAGCTGGTGCCCTCCTCCTGCAGGCGCCGCTGCAGCGTGCGCTGCGACAGGTGCAGGGCCTGGGCGACCATTTCGCGCTTGGGTTCGCCCTGGGGCAGCATGCGGCACAGCACCTGACGTGCACGGTGGGTCACCCGGCTTTCGGAAAAACGCGCCAGGTACTCGCCGGCAAAACGGTCGTGCAGAATCGCCATGGCCTCGTTGGCCGTGGGCAACGGCGCCTCCATGTCGGCGCGCTCGAACACCAGCGCATCGTGGGGCGCACCAAACACCAGCGGGGCACGAAACGCCTGCTTGTAGGGTTCTATATCCTGAGGCTGCGGGCCTTGTACCAGCACGCGGCGCAGCTGGATGGTGCGTCCGCTCAACCAGCAGCACAGCGCCAGGGCGCAGGCCAGCGAGGCCTCGGCACTGTGCCGGGTGGGCGGCAGGTGATCGCCATGCACGGTCAGCACCAGCGAGTAGCCTTCCGGCCCCAGGCGAAAGCTCAGGTCGGAACTCTCCGCGATAATGCGCTGGTAACGCACCAGGCGCTCGAACCCCTCGGCCAGGGTGCGGCTGGACATCAAGGCATAGCCGACCACGTGAAACGATGCCGGGCGCACCACCCGCGCCATGTTCAGGCCGATGGCACGGTTGCCCGACAACTCTTCGGCCAGTTGCCACAAGCGGGTCATGGAGTCCTGGGTGAAACGTGCGTCGGGGTCGTCCAGCGCGGCGAAGTCCAGGCCGAGCTGCTTGAACAGCGCAGGGCAATCGAGCCCTTCGAATTCAAGTGCCTTGACGATCCCCGAGGCCCAGCTTGCTGACGTGGTTCTTTCGCTCATGGCTGGCTTCTTTTGGGTAAGACCGCTCCTGCGGTGAACGCAAAGGATACTAAAGTGGCGCTTATTGTCACTGACTGATACTGCGACACAATTCTAGACTCGGTTCAGGCTCCACGCCGTGCATGTTTCGCCACCTTCGACCGATACGGGAGCGACGCAGTGAACAGCCCCCCACGCTTCAACAGCTTTGCCGAGTTCTATCCGTATTATCTGGGTGAGCATAGCAATCCTGTCTGCCGCCGCCTGCACTTCGTCGGCACCAGCCTGGTGATCGCCCTGCTGGCCTACGCCCTGGCCAGTGCCAACGGCTGGCTGCTGCTGGCGGTCCCGGTGGCCGGCTACGGCTTTGCCTGGGCAGGCCACTTCTTTTTCGAGAAGAACCGCCCCGCCACCTTCACCTACCCCTTCTACAGCCTGCTGGGCGATTTTGTCCTGTACCGCGACATGCTGCGCGGCAAGGTGCAGTTCTGAGCATCGCCCGCCCCCTGCGCGTGGCCTAGAGGCTGGGCTCACCCACCGCCCGGGCCTGGCGCAGGGCCTCCCGGGCCTGGGCGTCGGCCAGGCGGTACAACTCGATCGTGCCGTCCCAGTGCTCGATCAAGGCAGTGCACGACTCCACCCAGTCGCCGCAATTGAGGTAGTCCACCTCCCCCACCTTGCGGATTTCTGCGTGGTGGATGTGCCCGCACACCACCCCGTGAAACCCTCGCTTGACGCATTCGCGTGCAATCGCCTCCTCGAAGTCGCTGATAAAGCTCACCGCCGTCTTGACCTTGTGCTTGAGGTAGGCCGACAGCGACCAGTAGCCATAGCCATACCGCGCGCGCCAGTGGTTGAGCCAGCGGTTGAGGGTGAGGGTCAGTTCATAGGCCCAGTCACCCAGGAAGGCCAGCCAGCGGTGATAACGGGTTATCACGTCGAACTGGTCGCCATGGATCACCAGTAGCCGCCTGCCGTCGACGGTGAGGTGCTCGGCCTGGTCCACCAGCTGGATATTGCCCAGCACCAGCTTGGAGTAGCGACGCAGGAACTCGTCGTGGTTGCCGGTCACATAGATCACCTCGGTGCCGCGCTTGCTCATGGTCAGCAGGCGCCGGATCACGTTGGTATGGGCCTGGGGCCAGTACATGCCACCCCGCAGCTTCCAGCCGTCGATGATGTCGCCCACCAGGTAGATGCGATCGGCCTGGTAGCCCTTGAGAAACTGCGACAGATGCTCGGCCTGGCAGTCGCGGGTGCCAAGGTGCACGTCCGAGATCCACAGCGTGCGCACGCGCTGCTTGCGCGAAGGTTTGCCAAGCTCGGCATGGGTCATGGGCAGGCTCCGGGAGAGTTTGTGCGAGCTTGCCTGTGGGCAGTGAATCGACCATGACCGTTGTGCGGCAGTCCTGTGACAGGCCGTCGGGGCATGTACACTGCGTGGCCTGTGCTCCCGATCCAAGGCAACCGCCCGCCATGACCCCTCGTACTGCCCTGGGCGCCCTGCATGCAGGCGCGCTGTTGTTCGGCCTGACCGGCGTGTTCGGCAAGCTGGCCAGTGCCGGCCCGTCGGTCATCGTGTTCGGCCGTGCGGCCTTCGCCGTGCTGGCCCTGGCCATCTTCGTCGGCGTTGCCCGACAACACTGGCAACCCCTGAAGGCACGGGACTGGCGCGGACTGACATTGGCCGGGATGTTGCTGGCCGGCCATTGGGTCAGCTTCTTCGTCGCGGTCAAGGTGGCCGGCGTGGCCATCGCGACCCTGGGCTTTGCCAGCTTCCCGGCGTTCACGGTCATTCTCGAAGGGCTGTTGTTCCGTGAGCGCATCCGTCGCAACGAAGCCTTGCTGGTAGTGCTGGTGAGCATCGGCCTGGTGCTGGTGACGCCCGACTTCGACCTCGCCAGCCAGGCCACCAGCGGGCTGCTGTGGGCGTTGTTCTCGGGGTTGCTGTTCGCCCTGCTGTCACTGCTCAACCGTGCAGGCTCGCGGCACATTCCGGCGGTACAGGCGGCGCTGTGCCAGAACGCCGTGGTGGCACTGTGTCTGCTGCCGGTGGCGGGCCCGCTGCTGCCTTCGGTGAGCGCGCTGGACTGGCTGTGGCTGGGGCTGCTGGGGGTGTTCTGCACCGGCGTGGCACACAGCCTGTTCGTGGCCAGCCTGGCGGTGATCAAGGCCCGTACCGCCGCCGTGGTGTTTGCCATGGAGCCGGTCTACGGCATCGCCATGGCCTGGGTGATCTTCGCCGAGCAGCCCACCTTGCGCATGCTGATGGGCGGGGTGCTGATCATTCTGGCCATCGTGATTTCAAGCCGTCTGGCCGCCGGCGCACCACACACCGCACCCGCCACCTCCGGCGGCTGAGTCAGGCGCGGTCGTTGTGGCCCAGGTCGCGCTGCGGGTCGATCTGGTCGCGGACCCGCTGCTTGAGCACCTTGGCCTCGGGGAAACCGCCATCGGCCTTGCGTTCCCAGATCTGCACGCCATCGCAGGTGATGCGAAAGTTGCCGCCCGTGGCCGGTTCCAGGGCCACCCGGGCCAGGTCGTCACTGAAGGTGCTCAGCAGTTCCTGGGCCAGCCAGGCGGCGCGCAGCAGCCATTGGCACTGCGTGCAATAGGTGATGACAATTTCGGGTTTGGATACGGACATGGGGTAACGGTCTCCTGATAGGTGGTCGCGCTTATACTAGCCACCTTTAGCCTTTGCTCCGAGAGCCGCGATGCGTCGTCTGCTGTTGTGCCTGTTGCTGTCCCTTACCTCCCTTGCCCTCTGCGCCGCCGAGGCCGCCCGGCCCAAGGTCGGCCTGGTGCTGTCCGGCGGCGCGGCGCGCGGCCTGGCCCACATCGGTGTGCTCAAGGCGCTGGAAGAACAGGGGGTGAAGATCGACGCCATCGCCGGCACCAGCATGGGCGCGGTGATCGGCGGGTTGTACGCCTCGGGCTACAAGATCGACGAGCTGGAGAAGCTGGCCCTGGCCATCGACTGGCAGCAGGCGTTGTCCGATGCACCGCCGCGCAAGGACATCCCCTTCAGGCGCAAGCAGGACGACCGCGACTTCCTGGTCAAACAGCGCCTGAGCTTTCGCGACGACGGCAGCCTGGGCCTGCCGTTGGGGGTGATCCAGGGGCAGAACCTCGCGCTGCTGCTCGAAAGCCTGCTGGCCCACGCCAGTGACACCCGTGACTTCGACAAGCTGCCGATCCCGTTCCGCGCAGTGGCCACCGATATCGCCAGCGGCGAGAAAGTGGTGTTTCGCAAGGGCCACCTGCCCCAGGTGATCCGCGCCAGCATGTCGATCCCGGCGGTGTTCGCCCCGGTCGAGCTGGACGGCCGCCTGCTGGTCGACGGCGGCATGGTCGATAACATCCCGCTGGATATCGTGCGTGAGATGGGTGTGGACATGGCGATCGTCGTCGATATCGGCACGCCGCTGCGCAATCGCAAGCAGTTGGCCACGGTGGTCGATGTGCTCAACCAGTCGATCACCCTGATGACCCGGCGCAACTCCGAAGAGCAACTGGCCTCGCTGCACCGCGACGACATCCTGGTACAGCCGCCGCTGTCGAGCTTTGGCGTCACCGACTTCGGCCGGGCCCAGGACATGATCGACGCCGGCTACCGCGCCACCCGCCTGCTCGACCCGCGCCTGGCCAGCCTGCGCCGGGTCAACGACACGGCGGTGCAACTGGCCGAGGCGCGCTCGGCCGGGCAACGCACCCCGGTGATCACCGCCATCAAGGTCGAGAACGACTCCAAGGTCAGTGACGACGTGATCCGCTACTACATTCGCCAGCCCATCGGCGAACCGCTGGAGCTCGACCGCCTGCGCACCGACATGGGCACCCTGTACGGCCTGGACTACTTCGACCGGGTGCAGTACCGCGTGGTGCACAAGGGCGACGAGAACACCCTGGTGATCAACGCCCGGGGCCGACGTGGCGGCACCGACTATCTGCGGCTGGGGCTGAACCTGTCCGATGACCTGCGTGGCGACAGCGCCTTCAACCTGGGCGCCAGCTACCGCGTCAACGGCATCAACCGCCTGGGCGCCGAGTGGCTCACCCGAGCCCAGATCGGCGACAAGCAGGAGCTCTACAGCGAGTTCTACCAGCCGCTGGATACCGGGTCGCGCTACTTCGTGGCGCCCTACCTGGACATCGGCTCGCAGAACATCGAGGCCACCCTGGACAACGACCCCATCGCCGAGTACCGCCTCGAACGCTATGGCTTCGGGCTCAACCTGGGCCGCCAGATCGGCAACAACGGCGAAGTGCGCCTGGGGGTGGGCCAGGCCTGGGGGCAGGCCGAGGTACGCATCGGCGAACAGGGCCTGCCCAAGGTGAACTTCAACGAAGGCTTCTATGACCTCAAGTATTCGTTCGACACCCTGGACAATGTCTACTTCCCCCACAGCGGCGAAGACGTCAGCCTGACCCTGCGCCAGTTCGAGCCGGGCCTGGGCTCCGACCAGCGCTATCGCCAATGGGACATGAAACTGGACAAGGCCCTGAGCAGCGGGCCGAACACCTGGGTATTCGGCGGTCGCTATGCGCGGACTCTGGATGATGCCGAGGTGGTCACCTCGAGCTTCGTGATGGGCGGCGCCCGGCAGCTGTCGGGCTTTCGCCAGGACTCGGTGTCAGGCCAGAACCTGAGCCTGATGCGCATGGTCTACTACCGGCGCCTGACCCCGCGCTCCTACCTGCCGCTGGACTTCCCGCTGTATCTGGGCGGCTCGCTGGAACGCGGCCGCGCCTGGAACAACGACAACGAGTTCGACAGCGGCTACATCAACGCCGCGAGCATCTTCCTGGGCTTCGAAACGCCGCTGGGGCCGCTGAACTTCAGCTACGGCATGAACACCGAGAACCAGAAGGCGTTCTACCTCAACCTGGGGCAGACCTTCTAGGACTTCTCCAGGTTGCCCAGGATGCGCGCGTGCACCCGCATGCACACGCGCAGCTCTTCTTCGTCGATGCCTTCGAACAGCTCGACGCGCAAGGCGTTGGCAATGGTCTCGATCTGGTCGATCAACGGCTTGGCGGGCGGGCACAACACGATCTTCTTGGCGCGCCGGTCCTCCAGCACGGCCTGGCGCTTGACCAGGCCCTGGGCCTCGAGGCTGTCGAGCAGACGGGCCAGGGTCGGCCCTTCAACCCCCACGCTCTGCGCCAGTTCACGCTGGGTGGGGGCCTCGTCGAAGCGCGCCAGGTGCAGCAGCACCAGCCAGCGCGCCTGCGACAGGTTGAGCCCGGCCAGGCGGCGGTCCAGCTCGGCGCGCCAACCCCGGGACATATGGGCCAACTGCATCCCGAAACGGTGGTGATCGGTCAACGGCATAGGAAACTCATCATCAGAACTAATTAATAGGCAGCTAATCATGCCCTTGGGCCTTAGGCAAGGCTCATGCCGTCGGCAGGCGCTGCATAATCGTCATAAATGATGACAAACAACCTTTCTACATCTCGAACTCGGCCGCCAGTGCGGCGCGCACGCAATACAGCACGCCCTCAGGCACGCGTCCGCCAAACTGCTCGATGATCGCCGACACCGGCGGCAACTCGCCTTCGCCGTCGAGGAGCGCGTCCTGGATCTCGCCCATCAGGTCCTCGGGCAGGTCCAGCGCCTGTTCCAGTGACAGCTGTTGGCGACCGATGGCCTCGGCCAGCAGGCTGTAAACGTTCTTTTCACTGCATTGCAGCTGGCCGGCGATCTGCAGCGGAGTCATGCCCGCGCGGGCCAGGCTGATCAGCTCGTGGCGCAGGTCGGCGACCGGGGCCGGGGCCTCTGCAGCGCCGCCCAGCACCTCGAGGAAGGCCTGGCCGTAGCGCTCCAGCTTGCGTGCCCCCACGCCACTGACCTGGGCCATCTCGCTGAGGCTGCCGGGCTGACTGCGCAGCATCTCCAGCAGGGTCGAGTCGGGGAAGATGACATACGGCGGCACGCCATGCTCCTCGGCCAGCTTGCGCCGCAGGGCGCGCAAGGCGTCCCACTGTTCGCGTTCCTCGCCGCGCACCAGCTGGCTGGCCGGGCTGCCCGAGCTGCTGCTCTTGCTGCTGGTCTGCGGCTTGAGGTCGCGGCGCAGCTCAAGGGTGACTTCGCCACGCAGCAAGGGCCGGCACGTATCGGACAGGCGCAGCCCGCCATAGCCTTCCAGGTCGATATCGGCCAGGCCACGCGCCACCAGCTGGCGGAACAGCGAACGCCACTCGCCTTCTGCGCGAGCCTTGCCCACGCCATACACGGCAAGCTTCTCGTGCCCGAAGCTGCGGATCTTCTCGTTGTCCTTGCCCAGCAGCACGTCCACCAGATGGCCCACGCCGTAGCGCTGGCCAGTACGGTAGATGGCCGACAGCGCCTGGCGCGCAGGCTCGGTGGCGTCCCAGGTCTGCACGCCGTCGACGCAGTTGTCGCAGTGCCCGCAGGGCTGGGGAAGTTCTTCATCGAAATAGTTGAGCAGGGTCTGGCGACGGCAGCGGGTCTCTTCGCACAGTGCCAGCATGGCATCGAGCTTGTGCTGCTCGACCCGTTTGTGACGCTCGTCACCTTCGGAGTTCTGCAGCATCTGCTTGAGCATCACCATGTCCTGCAGGCCGTAGGCCATCCAGGCATCGGCGGGCAGGCCGTCACGGCCGGCGCGACCGGTTTCCTGGTAGTAGGCTTCCAGCGACTTGGGCAGGTCCAGGTGGGCCACGAAACGCACGTTGGGCTTGTCGATGCCCATGCCGAAGGCGATGGTCGCGACCATGATCAGGCCTTCCTCGTTGAGGAAGCGGCGCTGATTGCTGGCGCGGGTCTCGGCAGGCAGGCCGGCGTGATAGGGCAGCGCCGGGAACCCCTGCTCGCACAAAAACGCGGCCACATCGTCGACCTTCTTGCGCGACAGGCAATAGACGATGCCGGCGTTGCCGCGCCGCTCGTTGAGGAACGCCAGCAACTGTTTGCGCGGCTGTTCCTTGGGCACGATGCGATAGAAGATGTTCGGCCGGTCGAAACTCGACAGAAAGCGCTCGGCGTTCTGCAGGTGCAGGCGGGTGACGATCTCTTCGCGGGTACGCATGTCCGCGGTGGCGGTCAGGGCAATGCGCGGCACGTTGGGGAAGAGTTCGGCCAGTTGCCCCAGTTGCAGGTATTCAGGGCGGAAGTCATGGCCCCATTGCGACACGCAGTGCGCCTCGTCGATGGCGAACAGCGCGATGTCCAGGCTGCGCAGAAAATCCAGCATGCGTGGCTGCACCAGGCGTTCCGGGGCCAGGTACAGCATCTTGAGCTCGCCGCGACGAATGCGCATGGCCAGTTCGCGCTGCTGGTCGGCGCTCATCGTGGAGTTCAGCGAAGCCGCGGCGACACCCAGCTCGTCGAGGGTCGCCACCTGGTCGTCCATCAGCGCGATCAGCGGCGACACCACCACTGCCAGGCCTTCGCGCAGCAGCCCCGGAACCTGGAAGCACAGCGACTTGCCGCCGCCGGTGGGCATCAGTACCAGCGCATCGCCGCCTTTGGCCACGCATTCGATGATCGCCCCCTGGCGCCCGCGAAAGCTGTCGTAGCCGAAGATGTCCTTGAGGACGCGCTGAGCCTGTTCGAGCATAAAAACTCCATAAATCGCAGAACCATCCTGGCCACAGGCTGGATGAAAAGCTTCCCCGCCACACCTGAAATTGCGTAAGCGGCTTTTGCCGGGGCCGCATGCTGGCGTGACCGGGCGCAAAAGCCGGGCATTATACCGGACACGGCGCCCGTGCAGGGGGCTCTGCGATAGGCGTCATCCTTTGCCTCGCAGGCGCCGCAAGATGCTAGAATTCCAGCATCGTTTATTCCCAAGGTAGCCCTGTAATGTCCTTCGCTGAGCAATTAACCCGCCTGCAAGCCTTCCTCGACGCTGACGAGCTGCACGAAGAAGCGCTGGACTACGTTGCCGCACACGGCTACCTGACCGCGCTGTCGATCTGCTCCGAAGCCGTTCCCGAGCGTGAATGGATCGACGCCCTGTTCGCCGAGCCGCCGCACTACAAGGACGAGGCCCAGCGCGAAGAAATCGAAAGCACACTGATCAAGCTCAAGGATCACATCGCCCGCCAACTGGCCAGCGATGAGGAGTTCGAGCTGCCGTGCGACCTGGACCTTGGCGACGAGCCGGACGACTCCGAGCTGCGCGGCTGGTGCATCGGCTTCATGGAAGGGGTGTTCCTGCGTGAAGCGGCCTGGTTCGAAAGCGCCGAGGAAGAGGTCAGCGAAATGCTGCTGCCGATCATGGTCGGTTCCGGCCTGTTCGACGAAGAGGCCGAGTTCGCCGACATCGCCAGCGACGCCAACCTGATGGACGACATGATCGTGCAGATCCCCGAGGCGCTGACGGCCTTGTACCTGCTGTGCCATGCCCCGGACGAGAAACCTGCGCTGCTCAAGCCTCGCCACCACTGAGTCTGCATCCATGCGCTACCTGCTGCTGGCCATCGGCTGGCTCAGCGTCGCGCTGGGGGTGATCGGCATCTTCCTCCCGGTGCTGCCGACCACCCCTTTTCTGTTATTGGCGGCAGCCTGCTTTGCGCGCAGCTCGCCCCGCTTTCACGCATGGCTGGTCAATCACCCGCGGCTTGGGCCGTGGATTCGCGACTACCTGGGCGGTGAGGGCATTCCGCTCAAGGCCAAGGTATACGCCATCGGGCTGATGTGGCTAAGCATAGGTTTTTCGTGCTACCTGGTGCCCTTGCCGTGGGCACGCGGGTTCATGCTCACCAGTGCGGTACTGGTGACCGTGTACATCGCGCGGCAGAAGACCTTGCGCAAGCGTACCTAGGCGCAACCACGCGCCCACCCCATCGCGGGCCAAGCCCGCTCCCACAGCTACTTCATTGCTCTTGTGGGAGCGGGCTTGGCCCGCGATGGCAGCGGCAGGTCAGCTGCGCCATCTACGCCTCATGTCACACCGTATCCACCTTCAACGAATGATCATTGAGCATCCCGTTGATCACCGTGGCTGTATCCGCCCCCGCCGAGATGACCCCACCCGCGCCCGCCGTCACCCCATAGTGATGGGCAAGGTCCACGCCAGCCAGTTCGATGGTCTGGGTCGGCGCCGCGCCGGCCACCGCACTCACCTGGATGGTCGATATCACGCCGTTGCCCGTGCCCGTCACCGTGAAGTGCAGGTAATCGTCCAGCGACGCCGACGTCGCGTTCTCGCCCTGCAGCAATTGCGAGAGGTCCAGCCGATCGGTACCCGGGGTAAAGTCGGTCACCTTGTCGTGGCCAGTATTGCCCTGTTGCCACAGGAAGGTATCGCTGCCCGCGCCACCGGTCAGGGTATTGTTGCCCGGCCCGCCGATCAGCAGATCGTCACCGCCGCCCCCGATCAGGATGTCGTTGCCCAGGCCGCCGATCAGCGTGTTGGCGTTGTCGTCGCCGGTCAGCTTGTCGTCGTGGTCGGAACCGATCAGGTTCTCGATCGACACCAGCTTGTCGAGCCCGGCGCCGATCGTGTTCTGCTCACCGGTCAGCGCCAGGCTCACCGTCACCCCAGCGCTCGCCCCGGCGTAGCTGGCGGTGTCGTTGCCAGCGCCACCGTCGAGCAGATCGTTGCCGTTGCCGCCGATCAACAGGTCGTTGCCCTCCCCCCCGTAGAGCTTGTCGTTGCCATCGCCGCCAATCAGCACGTCGTTGCCTGCACCGCCATTGAGAACGTCATCACCGCTCCCGGCCAGCAGCACGTCGTCGTGGCTGGTGCCTTCCAGGGTACTGCCGGCCTGGTAGGTGATGTCCACCGCCCCCGTGGCGCTGCCGCCATGGCCGTCGCTGACGGTATAGGTGCCGTTGTAGGTGGGCGTGTAGTCATGCGCCCCGGCGTAGTTGATCGACATGTTCAGCTGGTAGCTTTCTGCGCCCTTGCCGCCGTCGTCATTGACCTGGTTGACCAGATGGATGCTGTACACCCCATCATGGCTGGCGGTGAAACTGCCGCCATCGGCGATGGTGTGGTAGGTGCCGCCCTCATCCTTCCACTGCATCAGCAAGTTGCGATCAGCGGTGCGGTTGTGGTCCAGGGTCAGGGTTTCGCCCTCGCGCAGGCTTACCTTGATCACGTCTTCGTCATTGCCATTGGCAGCACTCACCGCCCCCAGGTAGCCACTGACCACCAGCGCCGCGGTCATCGACCCGGCTGCGCCGGTAAAGGCACTGCGCGCCAGAACCCGCTCCTGATTGGCCAGCGTGTCGTCCTGGCCGGTGAAGGTGATGACCGTCTTGCCGTTGCCGGCCGTGAAATCCGCCCCCTTGGTCCAGCCGGTGTTGAAGGTGATCGGCGCCGCACTCAGGCGATCGTGGTTGGCGTCGCTATCGTTGGCCAGCAAGGCGGCGGCCGGGACGCTGATGCTCGGCGCAAGGATATTGGTGATGACATGATCGGCACCGGCCACCGGCGCAGCATTGGTGTTGACGTTGATCACCAGGTTGGCACCGCTCAGGTCGCCGTCGTTGTCGCTGGCCACGAAGCGGATGGTCTCCACCTGATTGCTGCCGCTGTCCTTGGGCGGCGTATAGGTGAACTGGCCGTTGTCCATGTCCACCACCAGCGTCCCGCCCAGCGCGGTCTTGACCGTGATGCTGTGGCTGTTCGCGTCGAAGGTGCCGCGGTCTGCACCGCCACTGGCTGCATAACTGGGCTGGTTGGCGTTGCCTTTGGGGTCGAAGGTGTAGGTGGTGCCGTCGATCAACAGAGACTTGATGAAGCCACCATCGGCACCGAAGTCGCCACCGCTCATCAGGCTGCCGGTGATCGGCGCGCCTTGCACGGTGCCCGACAGCACGTTGTCCAGTTGCGCCAGGTCGGTGACCACCACCGAGTTGGTATTGGTGTGGGTACTGCCGTCATAGGCAGCCGGGTTGAGATTGCCGGTGTTGACGCCGCTGCCCAGCCCGATCGCATACGACTTGATGCCGTTGTCGCCCAGGAAGTTCTCCCAGTTGCCGGTGCGCGTTTCGGTCAGGGCATGCCCCGAGGTCGGCGCACCGTCCGAGAAGAAGTAGCTGACGCTCTGCGCCCCCTCCAGCTTGCCCGGCGTCTGGTAGGCCGTCTGCGCCACGTTGACTGCCGAGTCGTAATAGGTCGAGCCACCCGGGGTCAGGTCCTTGATCAGGGCCTTGGCCTCGGCCACCGTCACCCACACGTCGGTGCGATCACTGGCACCGGTGGAGAACGTGACGACCTGCACCTTCACATCGCCCATGTCGTCGTACTTGTCCAGCAGTGCGCCGATGGCCTCCTTGGCCAGCTCCAGGCGCGACAGGCCGCGCACCCCGGAATTGTCGGCCATGCTGCCGGACACATCGATGATCAGCATGACGTTGGTGTCCACCTGCCCCGGCGTGGTCGAGCGCACGGCGTCAGCCGTTGTGGGCACGTCATCGACGATATTGATCACGATGTTGCTGGTGGTCGAATTGCCGGCCGCATCGGTGGCCTTGTAGACGAAGGTCTCGCTGGTGACCACGTTGGGGCCGTCGTTGAGCCCGCCTGCGGTTTTGGGTGCGGACGTGAGGGTGTACTTGAAGCTGCCGTCGGCGTTGAGCTGAATCTGCCCATAGGCGCCCGTGCTGCTGCCCACCAGCGTATAGGTGATCGCGCCGCTGGCTCCGCTGACCGAGCCCACCAGGCTGCCGGTCGCGGTTTCACCCGCTGAGCCGGGGTCGCTGCCGGTCACGGTGCCGGGGGCGAGGTCGTTCGGGTCCTGGCTAAGTTCCAGGGCCTTCTCGTACACCGTGACCTCGTTGTTGGGGCAGGCGACGATCTTGCTGTCGGTGACATTGATGGTGATGGTGGTGGTGCTTTCGTCGCCGTCCGCGTCACGAATGGTGTAGGTGAAGGTGTCCTGGGCACCGTCCTGCGTCACCGCATTGGGGTTGGCCTTGTACTCGGCCTCGCCGTTGGCATGCAGGATGAGGGTGCCATAGGTGCCGGCGATGCCCACGCCCAGCGAGCCGATGGCCGAGGTCGAGGTGTCGGCGCCGAACCGCACGCCCACCACCGCCCCGCCCTGGGCCGGGCCGTCTGCCCCCAATGTGTCGTTATCCAGCACATTGCCGGTGACCGTACCGCCCTCCACCACCGTGGTGCTGTCGGACTCCGCCCTTGGCACGTCATCCACGATCTTGATCACGATGGTGCTGGTGACGCTGTTGCCCAGTTGGTCGGTCGCCTTGTAGGTAAAGGTCTCGGACGTGACGATATTCGCCCCGTCGTCGCCGTTGCCGATGTGCGGCGCCGAGGTCAGGGTGTACTTGTAGCTGCCGTCGGCATTGAGCTGAATCTGCCCATAGGCACCTGTAGTGCTACCCACCAGCGTGTAGGTGAGCGCGCCGGAACCGCCCGTGACCGAGCCGACCAAGGTGCCGATACCCGTCTCGCCAGGCGAGGTAGGGTTGCTGCCCACCACCGTGCCCGGGGCCAGGTCCTGCGGGTCCTGGGTCAGGTCCAGCGCTTTTTCGTAGACTTTCACCTCGGTATCGGCGCAGGCCACCAGCTTGCTGTCGGTGACATTGATGGTGATGGTCGTGGTGCTTTCGTCACCGTCCGCATCGCGGATGGTGTAGGTGAATACATCCTTGGCGCCGGTTGGCGCTACCGAGTTGGGGTCGGCCTTGTAGATCGCATCGCCATTGGCGTTCAGGATCAACGTGCCGTAGGTACCGGCAATGCTCACGCCCAGCGAGCCAATGGCCGAGGTCGAGGTGTCGGCGCCCGCCCGCACACCCACCACCGCACCACCCTGGGCTGCACCGTCTGCACCCAGGATGTCGTTGAGCAGCACGTTGCCGGTGACCGTTCCGCCTTCCATCACCGTGGCGCTGTCCGATTCGGCGATGGGCATGTCGTCGACGATATGGATCACGATGGTGCTGGTAACGCTGTTGCCCAGCGCATCGGTGGCCTTGTAGGTGAAGGTCTCGGTGCTCACGACGTTGGCGCCGTCGTTGCCGTTGCCGATGTGCGGCGCCGAGGTCAGGGTGTACTTGTAGCTGCCGTCGGCGTTGATCTGAATCTGCCCGTAGTTACCGATGGCGCTGCCTTCCAGGCTGTAGGTCAGGGCACCGGAGCCACCGCCCACCCGGCCTTGAAGGTTGCCGACCGAGGTTTCCGTGGCCCTGGTCGGCGCGCTGCCTTCTACCGTGCCAGGCGCCAGGTCCCAGGCGTCCTGCACCAGGTCCAGCCCGCGCTCGTACACCTTGATGTCATCGTCCGGGCAGGCGACGAGCTTGCTGTCGGTGACATTGATGGTGATGGTCGTGGTGCTTTCATCGCCGTCCGCGTCGCGGATGGTGTAGGTGAACACGTCCTTGGCGCCGGTTGGCGCTACCGAGCTGGGGTCGGCCTTGTAGATCGCCTCGCCATTGGCATTCAGGATCAACGTGCCGTAGGTGCCGGCGATGCTCACGCCCAGCGAGCCAATGGCCGAGGTCGAGGTATCGGAGCCTGCCCGTACACCCACCACCGCACCGCCCTGGGCTGCGCCGTCTGCACCCAGCGTGTCGTTGTCCAATACGTTGCCGGTGACCGTACCGCCCTCCACCACCGTGGTGCTGTCCGACTCTGCCCGTGGCACATCGTCCACGATCTTGATCACGATGGTGCTGGTGACGCTGTTGCCCAGCGCGTCGGTAGCCTTGTAGGTGAAGGTTTCGGAGGTGACCACATTGGCCCCGTCGTTGCCGCCGCCCACCTGCGGCGCGGACGTCAGGGTGTACTTGTAGCTGCCGTCGGCATTGATCTGGATCTGCCCGTAGGCGCCGGTGCTGCTGCCCACCAGCGTGAAGGTCAGCGCGCCGGAGCCACCACCGACCGAGCCGGCCAGCGTTCCGGTCGCGGTCTCGCCCGCCGAGCCCGGGTTGCTGCCCACCACTGTGCCCGGCGCAAGGTCTTGCGGGTCCTGGACCAGGTCCAGGGCCTTTTCATACACCGTGACGCTGTCCGGGCAGGCGACGAGCTTGCTGTCGGTGACGTTGATGGTGATGGTCGTGGTGCTTTCGTCACCGTCCGCATCGCGGATGGTGTAGGTGAACACATCGGTCGCGCCCGCTGGCGGCACGGCGTTGGGGTCGGCCTTGTACACCGCCTCGCCGTTGGCGTTGAGCACCAGCGTGCCGTAGGTACCCGCAATGTTCACGCCCAGCGAGCCGATGGCCGATGTCGAGGTATCGGAGCCGGCCCGCACACCGACCACCGTGTGCTCGACCGGCGGGCGATCGGCGCCCAGGCTGTCATTGTGCAGCACGTTGCCGGTGACGGTACCGCCTTCGACTACCGAGGCGCTGTCGGGCCTGGCCTGCGGCACGTCATCGACAATGTTCACGTCCAGGCTGCCGGTGGCCTTGCTGCCATCGCTGTCGATGGCCACCACGCTGAAGCTCTCACCGATGTTGTTGATGCCCTGGCCAGCGGGATGAGCTTCGTTGTCGAGCAAGGTGTAGCTGTAGCTCACCACGCCTGTGGCGGGGTTGTAGCCGGTGATGGTGAGGGTATTGCCCAGCCCCGTGGTGATCGATTGCGGAAAACCACTGACCACCCCGCCGATCACCACGTTGATGCCCCCGACGGTAAGCGTGTGCAGGCCATCGGGGGCATGCACGGTAAAGCTGCCGCTCTGGGTCAGCGCGCCATTATCGGGGCTTGAGCCATCGGCCAGGTTCTTCTCGTACACGGTCAGTTCACCGCCATTCACCTCCAGCCCGTCCAGTGTCACCGGGTGGTCGATGGGCGGCTCAACCGGCGGGATCACCGGCGGCACGAAACCGCCAGGGCCCTGGTCATCACCCCGCGCGCCAATCCAGGGTTCGGGAATCTCGGGGATGCTGTTGAAACCCGCCGTCGGAAAGCCGATCACCGGGTCCAGGTGCCCTCCCACCTCGGTGAGCTGCACGAACGAATGGCCGCCGCCCAATGCGCTTGGCGAACCGCCGTTGCCGGGGCCCGCCGCCGGAGCTTCGCCCTCCTGGCTGGGGTCGGCGCCCGCCGCAATGGCCTGCTGCAGTTTCTCCACATCGGTCAGTTGTGCCTGGCTGGGCGTCACCGTCTCGGGCGCGTTCACGTGCGAGGCATGGTTGGCCAGCAGGTCGGGAGACAGCTGCAGGCTGCTGTCACGGCCCAGGGTCAGCTCGGCACCGTTTTCCAGGTGCACCGCCACTGCCCCGGCCGCGCCGGTTTCCAGTTGTTCCCCGGCATAAAGGCGGTCGCCTTCCACCAGGGCACGTCGACCGCCATCGGCCGCTACCGCGAATACCTGGCCGACAACCTTGCTGACCACACCGATTAAATTAGCCATGAGCATGCCTCCATTGCCGAAGGTTTTCGCAAACACGTGCCGGGGTATCGCGAAACCTGGCGCGGGCAATGCCCGGCCGACTCGGAGAACAACCTTGCGACCGCACGCACCGATCTCAACGAAATCAATGCATTCGGCCTGCCCATGCTCCGGTTAAGCCACGCTGCGATCTGGCAATCGGCCATGAGCCAAAATTTTGTCGCCATATTTCGCCGCGTTGACCTCTCCTCCGCTCACTCCAAACCCAATGCTGCAAAAAACGAGGAACTTTATCGGACGCCCTGACAGGCCAACATCTGCGCCTGTTTTCGAGCTATCTGAAGAGAACAATGTCTTGCTTTGAGCACAGCGCATAAGTTTTTTTTCGCATATCGGTTATGAGAAATACTTCTTAGGTTGGCCGTTAAATGTTCTTAGCTCTGTTGTTACAAGCCTGAAACGGTTTGACCTCCATTTTTCGTCATTTTTTTGGCGATCGAGAGACCACAAGAAATCAGGGAGATGTCATCCATGCGCGTTTTGACCCCCATCAGCAGCGCGATTCTGTTCGCCATGATCTGTGCCAACGCGCAGGCCATGTCCTTGTCACAAGCCGTGCAGAGCGCCGTGGACTACCACCCGGAGAACAAGGCCGGGATCAATAGCCGGCTGTCCGCCGACGAGGATGTGAAGGTGGCCAGAGGGGGCTACTTTCCCACCGTCGACCTGGTGGCCGGCTACGGACGCGAACGTTCAGACAACACCAACACCCGCGGCTTCAACGCCGACGGCAGCCGCAATCACAACAAGGAAACCCTGAACTACACCCAGTCCGAACTGCGCCTGCGCCAGATGCTGTTCGACGGCTTCAACACCGCCAATGAAGTGGGCCGCACCGAGGCCGTGGTCAATTCACGCGCCTACTACGTGCAGGCCACCTCCGAGACCATCGCCCTGCGCGCCATCGAGGTGTACCTGGAAGTGCTCAAGCGCCGCGAGCTGGTGACCCTGGCCAAGAACAACCTGCAGGCACACCTGCGCGTCAACGACCAGATCGGCTTGCGCAGCGAGCGCGGCGTGGGCAGCAATGCCGACCTCGACCAGTCCACCGCACGCCGGGCGCTGGCCGACAACAACCTGTACACCGCCCAGGTCGACCTGGCCGATGCCGAAGCCAACTTCATCAGCGTGGTCGGGCGTGCCCCCGACGAGCTGGAAACCCCGGTGTCGATCAAGGGCGAGATGCCCGGCGACCTGACCCAGGCGCGCCAGGCCATGCTGCAGAACAACCCCTACCTCAAGTCGGCCCAGGCCGACATCCAGGCCGCCGAGCAACAGTACGAAGTGGCCAAGTCGCCGTTCTACCCGCGCCTGGATGCAGAGCTCGCCACCGGCGCCAACAACAACATCGCCGGTGAACCCGGGCATGCCAACAGCGATTGGCGAGCCGGCGTGGTGATGAGCTACAACCTGTTCAAGGGCGGCAGCGACAAGGCCCGCCTGCAGTCGGATGCGCACAAGATCAACCAGGCCATGGACATCCGCAACAACGCCTTGCGCACCCTCAACGAAAACCTCGCGCTGTCGTGGAACGCCATGACCAACGCGCGCCTGCAAACCCCGACCGCACGCGAATACGCCGACACCACCACCCGTGTGCGCGCCGCCTACCAGGATCAGTTCGGCCTGGGCCAACGCACCCTGCTCGACCTGCTCGACAGCGAGAACGAGCTGTACAACGCCAACCGTCGCTACACCGAAGTGCGCTACACCGAGGAGTTCTCGATGTACCGGGTGCTGGCCAACATGGGCGAGTTGCTGAGCAAACAGAAGATCTCGCTGCCACCGGAGGCCATTGCACGCAGCGAAGTCAGAAGCGACGCCACGCTGCCGGACCTGCGTTGAACACGTTCGACCGCCCGAGGAGCCGCCCATGACCAGCATGCAGCCGGCCGGCACCGCCGACCCGCGCCAGAGCTTCGATGACCCGTTGCTCGACGGGCTGCTGATACTGTGCAAGCTGCACGGCGCTGCGGTCAGTCGCAGCAGCCTGTGTGCCGGCCTGCCGCTGGCCGAACAGCGCATGAGCCTCGACCTGCTGCCGCGCGCAGCGGCCCGGGCCGGCCTGCAGGCACGGGTACTGCGCCGCGAGCTGGGCTCGATCTCGGCGCTCAACCTGCCGGTACTGCTGTTGCTTGCCGATGGCCGCAGCGCCGTGCTGCGGCGCTGGGGGGAGAACGACCAGGCCCTGATACTGCCCAGTGAAGCCGAAGGCGGCGAGCAGTGGGTCAGCCGCCAGGAGCTGGCCGACGTCTACAGCGGTCAGGCCCTGTTCGCACGCCCGCGCCACGAGGTCGAAGACCTGCGCACACCGCTGCTGCCCAGGGTCAACGCCTGGTTCCGTGACACCCTCAAGCAGTCGCGCTGGCTCTACAGCGACGCCTTGCTGGCCAGCCTGCTGATCAACCTGCTGGGCCTGATGGTGCCGCTGTTCGTGATGCAGACCTACGACCGGGTGGTGCCCAACCAGGCCACCTCCACCCTGTGGGTGCTGGTCATCGGCCTGATGCTCGGCACCCTGTTCGAGCTGGTGCTGCGCGTGGTGCGTGCGCACCTGCTGGACCAGGCCGGCAAGAAGACCGACCTGATCCTGTCGGCCACCCTGTTCGAGCGCATCACGGGCATGTCGATGAAGGCCCGCCCGGCCACCATCGGCGGCTTCGCCCAGAGCATCCACGACTTCCAGGGCCTGCGCGAATTCCTCACGGCGGTGACCCTGACCAGCGTCATCGACCTGCCCTTCGTGGTGCTGATGCTGCTGGTGATCGGCCTGCTGGGCGGCTGGCTGGTGGTGATTCCGCTGGTGGCCTTTCCGATCACCATCGCCTTTGCGCTGTTCATCCAGGCACGCCTGCGCGATACCGTGGAAAAAAGCCTGAGCCTGGGCGCGCTGCGCCAGGCGCTGCTGATCGAGACCCTGGGTGGCCTGGAAACCCTCAAGGCCTGCGGGGCCGAAAGCGAGCGCCAGCACCAGTGGGAAAGCACCCACGGCGCACTCACCCGCCTCGACGTACAGGCGCGCAACCTTTCGGCACTGGCCACCAACGGCACCCTGTTCATCCAGCAGCTGTGCGGCATGGCCACCATCGTCGCCGGGGTGTACAGCATCATTGCCGGCAACCTCAGCGTGGGTGCCCTGGTGGCCAGCTACATGCTCGGCAGCCGCGTGCTCGCACCATTGGGCCAGAT
Source organism: Pseudomonas sp. UBA7500 (assembly GCF_002478435.1). Classification (NCBI taxonomy): domain Bacteria; kingdom Pseudomonadati; phylum Pseudomonadota; class Gammaproteobacteria; order Pseudomonadales; family Pseudomonadaceae; genus Pseudomonas; species Pseudomonas sp. UBA7500. The sequence continues at coordinate 245,463 of NZ_DLNW01000028.1, read as the reverse complement.
CGCCGGGCTGATCACCCGCTACCAGCAGGCCCAGCTGACCATGCACAGCACCGACGCGCTGATGGCCCTGCCCCAGGAACGCCCTGCCGGCCAGCAGACCCTGGAGCGCACCCAGTTGCACGGCGCGCTGCAGGTCAGCCAGGTGACCTTCCGCTACAACGGGCAGAACGCCGCAGCGCTGGACAACGTGAGCTTCACGGTCAAGCCGGGCGAGCGCATCGGCATCATCGGTCGCAGCGGCTCGGGCAAGAGCACCCTGGCACGCCTGCTGATGGGCTTCTACGAACCCGAAGAGGGGCAGATCCTGCTCGACAACCTCGACCTGCGCCAGCTCGACATCGCCGACCTGCGCCAGCAGCTCGGCTACGTGGCCCATGACCTGCCGCTGCTAGCCGGCAGCCTGCGCGACAACCTGACCCTGGGCGCACGCTACGTCAGCGATGCGCGCATGCTCGAAGTGGCCGAGATGACCGGCGTGAGCGAACTGGCCCGCCAGCACCCGCAAGGCTTCGAGCGGCCGGTGGGCGAGCGCGGCATGCTGCTCTCCGGCGGCCAGCGCCAGACCGTGCTGCTGGCCCGCGCGATGCTGCTGGAACCGCCGATCCTGATCCTCGACGAACCCACCAGCCATATGGACAACAGCAGCGAAGACCAGCTGCGCCAGCGCCTGCACGGCTGGGTGCAGGGCAAGACCCTGCTGCTGGTCACCCACCGCACCTCGATGCTCAGCCTGGTCGACCGCCTGGTGGTGCTGGACAACGGCAAGGTGGTGGCCGACGGGCCCAAGGACGCGGTCATCGACGCACTGCGCAAGGGCCGTGTCGGCTCTGCACTCTGAGGGGTATCAGCATGTCTGCATTGTCCGGCCTGGGCGATTACATCCGCAGCTTCGGCAAGACTGCCGAACGCGAGTACATGCCGGACCTGGCCGGCGCGACGCTGCAGGACTCGCCCCGCCTGTCGCGCATCACCGTGTGGCTGGCGGCAGGCTTGCTGCTGGTGGCACTGGTGTGGGCCAAATTCGCGGTGCTCGATGAAGTCACCATGGGCGAAGGCAAGGCCATCCCGTCGAGCAAGGTGCAGGTGATCCAGAACCTGGAGGGCGGCATCGTCACCGAGATCTTCGTGCGCGAGGGGCAGATGGTAAACAAGGGCGACACCCTGCTGCGCCTGGACGACACGCGCTTTCTGTCGAACAAGGGCGAAAGCGAAGCCGACCGCTATGCCCTGACCGCGCAGGTCGAGCGCCTGTCCGCCGAGGCCGAGGGTCGCCCCTTCCAGCTTTCGGAGGTGGTACGCAGCAAGGCCCCGCAGGTGGCCGAGGACGAACTGTCGCTGTACCAGTCGCGCCAGCGCCGCCTCACCAGCGAGAAACAGACGCTCAACGAGCAACTGCGGCAGAAAACCCAGGAGCTGGCCGAGTTTCGCTCCAAACTGGAGCAGTACCGCTCGGGCCTGGCATTGCTGCAGCAAGAGCTGAACATGTCCACGCCGCTGGTGGGCACCGGCGCGATTTCGCCGGTGGAGATCCTGCGCCTCAAGCGTAGCGCGGTGGAGGCTCGCGGCTCGCTGAACGCCACCAGCCTGGCGATTCCGCGGGCCGAAGCGGCGGCGGCGGAGATCCGCAGCAAGATCGAGGAATCCGAGGCAGGCTTTCGCTCGGAGGCGGCCAAGGAACTCAACGACAAGCGCACCGAGCTTTCGAAGATCACCGCCACCAGCATCGCCATCGACGACCGCGTCACCCGCACCACCGTGGTGTCGCCGGTGCACGGCATCATCAAGCTGCTCAAGGTCAACACCATTGGCGGTGTGGTGCAGCCGGGCAGCGACCTGCTGGAGATCGTGCCGCTGGAAGACAACCTGCTGATCGAGGCCAAGGTGCGCCCACAGGATGTGGCCTTTCTACACCCCGGGCAGACCGCGATGGTCAAGTTCAGTGCGTACGACTACACGATCTATGGTGGCCTGAAGGCCAAGCTGGAGCTGATCGGCGCCGACACGGTGACGGACGACAAGGGCAACGCGTTTTACCTGATCCAGGTGCGCACCGACAAGAACCACCTGGGCGGGGACAACAAACCGTTGCTGATCATCCCGGGCATGACCGCCACGGTGGACATCATCACCGGGCACAAGAGCGTGCTGGATTACCTGCTCAAGCCGGTGCTCAAGGCACGCACCGAGGCGTTGCGCGAGCGCTAGCGCCCATCAACGCAGGTGGTTGCGCTCGTAGGTCTGTTGCCCCATCGCCGCAATCTGCCCCTCGATCAGGGCATCGAACGGCCGCAGCAGCGCATCGAACAGCGCCGGCGCCTCCAGCACGTTCAACGCCTGCGTCACTGCCTCGATGGTCGACAAGGCGCCCTCCCCGGGTGCCTTGCGCAACCGGTAGCGCGACGGCTGCAACGCCCCCAGCGTGACCCGTGGCAACGTTGCCAGCAAAGGGTTCACATGCAGCAACTTGCGCGCCTTGCGCCAGGTGCCGTCGGGCACCACCAGCAACCACGGTCGCTCATCGCCAGCATAAGCCTGCAGCGCCTGCGCGCCCTCACCCGGGAACAACAGGCCGGTGCGATACCCCGGCTGCGTCAGCCACTGCTCGAGATCCTCGAACACCTCGCCCACCCGCAACTCGGCATTGCGCAGGCCAAGCGCCGCCAGCCTGGCGGTGTTCAAGGCATGGTTCACTTCGCTGGGATGCTGCAGCAGCAGTACACGGGTGCGGCTATCCAGGCGGGGGATCAACGCGCAAAGGCAATGGGTTTGTGGGCGCAGGCAGCGCTCGCAGTGAATTCTGGACATCGGGTTCTCCTGGGGCGCGAAGTGTGCCACAGCAGGCCCGCGAAATACCGCACCGCCCTGGGTCAAACGCGCGGATTCAGCGATTGAAGCGTTCGGCCAGGCTGTACAGGTAGTCGGCCATGCGCTGCAGGTCCTGGCTGATCTCGGCGCCCTGCTTGGCCTGCCCGGCGCTGTGGTCGCACAGCTGGGCGATGCGCGTGATCTGCTGGTTGATGTCTTCGGCCACATGGCTCTGCTGTTCCGACGCCGTGGCCATCTGCTGGCTCATGCCGGTGATGCGGCTGACCGCCTGGCTGATGCCCACCAGCGCGGTCTGCACGGCCTCGACACTGTGCACGCTGTCACGCGAGATCTGCTCGCCGCGGCTGGCACTGCTCACCGCCCGCTCGGCCCCGGCACGCAGGCTGGCGATGATCTGGTGGATTTCCTCGGTCGAGACCCGCGTGCGCTGCGCCAGCGACCGCACCTCGTCGGCCACCACGGCAAAACCGCGGCCCTGCTCGCCGGCCCGCGCCGCCTCGATGGCGGCATTGAGCGCCAGCAGGTTGGTCTGCTCGGCGATCGAGGTGATCACATCCACCACGCTGCCGATGGACTGGGTTTGCCCGGCCAGTTCGTTCACCGCCTGGCCGATCTCGGTCACCGCATCGGCCATGCTGCCCATTGCCTGCAGGCTTCGTTGTGCCAGGTCGCTGCCCTGGCGGGCCAACTGGTCGGCATCGGACGCCGCCGTGGCGGTGTCCTGCACGTTGTGGGTGACCTGCTGGATGGTCGCCGCCATCTGCGCAATGGCGGCCGCCGACTGGTCGGTCTCGCAGCGCTGGCGGTCGAGCATCTGCGCCTGGGCCCCGGACAGGTCGCTCGATTGCGTGGCCCGTGCCTTGACCCCGACGCCGGCGTCCACCAGCCGCGTGAGCGCGGTCTGCAGGCGCGCTTCCTCGCTGATGATCGCCAGGTCCAACTGCCCCTGCAGGCCCCGGTTGTCACTGTAGGTCAGCGCTACCAGCGGGCTGGTGAAGGCCCTGGGGTGCTCGGCCAGGGTACGCCGGATCATCCGGTCGTGATGGGCCTCGATCAGGTACCAGGCACTGAGCAGGCTGGCCATCAACACGCCCAGCGCCGCGTACTGGGGCAGCCACAGGTAGCCGGCGGCCGACAGCAGCGCCGCCCCTACCAGCGGCCAGCCCAGCTCCAGTTGCACCGCTGCACGCGCGGCCCAGGACATGGCGCCCCGGCCCTGGCGCAAGCGTGCATACAACGCCGTGGCTCGACGGATCTGGTCCGGGGTGGGCACCGAGCGCACCGACTCGTAGCCACTGATACGGCCATCCTCGTAGATGGCCGTCACGTAAGCACTGACCCAGTAGAAATCGCCGTTCTTCGCGCGGTTCTTGACCACCCCCATCCAGGGCTTGCCTTGCTTGAGGGTGTCCCACATGTGCCCGAACACCGCGGGCGGCATGTCCGGGTGGCGTACAAGGTTATGGGGCTGGCCCACCAGTTCGTCGTAGGTAAAACCGCTGATGCTGACGAAGGCGTCGTTGCAGTAGGTGATGCGGCTGTTGAGGTCGGTGGTGGATATCAGGCGCTGATCGCTCGGGAAGGTTCTTTCATGCTCAGTGACGGGCAGATTCGTACGCATCTCGGCGATCCCTGCTTGGAAGATGTTGGGAATTTTCAACAAGCAAGAACAGGTTTAGCAGAGCATTTACGGGCTTGTAGGGCTTGTCTGAAGGATTTTTCTTCTATTTGCGCAAAAGATTTTCATGCGCATCCGATCAGGCTGGCGTGAGCTGCGCCTTGAGGCGGTCGCGAAAGGTCTGGATCAAGGGTTCGCGGCTGCGGCCCCGGCGAATGATCAGCGAGAACGGCGCCTGATAGCCGAAGGTCGCCGGCGACAGCACCCGCAGGTCGCCCTTGTCCACCCAGGCCTGGGCATAGTGTTCAGGCAGGTAGCCGATGTAGGCCCCCGACAGTACCAGGATCAGCTGTGCCTCCATGCTCTCGACCGTGGCGGCGCTGTGCTTGAAGCCGTGGCGGGCCAGTTCGGCCTGGCTCCAGTAGCCGCGACCGACCATGCGCTGCTGGGTGATCACCTGTTCGGGAATGCGCCGCTCGGTGAACAGCGAATGCCGGTTGCTGCAGTACAGCCAATGCTGCTCGCGGTACAACGGCTGATACACCAGCCCGCTCATGCGCGTGGAGAAAGCGCCGATGGCCAGGTCCAGGCGGTTGTCCTGCACCCCCAGTTGCAGTTCGTAGGGGCTGGACACCGACAGGTGCAGGTGCACGGCCGGGTGTTCGAGGCTATAGGCACCGATGGCGTCGGCCAGCGGCAATGCGCGATCGCCGACCGTGGAGTCGATCACCCCCAGGTTCAGGGTGCCGCGCAGCTCGCCCTTGAGCGCCGCCGCGTACTGCTCGAAACCGTCCATTTCGGCCAGCAGGCGCAGGGTCTCCTGATGGAACAGTTCGCCCTTGCTGGTGAGGCTGAAGCCGCCGCGCCCACGGTGGCACAGCACGATACCCAGCGCCGACTCCAGCTGGCTCATGTAGGTACTGATGGCGGACGTGGACAGGTTCAGCTCGCGCTGGGCATTGGCGAAGCCCTGGTGGCGTACCACGCTGACGAAGATGCGCAGCAATTTCAGATCAGGCAGGGCCGAGGCCATGGCAAGGGCTCCAACAGGGCAACGAATACGCGCCAGTCTACCCGCTGATCGCCATTAGTTCATGAAAACCTGAAGTAAGTATTTGCCTGTAGCGATTCTCTTGGCGCACTACCTTTTGCAGACTCTGCGCCAATGCACCTGTCCTCGCGCATTGCTGCACCTGTTCGCAGGGTGGCCGGACAGGTTCCAACAACTAGAACAATCCAAACCGTGAGGCCCGACCGTGGACAAGATTCTTCACCAACCACTGGGCGGCAACGAAATGCCGCGTTTCGGCGGCATCGCCACCATGCTGCGTCTTCCCCACCTGCCCAGCGCCGCCGGCCTGGACGCTGCCTTCATCGGCATCCCGCTGGACATCGGCACCTCGCTGCGTTCCGGCACCCGCTTCGGCCCGCGCCAGATCCGTGCCGAATCCGTGATGATCCGCCCGTACAACATGGCCACCGGCGCCGCCCCGTTCGACTCGCTGTCGGTCGCCGACATCGGCGACGTGGCAATCAACACCTTCAACCTGCTGGACGCGGTGCGCATCATCGAAGAGGCCTACGACGAGATCCTCGAGCACGACGTGATCCCCATGACCCTGGGCGGCGACCACACCATCACCCTGCCGATCCTGCGCGCGATCCACAAGAAGCACGGCAAGGTCGGGCTGGTGCACATCGATGCCCATGCCGATGTCAACGATCACATGTTCGGCGAGAAGATCGCCCACGGCACCACCTTCCGTCGCGCCGTCGAAGAAGGCCTGCTGGACTGCGACCGCGTGGTGCAGATCGGCCTGCGCGCCCAGGGCTACACCGCCGAAGACTTCAACTGGAGCCGCAAGCAGGGCTTTCGCGTGGTGCAGGCCGAGGAGTGCTGGCACAAGTCGCTGGAGCCACTGATGGCCGAAGTGCGTGAAAAGGTCGGTGGTGGTCCGGTTTACCTGAGCTTCGACATCGACGGCATCGATCCGGCCTGGGCACCGGGCACCGGCACCCCGGAAATCGGTGGCCTGACCACCATCCAGGCGATGGAGATCATCCGTGGCTGCCAGGGGCTGGACCTGATCGGTTGCGATCTGGTGGAGGTCTCGCCGCCCTACGACACCACCGGCAACACCTCGTTGCTCGGCGCCAACCTGTTGTACGAAATGCTGTGTGTTCTGCCTGGCGTAGCGCATCGCTAACGGCCATCGGCCTGGAGTTTCACCCCCGGATGGAGCCTTTCGGCGGGCCGTACACGCGGCCCGCTTGCGGATGAATGACGCCTGGCGCACGCCACCGGCGATCGATCTCACCATAATAAAGATAATCGGAGACACCCCATGGCCTTGGACATATTCGTTGTACTGATATACGCCGCCGGCATGCTGGTACTGGGCTGGTTCGGCATGCGCCGCGCGAAGACCCACGAAGACTACCTGGTGGCCGGGCGCAACCTGGGCCCAAGCCTGTATATGGGCACCATGGCCGCCACCGTGCTGGGCGGCGCCTCTACCGTCGGCACCGTGAAGCTGGGCTATGTGCACGGCATTTCCGGCTTCTGGCTGTGCGCCGCGCTGGGCCTGGGCATCATTGCCCTGAACCTGTTCCTGGCCAAGCCGCTGCTGCGCCTGCGCATCTTCACCGTGACCCAGGTGCTGGAAAAGCGCTACAACCCCATGGCCCGCCAGGCCAGCGCCGTGATCATGCTGGCCTACGCCCTGATGATCGCCGTGACCTCTACCCTGGCCATCGGCACCGTGCTGCAGGTGCTGTTCGACCTGCCGTTCTGGGGCGCCATCCTGCTCGGTGGTGGCGTGGTGGTGGTCTACTCGACCATTGGCGGCATGTGGTCGCTGACCCTGACCGACATTGTGCAGTTCGTGATCAAGACCGTGGGCCTGATGTTCATCCTGCTGCCGATCTGCCTGTACCGGGTGGGCGGCTGGGACGAACTGGTGGCCAAGCTGCCGGCTGCCAGCTTCAACCTGACCACCATTGGTTGGGACACCATCATCACCTACTTCCTGATCTACTTCTTCGGCATCCTGATCGGCCAGGACATCTGGCAGCGCGTGTTCACTGCCCGTGACGAAAAAGTCGCCCAGCGGGCCGGTACCACGGCCGGTGTGTACTGCGTGATCTACGGCCTGGTGTGTGCCCTGATCGGCATGTGTGCGCATGTGCTGCTGCCTGACCTGGGCAATGCCAACAATGCGTTTGCGGCGATCGTGAAGTCAGCGTTGCCCGACGGCATCCGTGGGCTGGTGATTGCCGCGGCCCTGGCGGCAATGATGTCCACCGCCAGTGCCGGCTTGCTGGCTGCCTCCACGGTGCTGACCGAAGACCTGCTGCCCAAGCTGCGTGGCGGCAAGCAGTCGAGCCTTGGCATCAACCGGTTGTTTACCTTGCTTACGGGTATTGCGGTGCTGGGGATCGCGCTGGTGGTAGTGGATGTGATCAGTGCATTGACCCTGGCGTACAACCTGCTGGTGGGCGGCATGCTGGTGCCGCTGATCGGGGCGATCTACTGGAAGCGTGCAACCACGGCCGGGGCAATCACCAGCATGGGGCTGGGGTTCGTGACGGCGCTGGTGTTCATGTTCAAGGATGGGATGGATGCCAATACGCCGATCTACTACAGCCTGGCGATCGGGTTGGTGAGTTTTGTGGTGGTGAGTTTGATGTCGCGTCGGCCGATGGGCGCGGTGAATCTGGCATAGGACGCCCCGCCCGGGTAGCGGGGCGGAGGGTCATGGACGACCTGTAGGAGCGGGCCTTGCCCCGCGAAGGCAGCAACGCGCCTGGGTCAGCAATAGGCTCTGTAACATCGGAAAGCGCAGGCTTATCCAGCATGGATGCAGCCAGCAAGGGCCCCTTCCGCTCTTACAGCGGCTTACTTTTTTCTTGGAAAAAGTAAGCAAAACCGCTCCCGTCCATCATCCGGCCCTACGCTTCGCTACGGGTCCCCTCATTCCACCCACGCTCCGTGGGGCCACGCCGAACGGGCATCCCTGCCCATCGGCGCTTTACGGGCCATCCATGGCCCTCCACGCCACTACGCGCAGGTTCCATTCGGCCTCCTGGGGGACGGGAAGATCAAGATCAAAAGCCAAAGCCAAAGCTTTTCAGGGATTTTGTGGGAATGGGGACGGCTGAAAAATCGCAAAAGAATACCGACGCATTGCGCAATGCGTCGGTTTCAGCAGCACGCTAGCGCCGAGGTTGGCGTTTGCGTTGCTCCTCATCGGTAGGGATCGGTACAGGCTGCATGGGTGGCGGGACAAGCCCCAATGCCACAGCCAGGTCGTGGAGCCAGTTGAACAGATCGTTTCTCATAACTCCCCCTCACGGGTCATCTGCGCGCGAAGTACGGCGGCGGCGCTACAAACTCATCATAGCCCCATGTGCAGCATCACGCCCGGGTAAAAACTTCTCTATTGATTTCAGTCAGGCACGCAGGGCCACCTCGGCATCATCGCTCACCTGCCCCTTCACCGCTTCCTGCACCGCTATCCAGGCACTCAGGTTGGCCCCGCACATGCCCTTGCGCCACATCAGCCAGGTGGTGGTCTGGTCGAACGGCGACTGCAACGGGTGCACCGTGACCCGTTCACGGCCCGGCAGGCTTTCAAGCATCGAGGTCGCCATCAACGCCACACCCGCCCCGGCGATCACGCAGGCAAGCATGCTGGGATACGATTCGATTTCCATCACCCGCCCCATCGCCGCACGATCATGGGCGTACCAGGCCTCCAGCCGCATGCGGTACGAGCATCCCTGGCGAAACGTGAACACCGCACGCCCAGCCACGTCCCGGGCACTGTGCACCGGCGGGTGGTCGGCCTCGGTGAGCAGCACCAGGGTCTCCTCGCACAAGGGCACCCCGTCGAGCCCGGCCAGGGCCAGCGGTCCATCCACCAGCGCCGCGTCGAGACGCCCGCTGAGCAGCCCTTCGAGCAATTCGCCGCTGGGGGCGGTCTGCACCTGCAGGTTCACCGCCGGGTAAGCTCGGTGATAGCGCGCCAGCAGCTCAGGCAGATGAATGGCCGCTGAACTGTACATGCTGCCCAGCACGAAATTCCCCGCCGGCTCGCCCCCCTGAACCGCCGCAAAGGCTTCGTCATGCAACGCCAGCATGCGTGCGCTGTAGTCCAGCAGCACCTTGCCAGCCGGCGACAGCTGCAGGCGCTGGCGCTCGCGCCGAAACAGCTCCACACCCAGTTGCTCTTCCAGCTGGCGCAGGCGCGTGGACAGGTTGGAGGGCACGCGGTGCAGGCGCTCGGCCGCGCGGGTGATCGACCCCTCTTCGGCGACCGCCTGAAAGATGCGCAGTTGACTCAGCTCCACGGCAATTCTCCAAAGCAGAACAAGTTCCTCATCATTATTCAATTTTTATGAAAGTCAACCCGCAGTAGCCTGACGGTCAACGCTCATCGCACAGGAACCCCACCATGTCCTCGACAATGCGCCTGCTGGCCAGCTTCGTTGCCCTGATGATGGCCATGGGCATCGGCCGATTCGCCCTCACCCCGCAACTGCCGCACCTGATCAGCGAAGGCCAGATCAGCCTGACCGCCGCCGGGCTGGTAGCTGCCGCCAATTACCTGGGCTACCTGCTCGGCGCCCTCGACGCGATGTTCGCGCACCGCCCCGCCCAGGTGCGCAGGCGCCTGCTGGCCGGGTTGTGGCTGTGTGTGCTGGTGACCCTGGCCTCGTTCTGGGCCCACGGGTTCTGGCCGCATATGGCGCTGCGCCTGGGCACCGGCATCGCCAGTGCGTGGGTGGTGGTGACGCTCACCGGCATGACTCAGCACCTGGCCGCTCAAAGCCGGCAACCGCGCCTTGGCGCACTGGTGTTCGCCGGCCCTGGCATGGGTATCCTGCTCACGGGGATGCTGGCACTGGGCGCCAATCTGCAGGGCCTGGGTTCGGCACCGCTGTGGCTGATCTACGCCACCGTGGCGCTGCTGATGCTGCTGGTGATCCAGCCCGCGCTACCACACCCGCAACCAGTGCCCGCGCACAAGGCCACCGCGCAGGGTGCGACACCCGGCATCGGGCGGCTGGGGCTGATCTATGCACTGTACGGGGTGGGATACATCATTCCGGCCACTTTCATGTCACAGATGGCCAGCGCACGTTTTCACGGCCAGTGGCTGGCCGACCTGTTCTGGCCGGCCTTCGGCCTGGCTGCCGCCATGGGTGTGGTGCTGGTCAGCCTGCGCCGCCCGCACCACGGCAGCACGGCGCGCTGGCTGATGGCAACGTTGTGGCTGCAGGCCGCCGGGGTACTGGCCTGCCTGCTGGGCAGCGGCGCCGGCCTGGCGCTGGGTGTACTGCTGTGCGGCACGCCGTTTCTGGCCTGCATGCAGTTGGTGATGCAGCGCTCGCGCGAACTGGCCCCCCACGCCACCCACCGCAATGCCGGCCTGCTGACCACCTGCTTCGCCCTCGGCCAGCTCAGCGGCCCGCTGCTGGCGGCGTTGAGCAATCAGTTCAGCGCCAGCCTGCAACCGGCGCTGGTAGTGGCCGCCAGCGGCCTGATCATCGCCGGGGCCCTGCTGTTGCGCCCGGCTACTGGCCGAGCAGGCGCCGCAGACGCCTGCGTACCCACTGCTCGGCACTGACCAGGGTAATGCCCAGCAACACGCAGACGGCGCCCAGGATGAAGTTCAGGCTCAACGGCTCGCCCAGCAGCAACACGCCGAACGTCACCCCGAACAACGGGGTGATGAACGAGAACACCGCCAGGTTGGACGCCAGGTACCGACGCAGCAGCCAGAACCAGGTCAGGTAGCTGAAGAACGACACCACCACCGCCTGGAACAGCACACTGCTGATCGATGTGGCGGTCAGCGTCACATGGCCGACCTGCCCGGTCAGCACCGCGATCAGCAGCAGGCCGACGAAGCCGACCATCAGTTGGTAGAACAGGGTCAGGGTAGCCGGTGCCTCCGACAGGCGCGAAGCCCGCACCACGACGGTGGTCGCGCCCCAGGCCATGCCGGCCATCACGCCCATCGCATCGCCCAGCAGCATGCGCCCATCGAGGTTGTCCAGCGACAGTCCGCCGGCAAAGGCCACGGCAATACCGGCGAACGCCAGCAGGATGCCGAGCCACTGCAGCGGGCGAAGGCGCTCGCTGGGCAGCATGAAGTGCAGCCCCAGCGCAGTGAACACCGGCGCGGTGTAGAGGAACACCGACATGTGCGCCGCGGACGTCAGTTGCAGCCCTTCGGCTATCAGCAGAAACTCCAGGCCGAACAGCGAACCGGCCAGCAGACCGCCCTTCCAGGTGGTGCCCAGCTGTTCCCAGCCACCCCGCCAGCACATCAGCAACGCGACCATCAGTGCCGAGATGCCCGAGCGCGCGGCGGCCTGCATCACCGGTGCGATGTCCGGCGCGGCCCACTTGATCATGACCTGCTGGATGCCCCAGATCAGGCACAGGCCCAGCATGACTTGCAGAGCGAAGGTGTCGGTATTCTTACGAAGGGCGCTCAAGGGCGACCCCCATTATCGCGGCACGGCATGGCAGGCTCTCGGCAATAGTGGATCCAGCGCCGATTATCAGGGCCTGCTGCCAGCGATTACCAGCCCGATCAGGCGATTTGTGCCTTTGACGCCACTTCGTCGAAGGTCGCCTCATCCAGTGCATCAGCCTGCTCGTTCAACACCTGGCGCGGATGATCATTGCCCGGGATTGCGCTGTCGATAAGGCTGAGCAGGCGCGAGCCTCGTTGGGTAAGGACGAAGTTCTCGCCATTGCCCCCTTCCTCTTCAGGGCGCGTCTCGATAAAGCCGCGCTCGAACAGCAGCTTCTCGTATTCGCAGGCCTTGGTCTTCAGATGATCAAGCTCCGGCACTGCATCGCCTTTGGCAGCCAGGCCGGCAGCATGCTGCTCGGCATACGGGCGCGGGGTAAAGCTGTGGCCGGCGCCGTTCTGCACTTCGTGCAGCAGGCGCTCCATCAGGTCCCAGTCATAGGTAGTGCTCATCGGTCCAACCTCCAGCAAGGGGATGTAAGGGTGTGACAGGCGCGCGCGGCAGCGGTTCGACTGAACTTTCCGGCCGGCACAGCCCTCCACCGAACACCTTCGCCCGTAATGGAACACGAGGTCCGACCATGAAAACGCTGATGAGCATCACCGCTGCCGCTGCCCTTCTATTTGCCGTGCCCACCTGGGCCTGCACGCTGGAAGAGGCCACGCAGAAGCGCGAGGAGCTGGCCAAGGAGGTCAGCAAACTGACGGAGCAGAACCCGCAGAAGGCCAAGGAGATCAATGAAGAATTGCAGGGGATGAAGCTGGGAACCGAGAGCAAGGACCTGCCGGACAAATGCCAGCTGATCGACAAGCGCATGCAGGAACTGAAGGCGGCAGAGAAGAAAGTCTGAATCGAGGATGACGCGTTCGCTGGCAAGACAGCTCCTGTAGGAGCCGGCCTTGCCGGCGAATAGGCCCTGCAACCTTACTCGGCAGCCGGTGCCGGCTTGCGCTTCTTCAGCGGTGCCATGCCGTCCTGGCTCACCAGGGAGGGAGCATTGGGCTTGGGCTTGGCGGTCGGCTTGCGTTTGGCCACCACCTTCTTGTCGGTCTTCTTGTCGGTCTTTTTCTTCTTGACCCCGGCGGCCTTGCCCGACGCCTTGACCTTCTTCGGCCCGGTATAGGTGCCTTTGACTTCCTTGATGGTGCGGCGCTCGAAGCTCTGCTTGAGGTAGCGCTCGATGCTCGACATCAGGTTCCAGTCACCATGGCAGATCAGCGACACTGCCAGGCCTTCGTTGCCGGCGCGCCCGGTACGACCGATACGGTGTACATATTCGTCGCCGCTGCGCGGCATGTCGAAGTTGATCACCAGGTCCAGGCCGTCCACGTCCAGGCCACGGGCCGCGACGTCGGTCGCCACCAGCACCTTGGCGCCGCCCTGCTTGAGGCGCTCGATGGCCAGCTTGCGGTCCTTCTGGTCCTTGTCGCCGTGCAGCACGAATGCCTTGATGTCCTTGGCCACCAGGTGCCCGTAGATACGGTCGGCCATCACCCGGGTATTGGTGAAGATGATTGCCTTCTGGTAGGTCTCGTTGGCCAGCAGCCACTGCACGATCTGTTCTTTGTGCTGGTTGTGGTCGGCGGTGATGATCTGCTGGCGGGTGCCGTCGTTGAGCTGGCTGACGGTGTTGAGCATCAGGTGCTCGGGGTCTTTGAGTACCTTGCCGATCATGTCGCGCAGGCCGGCACCGCCAGTGGTAGCCGAGAACAGCAGGGTCTGCTCGCGGTTCGCGCACTCGTTGCACAGACGCTCGACGTCTTCGGAAAAGCCCATGTCGAGCATGCGGTCGGCTTCGTCCAGCACCACCGCCTGCACATGTTCAAGGTGCAGGTTGCCGGCATTGAGGTGCTCGAGCATGCGCCCCGGGGTGCCGACCAGGATGTCCGGCACCTTGCGCAGCATGGCGGCCTGTTCCTTGAAGTCTTCACCACCGGTGATCATGCCGGCCTTGATGTAGGTGAACTGGGCGAAACGCTCGATTTCCTTGAGGGTCTGCTGGGCCAGCTCGCGGGTCGGCAGCAGCACCAGGGCACGGATCTCGACACGGCTCTGCTTCAGGTCCACCAGGCGGTTGAGCACGGGCAGCATGAAGGCGGCGGTCTTGCCGCTACCGGTTTTCGCCGTCACCCGCAGGTCACGCCCTTGCAGCGCCAGGGGGATGGCCGCCGCCTGCACAGGCGTGGGCTCGACAAAGTTCAGTGCGGCCACGGCTTTGAGCAGGCGTTCGTGCAGGGCGAATTGGGAAAACACGGGTGTACCTCGGGCAAGTGCAGAAATTCAGCCATATAGGGTAACGTTTTCCGGCGCTCACGCCGAATTTCTTTTGGCATTGTCACGACTTTCCGCGTTCTAATTGCACTTCCACTCTTTTTGCGGACACCTTTACTAAGGCATGGATATTCAATTGTTCTGGCAAAACGCCCTGGATCTGTGGGGCACCCTCGATCAGCACCCGCTGCTGCACGCCGGCCTGGGCCTGGCGGTACTGCTGCTGGCCGCCCTGGTACTGGGGCGTGTGGCACGCTTCATGATCCTGCACGCCGTCCGGCTGCTGAGCCGCCAGCCGGCCCTGCACTGGCTCAACGACCTTCTGCACAACAAGGTATTCCAGCGCCTGGCGCAGATGGTGCCCTCGCTGGTGGTGCAGTTCGGCCTCAAGCTGGTGCCGGAGCTCAGTGCCACCAGCCAGCATTTTCTGGGCAACGTGGCGCTGGCGTTCACCATCCTGTTCCTGGTGCTGGCCATCAGTGCACTGCTCGATGCCCTGCTCGATATCTATGCCCGCACCGAACATGCGCGTACCCGTTCGATCAAGGGCTATGTGCAACTGGCCAAGATGGTGCTGTTCGTGTTCGGCGCGATCATCATCGTCGCCACCCTGATCGACCGCTCGCCGTTGTTGCTGCTGTCGGGCCTGGGTGCGATGTCGGCGGTGATCCTGCTGGTGTACAAGGACACCCTGCTGTCGTTCGTGGCCAGCGTGCAACTGACCAGCAACGACATGCTGCGCGTCGGCGACTGGATCGAGATGCCCCAGGTGGGCGCCGACGGCGACGTGGTGGACATCACCCTGCACACGGTCAAGGTGCAGAACTTCGACAAGACCATTGTCTCGATCCCCACCTGGCGCTTGATGTCCGAATCGTTCAAGAACTGGCGTGGCATGCAGCAGGCCGGCGGTCGGCGCATCAAGCGCAGCCTGTTCATCGATGCTGGCGGCGTGCGCTTTCTGACCGATGAAGAAGAGCAACGCCTGGGCAAGGTGCGCCTGCTCACCGACTACATGACCCGCAAGCGCAGCGAACTGCAGGCCTGGAACGAAGCCCAGGGCCCTGTGGCAGCGCTGTCGGCCAACCGCCGGCGCATGACCAACATCGGCACCTTCCGCGCCTATGCCCTGGCGTACCTGAAAAGCCACCCGGACATCCAGCCGAACATGACCTGCATGGTGCGTCAGATGCAGACCACCGCCCAGGGCGTGCCCCTGGAAATCTACTGCTTCACCCGCACCACCGCCTGGGCCGATTATGAACGTATCCAGGGCGATATCTTCGACTACCTGCTGGCCGTGATGCCCGAGTTCGGTCTGGGCCTGTACCAGCAACCCAGCGGCAGCGACCTGCGCGCCGGGCTGCTACCGGCCGGTGCCGTTCGCGAGCAGCGGGCGTTGAGCACCGAGTCGGCTGAGCCATAGCGAGGCCAGTATCACCGCACCACCGATGAACAGCCGGCCCAGCGGCTCGTGCTGGTTCCAGATCAGCAGGTTGAGCATCAGCCCGACCGGCACATGCAGGTTGTTCATCACCGCCAGGGTGCCGCCTGAAACCAGGCAGGCGCCCTTGTTCCACCAGTACAGCCCCAGCGCCGTCGGGCACAATCCCAGAAACAGCAGCACCAGCCACTGCACGTCGGTGCTGGGCAGATGCTGCGCGTTGCCGAACAGCAGGAAGGCCGGCAGCACCACCAGCAGGGCGCCCAGGTAGAAGTAGCCGAAGCGTCGGTAGTGCGGCAGGTCACTGGGGTAACGGGCAACCAGGTGCTTGTACAGCACCTGACCGGCGGCATAGGTGAAGTTGGCCAGTTGCAGCAGCACAAAGCCCATGAAGAAGTCCGGGCTGATGCGGTCGAAGCGAATCACCGCTGCGCCCCCCACCGCCACCAGTGCGGCCACCAGTGCCCACGGGTTGAAGCGCCGGTTCAGGGCATCCTCGATCAGGGTCACGTGCAAGGGTGTAAGAATGGTGAACAGCAGCACTTCGGGCACGCTCAGCACACGAAAGCTCAAATACAGGCACACATAGGTGATGCCGAACTGCAACGCGCCGATCAGCAGCATGGCCCGCATGAAGCGCGGCTCGACCTTGCGCCAGCGGGTCAACGGCAAAAACACCAGGCCGGCCAGCAGTACCCGCGCCAGCACCGCGAAGTAGCTGTCGACATGCCCGGCCAGGTATTCGCCGATCAGGCTGAAGGAAAACGCCTGGATCAGCGCGACGATCAATAAGTAGCCCATGTATGCCCCCTGATATGCAGGCGGCGACCTTAGCGGTTGACCAACGGGCCGGCAACCGCTTTTGAAAGGCCTGCACTCAAGGTGCCAGCAGGCTCAACGGGTCTGATCGGCCGTGATGAACTGGAAGCGTGCGGGGGTGGCGCCAGAGGGCAAGGTCACCGCGATGATCGGCACCAGGATGCCCGTCTGGCTGAAGAAGTCCCGCTGATCCGCCTGCGCCCCCGCCCTTCCGCTCGCGCTCCCGCCAATATAGAAGAAGGCTTCCATCGGCAATTGCCGACCGATGTTCTGCGGCCACAGGGCCATGCGCACTTCGTTCTGGATGCCACCAAGGTTGGCGCCGGGCAGGTTTCTGGCACGCAGGCTCTGATAGAACGCGATGGCGCCTTCTTTGTTGAGTTCATCGCGAACATTGAAGCCGCACTGGCGTGCATTGATCCGGTTGGCGTTGTAATGCGCCAGCCATTGTTCGGCTGTACCGATGCCCTGCGCCCTGCACTCGCGACTCACCGTGGGATAACCGACATTCTGCCCGCACCCCTGCGATTCTCGCCTGTTGGAATCGGCGTCCACAGGAAACGAGCACAACACACGCGGCTTGTATTGATTGTTGGCGTACAAGATAGGCACGAAGATGAAGCCGTTAGTGTACCCATAGGCCAACCGACTGAACGCAGAGTCGGCACGCAGGTAGGAGAACGACACGCCCGAGGCGGTAGGGTTCGGGTTCCACGAATGAAACGCCGGGCTGTTCTGCGTAGCGCGCATGAGGATGCCGCTGCACAGAAAGGCCGGCGCGCTGGAGGCGTCACAGTTCTGCCGGGTGTCGCGGTAACGTTCCTGCAGGTGGCGTGCAACCGTGGCTCCGGAAACAGCCGCCGTACCTGCACGGGACTGCAATGCAGCGGCCTGGACCGTTGGCGGCACCGAGCTTGCCTGCGCAAACTCGTCACTGGCAGGCTGCACCGGCGCCCGGCTGGCGCAGGCTGTCATCAGGCTGATCAACAGCAACAGTGTGAACGTGTTCAACATGGTGCCTCCCTGCGCTCGCGCCGGCTTTGAACCCTTGCTTGCGGGTCACGCCTTGCTTGGCGGGCGTTTCGCAGGTTTGCCAGGCACTTTCGCAGGTGCTTCTGACGCCTTCGCAGGTTTTTTCACCGGCACTTTCGCAGGGACCTCAGGCGCCTCCTCAGATGCCGGGGGCACCTCCAGGCTCGGGATATAAAGCAGCCTGGAAAATTGCCAGTCCGAGCCCGTAACCGCTTCAAGCGCATAATTGAGCCACACTGGCTGGCCTCTGTTCTGCTGAAACCAGCTCAGTGGAATTTCAAACTGGGCTTTACCACCCTCCATGGATTTCCACCCCAGGTCCTCATGCCCTGTCATGGTGAAACCTCTTAGACGAACCTTGTGTGAACGGTGCCATTTGGGATATGTAACCGTGGCCACGCGAGAACCGCGGTCAAGTTTTGGCCGGTCCAATGGATCGAAACTTTGGACTTGCACCGTATAGTAACGACTCTGCGAAACCACCCATGCTCCGCCATTCCTGCTCAGCGCGAAATTTACCTGTGCCGTTTGACCGGAACTGCTGTACATCAGCGCTTTTGGACAAGAAGAGTACAGCGCTTGCGGCGGGTTTTTGATGACTTGCACGGGCAAATCGAAGATGATACCGGAAGGTTCGACAATTCTTACCCTGACCCTGTCACCGGCGTACATACCGGCTGATATGAGCGTCCTGACTGACAAAAAATCCGTATTGCTGCCGCAGTTGTAGATCCCCCTTATCAGGAAATACCTTCTCGACGGGTCTTGGGGGTATTCGGGATGTTCAATCGAACAGTCGATCGTCGGGGCATCCCAAGCATATAGCTTGGACTCAATTTTAGCAGGCATAGGTACGCATCCTTATATCCGCGAGGCAAGTTACAAACTTTCACTGCGGAAAGTCTGTCCGTCACCTGTATATAAACAGATAGGCATTCAAGCGCGCACCTGACAAAACTGTCAGTTCTCTATAAACAATCAACCTGGCAATGACAAGTTTTATAACCACCCACAAAAAAGCCCGGTCAAACCAGTGTCTGACCGGGCAGGTACACCCAAAGGAGCAAAGGTGTCAGGCGGGGGGAAAATCGGTACGGCTCAAGCTACCGCAGCCAGCAGCGCCTTGGCCTGGTTCAGGCCTTTTTCGTGGAAGTCGCCGCCCATGTTCAGGCCCTCGGCGTGAATGAACGTCACCTCGTGAATGCCGATGAAGGCCATCACCTGGCGCAGGTAGGGCTCCTGATGGTCGCTACCGGCCCCGGCGTGGATACCGCCGCGGGCCGTCAGCACATAGGCGCGCTTGCCGGTCAGCAAGCCCTGCGGGCCGGTGGGGGTGTATTTGAAGGTGACGCCGGCACGCAGCACATGGTCGAGCCAGGCCTTCAGCGTACTGGGGATGGTGAAGTTGTACATCGGCGCCGCCAGCACCAGTACATCGGCGGCCAGCACTTCGTCGGTCAGTTCGTTGGAACGTGCCAGTGCCTGCACTTCTTCGGCGCTGCGCTGGGCTTCGGGCTTCATCCAGCCACCCAGCAGATGGCTGTCCAGGTGGGGTACCGGGTTCAATGCCAGGTCGCGCACGCTGATCTGGTCGGCCGGCTTGGCCGCCTGCCACTGGCTGATGAAATCACGGGTCAGCTGACGAGACACGGAGTCCTGCAGGCGGGCGCTGCTTTCGATGATCAGTACGCGGGACATGGGTTGCCTCCATCGGCAAGTTCGCTAAGTCGATGGAGGCAAGATTAGAGATTGACCTATCGATAAAAAAGCGTAAAAACTGGGTTAAATCTATCAGTTAACCTGTTTTATTGCGGTTTGCAGTCCAGCGCAATGCGCAGCTTGAGGATTTCGCGGTTGAATTTGGCCGTCACGTCGACGCTCTTTTTCGCCGGTACCTGTATGCGCCGTACCCTGGGGGCCTCCGGGCCGTTGCGGAAGGTGACCTTGCACGTCGCTGCCACATCGCCGTAGTTGTTCAGGCTGATCGAGCCGATGTCACGGTCGGTGTCGTAGGTGGTGTAGTCAAGCTTCACCCCGTCGGTGTTCTTGGTCACGTCGATGGGGTAGGCCAGGGCCGTCAGCGGCAGCAGGGCCAGCAGTGCAACACAGATTTTCTTCATAACGGCGCTCTCCATGAAAGTGCGCCAGCTTAGGACAACAGGAGCCGAAGATGAAAGCGCCGCGCGTTACCCTGGATCAGTGGCGGACTCTGCAGGCGGTGGTCGACCACGGCGGCTTTGCCCAGGCCGCCGAAGCCCTGCACCGCTCCCAATCGTCGGTGAGCTATACCGTGGCCCGCATGCAGGACCAGCTCGGCGTGCCGTTGCTGCGCATCGACGGGCGCAAGGCGGTGCTCACCGATGCCGGCAGCGTGCTGCTGCGCCGCTCGCGCCAGTTGGTCAAGCAGGCCAGCCAACTCGAAGACCTCGCCCATCACATGGAGCAGGGTTGGGAAGCCGAGGTGCGCCTGGTGGTCGATGCCGCCTACCCCAATGCCCGACTGGTACGTGCCCTGAGTGCGTTCATGCCGCAAAGTCGCGGCTGCCGGGTGCGCCTGCGCGAGGAGGTGCTGTCAGGGGTCGAGGAAGTGCTGCATGAAGGGGTGGCGGACCTTGCCATCAGCGGCTTCAGCATCCCCGGCTACCTGGGCACCGAATTGAGCGCGGTGGAGTTCGTGGCCGTTGCACACCCCGAGCACAGCCTGCACCGCCTGGGCCGCGAGCTCAGTTTCCAGGACCTGGAGAGCCAGTTGCAGGTGGTGATCCGCGACTCTGGCCGGGCACAACCGCGGGATGTGGGCTGGCTGGGCGCCGAACAGCGCTGGACGGTCGGCAGCCTGGCCACCGCCGCCACCTTCGTCAGCAGCGGCCTGGGCTTTGCCTGGCTGCCACGCCACCTGATCGAGCGCGAACTGCGCGAAGGCGTGCTCAAGCCACTGCCGCTGGACCAGGGTGGCAGCCGTCACCCGCTGTTCTACCTTTACTCGAACAAGGACAAACCCCTGGGCCCGGCCACGCAGATCCTCATCGAGTTGCTGCGCAACTTCGACACTGCGCCGCTGGACGCGCCCTTCGCCGCCCCCGCCCAAGCCTGACAGGTAACGCCCATGGCCTATTTCGAACATGAAGGTTGCACCCTGCATTACGAGGAATATGGCCAGGGCGAGCCCCTGGTACTGCTGCACGGCCTGGGCTCGAGCTGCCAGGACTGGGAATACCAGGTACCGGAGCTGGCCCGTCAGTACCGCGTGATCCTGCTCGATGTGCGCGGCCACGGGCGCTCCGACAAGCCTCGCGAGCGCTACAGCATCGCCGGCTTCAGCGCCGACCTGCTGGCCCTGCTGGAGCACCTGAACACCGGCCCGGTGCACCTGGCTGGCCTGTCGATGGGCGGCATGATCGGCTTCCAGTTTGCCGTCGACCATCCCCACCGGTTGCGCAGCCTGTGCATCGTCAACAGCGCACCCGAGGTCAAGCTGCGCAGCCGCGACGATTACTGGCAATGGTTCAAGCGCTGGAGCCTGGCCCGCCTGCTAAGCCTGGAGACCATCGGCAAAGGCCTGGCCGCACGCCTGTTTCCCAAGCCGGAGCAGGCCGAGTTGCGACGCAAGATGGCCGAGCGCTGGGCGCGCAACGACAAGCGTGCGTACCTGGCCAGCTTCGATGCCATCGTCGGCTGGGGGGTACAGGAACGCCTGGGCCAGATCCGCTGTCCTACGCTGGTCATCAGCGCCGACCACGATTACACCCCGATACAGCTCAAGCAGCGCTACGTCGCGCTTATTCCTCAAGCACGACTGGCGGTCATCGAAGATTCACGGCACGCTACACCGCTGGATCAACCCCGGCTGTTCAACCAGACCCTGCTGCAGTTTCTGGCAACGGCTTCAACCACTTCTCAAGGATCATTGAGTTCATGCTGAAAAAACTTCTGCTTGGCGCCTGCTCGGTCGTCTTCGCCACCAGCCTGATGGCTGCCGAAAAAGCCCCGCACGTACTGCTCGACACCAGCTTCGGCCAGATCGAAGTGGAACTGGACCCGGTCAAGGCGCCCATCTCGACCAAGAACTTCCTCGAGTATGTCGACAGCGGCTTCTACACCAACACCATCTTCCACCGCGTGATCCCGGGCTTCATGGTCCAGGGCGGCGGCTTCACCGCGCAGATGCAACAGAAGTCGACCAAGGACCCGATCCGCAACGAGGCCAGCAACGGCCTGCACAACACCCGCGGCACCCTGTCGATGGCCCGCACATCCAACCCGAACTCGGCCACCAGCCAGTTCTTCATCAACGTGGCCGACAACGCCTTCCTCGATCCGGGCCGCGATGCCGGCTACGCCGTGTTCGCCAAGGTGGTCAAGGGTATGGACGTTGTCGACCAGATCGTCAACTCGCCGACCACGCGCAAGAACGGCATGGCCGATGTACCGGTCGATCCCGTGCTGATCAAGTCCGCCAAACGCATTGACTGAGCCCGTGTTCACAGGGACGTGAACCACGACCGGCCCGGTCGAGTCAGACAGGAGTTAGAGTTTTGAGGTTGTATCGCTATTTCGAAAAGCTGATCGATATCTTTCGAGAAGCACCGACCGCATCGCCGCCGGGCAAGGTCCTGCCGTTCTATTTCTACTACCTGCGCCAGGTGTGGCCCAGCTTTGCCGCACTGCTGGTGGTGGGGCTGGTGGCTTCGCTCATCGAAGTGGCGCTGTTCAGTTACCTGAGCCGTATCATCGACCTGGCCCAGGGCGCGCCAAACCCCGATTTCTTCAGCGATCACGCCAGCGAGCTGATCTGGATGGTGGTGGTCACGCTGCTGCTGCGCCCGCTGTTCTTCGGCCTGCACGACCTGCTGGTGCACCAGACCATCAGCCCGGGCATGACCAGCATGATCCGCTGGCAGAACCACACCCATGTGCTCAAGCAGAGCCTCAATTTCTTCCAGAGCGATTTTGCCGGGCGCATCGCCCAGCGCATCATGCAGACCGGCAACTCGCTGCGCGATTCGGCCGTGCAGGCGGTGGACGCCCTGTGGCACGTGCTGATCTACGCGATCAGCTCGCTGGTACTGTTCGCCGAGGCCGACTGGCGCCTGATGCTGCCCCTGACCGTCTGGATCTTCGCCTACATCGGCGCACTGTGCTATTTCGTGCCCAGGGTCAAGGAACGCTCGGTGGTGTCATCGGATGCGCGCTCCAAGCTGATGGGCCGCATTGTCGATGGCTACACCAACATCGCCACCCTCAAGCTGTTCGCCCACACCGACTTCGAGCGCCAGTACGCCCGCGAAGCGATTCGCGAGCAGACCGAAAAGACCCAGCTGGCCTCGCGGGTGATCACCAGCATGGATGTGGTCATCACCAGCCTCAACGGGCTGCTGATCGTCACCACCACCGGCCTGGCGCTGTGGCTGTGGAGCCAGTCGCTGATCACCGTGGGCGCCATCGCCCTGGCCACCGGCCTGGTGATCCGCATCGTCAACATGTCGGGCTGGATCATGTGGGTGGTCAACGGCATCTTCGAGAACATCGGCATGGTGCAGGATGGCCTCAAGACCATCGCCCAGCCGGTCACCGTCACCGATCCGCCAGATGCTCCGGCGCTCAAGGTCGATCGCGGCGCGGTGCGCTTCGACAATGTCGACTTTCATTACGGTCAGGGCAGCCGGATCATCAGCAACCTGACCCTGGACATTCGCCCCGGCGAGAAGATCGGCCTGATCGGCCCCTCGGGCGCCGGCAAGTCCACCCTGGTCAACCTGCTGCTGCGCCTGTACGACCTGGAAAGTGGCCGTATCCTGATCGACGGCCAGGACATTGCCCAGGTGAGCCAGGCCAGCCTGCGCGCACAGATCGGCATGATCACCCAGGACACCTCGCTGCTGCACCGCTCGATTCGCGACAACCTGCTGTATGGCCGGCCGGATGCGACAGAAGAGGAGTTGTGGGAGGCGGTGCGCCGGGCGCGGGCCGATGAGTTCATCCCTCAGCTGTCCGATGCCCAGGGGCGCACCGGTTTCGATGCGCATGTGGGCGAGCGTGGCGTGAAACTGTCCGGCGGCCAGCGCCAGCGCATCGCGATTGCGCGGGTCCTGCTCAAGAATGCACCGATCCTGATCATGGACGAAGCCACTTCGGCGCTGGATTCGGAAGTGGAGGCAGCCATCCAGGAGAGCCTGGAGACCCTGATGCAGGGCAAGACGGTGATCGCCATTGCGCACCGCCTGTCGACCATCGCGCGGATGGACCGGCTGGTGGTGCTGGAGCAGGGGCGGATTGCCGAGATGGGCACCCATGCCGAACTGCTGGCGCACCAGGGGCTGTACGCACGGTTGTGGCATCACCAGACGGGAGGGTTTGTCGGGGTCGATTGAACACCGCGGCGACGGTATCGCGGGTCAAGCCCGCTCCCACAGGGATTTCACTGCGCCTGCGGGTGCGGGCTCGGCCCTCAGGCTTGCCTGAAGGGCAGCGCCGTACGCGCCTCCTCGGCATACCCCAGCACCCCCACCCGCTCCTGCGCCAGAAAGTCCTGCACGGCCGCCTTCAACCCCGGATGCAGCAGGTAATGCCAGGACCGCGTGATCACCGGTTCGAACCCGCGAATCAGCTTGTGCTCGCCCTGCGCCCCGGCATCGAAACGCTGCAACCCTTCGGCAATGGCAACGTCCATACCCTGATAGAAGCACGTCTCGAAATGCAACCGGTCGAACTCCGCTAGGCAGCCCCAGTAGCGCCCATACAGGCTGTCACCACCCACCAGGCTGAACGCCATCGCCACCGCCCGCCCGCCCTGATGCGCCATCACCACGCGGATCGACGCGGGCATGCGTTCGGCCAGCAGGCTGAAAAACGCCCGGGCAAGGTACGGGGCACGGCGGCGCACGGCGTAGGTGTTGGCATAGCATGCGTACACGAAATCCCACTGCGCCTCACTCAGCTCATGGCCGTGGTACCACTGAAACTCGATACCCTGCCCCGCCACCTGCTCGCGTTCCTTGCGCATCTGCTTGCGCTTGCGCGAACTGAGGCTGTCGAGAAAATCCTGGAAGTCCCGATAACCCTGGTTGCGCCAGTGAAACTGGCACCCCAGGCGCTCCATCCAGCCCGCACGCCCACGCAATACTTCGTCGCTGGCCGGGTCGGTGAAGTTCACGTGCAGGCCCGACAGCCCCTGTTCGAGCAAAGCATCGCTGACGCCGTCGATCAGCTCACCCGCCGCCTGCGCGTCACCCAGCAGGCGCGCGCCGCTGACCGGTGAAAACGGCACCGCGCACAGCAGCTTGGGGTAATAGTCGATACCGGCGCGGTCGCAGGCGTCGGCCCAGCCGTGATCGAACACGTACTCGCCGAACGAATGGGTCTTCACGTAGGCCGGCATGGCCGCCCGCACCTGGCCCTGAGTGTCCGTCAGGACCTGGTGGGCCGGTGCCCAGCCGGTGCGTGGGGTGACGCTGGCGCTGTCTTCCAGGCTGCGCAGGAAGGCATGGCGCAGGAACGGCTGGGCATCCGGCACCAGGGCATCCCAGGTGGCGGCGTCGATATCGGCAAGGTGCGGCAGAATTGAGATGGGCATGCGCGCAGTCTGCCCCCTCGTGCGAGCAAAAAAAAGCCCCGCAGGTGCGGGGCGAAGATCTAACGGATGAAGGAGTGTGTTGCAGGGGTAACGCTTAGAACACGTACTGCGCGCGCATCACGAAACCGTCGCCGCTGTCGTCGCCGGCAGCGTTCTGCGCGTTGTCGGTCTTGGCCTTGACGTACACGCCGCTGAGCTTGATCGACTCGTTGGCGTACCAGTTCACACCCAGGTTGTGCACCTTGGCTTCCACGTCACCGATGTCGGCAAATGCGCCGTTGTTGTCGTCGACGCTCAGGTGGTCGTAGCGGTAGAACACTTCCCACGCACCAATCTGCTTGTTGGAAGGCTTGATGCTGTCGAACTTGCCGAGTTTGTAGCCACGCGCTTCACCGGTGATGGTGTAGGCCACCTGGCCGTAGTAACCCTTGGCCTTGATGTCGGAGAAGGCCGAGTCGTCTGCCTGAACATCACGCTTGATGTACTCGCCCTGCACCGAGAACGGGCCCAGCGCGTAGGCGGCTTCCAGGCCCCAGGCCTTGTCGGTGTCGTAGGCACCGGCCGGGGTGGTGGCGTTGCCGCCCAGCACCAGGCGGTTGCCGTTGTTGCCGGCGTCCTGGCCACCGTCGGTGCTCACCCCACGCATGCCCAGGCGGCTGCGGATACGGCCGTCGAACGCGGTGTCGGAAAGGTCGCGCTGGGCGTAGTTCAGGCCAACGTGCAGTACGTTGCCGGCCTCGTGCATCGGTGCGAACACACCGCGCAGGTTGAACTGCTTGGAGCTGTCGCCGTCCTTGTCCTGGTTGGTGGCGTCCTTGGCGAACAGGCCGGCCGAACCGTACAGCGAGTCACCGGCGTTACCCGATGCCTGGATACCGAAGCCGCCGTTGTGCGAGTTGGTCCAGTCCACCAGGTCGTAGGCAGCGGTTCGCTCCTGGGCAGTCACCCACTTGGAGCTGGTGGCTTTTTCCAGGCCGAACTCGGGGTCGAAGCGACCGACCTTGATCGATACCGGCTTGAAGCCGTTGTAGGCCAGCGACGCTTCGTCGAAGTAACCGTCTTCGGAACGGTTGTCGCCACCGGAGTTATGCGAGAAGTCGTAGGCGATCTGGTAGGCCCAGTCGGTGTACATCACACCGCCCAGTTCCAGGTAGGCACGGCGGAAGTAGCCCGCATCGGCGGTATCGCCGTTCTTGGTGTAGAAACCGTCGAAGCGGCTGTAGTCGGCCTGGACCCGGCCACCCAGCTTGAAGCTGAATTCCTTGTCAGCGGTAGCGACCTCCAGGCCACCCTTGGTCTTGACTACGATATCGGCGCCGTCAGTAGTCACGGTGCCCGCGAAAGCCTGGGCGGTAACGGCCATTGCCAAGGCGCTGGCTGCGAAACCTGCGAAGTGCTTACGGATCATCGAAGGAACTCCCCTACGTTCATAACGTTTATGGTCTTGATTACGTTGAAAAAACACGCGGCTCAGGCCACTTGTGCTGGGGACGAATCTTGGCGGGGGGTTATTTCAGATCAGTGGCTGTTAGATAAATATTTAGTGACAGGGGAACTTTTTACTTCGAATGTGAATAAGAAAATTCGCCCCGTTGCAGGGCTGGTTGCGGGGTTTCAGCGCGTTGCCCGGCGCTCGGCGGCCAGCCGCGCCGCAAGGGCCTCGGCCCCCTCCACAGGCGCCGGCGGCAGCGCCTTGAGGGTTGCCTGGGCCAGGCGCAACTGCTTGATGAAGCGACGACAATTGCGACAGAACAGCAGGTGCTGGCGCGTCATCAGGCGCTCGCCCAGGGTCAGTTGCCCGTCCAGGTAATCACTGGAGCAGGCGACCAGTTGCTTGCAGGTCAGCATTGGCCGGTGTCCTCGAAATGTTCCAGGGTCGCGAAGACCTTGAGGCGTGCACGGTGCAGCAGCACACGTACATTGGAGAGCGACAGGTCGAGCAGATTACAGATTTCCACCAGTTCGAGGCCCTGGCGCTCACGCAACAACAGCACACTGCTCTGCAGCTGCGACAGGCTGAGCAGGGTGTGCTCCAGGCATTCGCGCAACTGCTCCTGGCTGAGCAGGGCCTCGGGGCTGTCTTCGTGCCAAGCCGAAGGCGCCAGCAGCCAGTGACCGTCGCTGGCGAAACGCGCGTCGTCGATGCTGCCATGGGGGGCCGGCAGGTCGTCGAGCAGCACCTCGCGGCGGTTTTGCCGGTAACGGGTCTTGGCCGTATTGGCGGTGATGGTCAGCAGCCAGGTCTTGAGGCTGGAGCGGCGCTGGAAGCCCGCCAGACCGCGTACCGCCGCCAGCCAGGCATCCTGCACCACCTCGTCGGCGCCACGTTCGCCGACGATGGCATAGGCCACCGCGCGCATGGCGCCCTGGCAGGTCTGAACCAGTTCGGCGAACGCGCGCTGCTCTCCCGCCAGCAGGCGGTCGAGCAAGCGCTGTTCGTCAGCCGTCACTGGCGTGGGCGATCAACGTTTGCGCAGGATCACGCTGCCGATCGAGTAGCCGGCACCGAACGAACTGAGCACCCCGAGGGCACCCTTGGGCAGGTCGTCCTGGTGCTTGTGCAGCGCGATCACCGAGCCGGCCGAACTGGTGTTGGCGTAGGTATCGAGAATCACCGGGGCCTCCTCGACCAGCGCGTCGCGGCCCAGCAGCTTCTTGACGATCAGGTGGTTCATGCTCAGGTTGGCCTGGTGCAGCCAGAAGCGCTTGACGTCACTGACGTTGAGGTTGTTTTCGCTCAGGTGCTGGCCGATCAGCTCGGCCACCATCGGGCACACCTCGCGGAACACCTTGCGGCCTTCCTGCACGAACAGCTTGTCCGGCGCACCGATACCCTCTTCCGCCGCGCGGTTGAGGAAGCCGAAGTTGTTGCGGATGTTGTTGGAGAACTGGGTCAGCAGCTTGGTGCTGACGATATCGAACTGGTGCGCCGAGGTAGCGAGGTCGGCACGTTCGACCAGCACCGCCGTGGCGGCGTCGCCGAAGATGAAGTGGCTGTCACGGTCACGGAAGTTCAGGTGGCCGGTGCAGATCTCGGGGCTGATCACCAGCACCGAACGGGCCTGCCCCAGTTGCACGCTGTTGCAGGCGACCTGAATGCCGAAGGTCGCCGACGAACACGCCACGTTCATGTCGAAACCGAAACCGGCGATGCCCAAAGCCTGCTGCACTTCGATGGCGATGGCCGGGTAAGGGCGCTGCAGGTTGGAGCAGGCGACGATGACCGCGTCGACATCGGCTGCGGTGCGCCCGGCACGCGCCAGGGCCTGCTCGGCGGCGGCCACGCCCATCTGGCAGAGGATCGACGGCTCGTCGTTGCTGCGCTCCGGCAGGCGCGGCTTCATGCGCTGCGGATCGAGGATGCCGGCCTTGTCCATCACGAAGCGGCTCTTGATGCCCGAGGCCTTCTCGATGAACGCAGCGCTCGACTCGGCCAGTGCCTGCACTTCGCCCCGTTCGATGGCAGCGGCATTGTCGGCATTGAACTGCTGCACATAGGTGTTGAAAGACTCGACCAGCTCTTCGTTGGAAATGCTGTTGGCCGGGGTGTACAGGCCGGTGCCGCTGATGACGACGTTATGCACGGTCGTTCCTCTGTTCGGGGCCGCTGCCTGCCGGGCAACGGCCTGTTCTGTCGGTCAAATGGCACGAAAGTACCAATTAATACAGGCAATGCACCCGGCAAGCGGGGCAGTACGCTGTGCTGCATTCTGTAGCTACCGTGGCAGGTACCTGACACGGTAGCGAAGTTCGCCAAGTGTGCCACAAGTTCCGGGGATTAGGCTTCCACCAGACTCCATTGCTTGGCCAGGCGCTTGTCGGAAATCGGTACCTTGGTACCCAACTGCTGGGCAAACAGCGACACGCGGTATTCCTCGATCCACCAGCGGTACAGCACCAGTTGCTCGTCGCGCTTGCCCTCCTGGGCATGCTTGTCGGCACGCGCCTTGTACTGTGCCCACAGACCGCTCAGCTCGCCGCTCCACACGCGGTCCTTCTGCACCTGCGAACCGAGTTTTTCCAGACGCAGCTCCACCGCCTTGAGGTAGCGCGGCAGTTCCTTGAGCCAGATGCCCGGGGTTTCCCGCACAAAACCCGGGTACACCAGGTTGGCCAGTTGCTGCTTGATGTCGTTGAGCGCCACGGCCTGGGCCAGGTCGATCTTGCCCTTGAAGCGCTTCTGCAGACCGTGCCAGAGCTTGAGTATCTCGAGGGTCAGGCGGGCCAGGCGCTCGGCGTGATCGGCCCAGTGGCCGCGCTTGCGTTCGGCCAGCGAAGCAAGCCCGGCACCGTCGCGCGGCAGGCTGCTCTCGCCGTCGAGGATGCAGGTGTCCAGGCTGGCCAGCAGGATGTCCTCGACCAGCGCATCGACACGCCCCAGCTCGCGGTACAGCAGGCCCAGTTCGGTCAGCCCCGGCAGCTTGCCGCGCAGGAACTTCGCCGGCTCGGCCAGTTGCTGCAGCAGCAGCCGCTGCAAGGCTCGGCGGTGCTGGAACTCGGCTTCGGCCTGGGTCGAGAAGCGCCCTTCCTTGACCGTACCGCCCTCTTCCACCAGCGCCGGGTACACCGTCATCGACAGCCCGGCGATCTTCTGCTGGGCGGTCTGGGCCACCTCGGCAAACACCTTGGCTTGCACCGGCTGCTGGGCCTTGGCCGATTGCGGCACGGCCAGCGCGGCCTGGCTGGCAGCAACGAAGCGCGCCGTCAGCTCGGTCAGGTCGCGGCCTTCACCCAGGAACTTGCCCTGGGCATCGACCACTTCGATGTTCATGCGCAAATGGCCTTCCACCTGCGCAGCCGCCTCGGCCCAGGCCTCGTCGCTGACCCGCGCACCGGTCATGCGCAGCAGTTCGCGGCCCAGCGCCTGGGGCAGCGAGCCGTCGGCGAAGGTCATGCGCTGCAAGGCGGCCTTGACGAAGTCGGGCACCGGCACGAAGTTCTTGCGCAAGGCCTTGGGCAGGTTGCGTACCAGCGCAATGCACTTGGCTTCCAGCAACCCCGGCACCAGCCATTCCAGGCGCTCGCCCGGCAGGCTGGGCAGCAGCGGCGCCGGCACCCTCACGGTAACGCCGTCGCGGGGGTGGTTGGGTTCGAAGTGATAGCTCAGCGCCAGGCTCAGGTCGCCGATGCGCAGGGTATCGGGGTACTGCGTGGCGGTGACTTCACTGGCCTCGCGGGCCAGCACGTCCTCTTCGCGCATGATCAGCAACTGCGGGTCTTTCTGGCTGGTGACGCGGTACCAGCTGTCGAAGGTCGCGGTCTGGTGGATCTCGGCCGGCAGGCGCGCCTCGTAGTAGGCGTACAGGGTCTCTTCATCAGCCAGGATGTCGCGCCGGCGGGCCTTGGCCTCCAGCTCGTCGAGCTGCTCGAGCAGGCGCGTGTTGGCCGCCAGGCACTTGGCCCGCGACTGGATCTCACCGCCCACCAGGGCCTGACGGATAAACAGCTCGCGCGAGGCCTGCGGGTCGATCGGCCCGTAGTGCACCGGGCGCCGGCCGACCACGATCATGCCGTACAGCGTGACCTGCTCGAAGGCCACCACCTGGCCGCGCTTCTTCTCCCAGTGCGGTTCGAAGTGGTTCTTCTTGATCAGGTGCCCGGCCAGCGGCTCGATCCAGTCCGGCTCGATCTTGGCCACCATGCGCGCATACAGCTTGGTGGTCTCGACCAGTTCGGCGGTCATCAGCCATTGCGGGCGTTTCTTGCCCAGGCCCGAGGACGGGTGTACCCAGAAGCGCCGCTGGCGCGCGCCCAGGTAGTCGCCGTCCTCGGTCTTCTGGCCGATCTGGCTGAGCAGCCCGGACAGAATCGCCTTGTGCAGGCGCGGGTAGTCGGCCGGCTCCTTGTTGATGCTCAACTGCAGGTCGCGGCAGATCAGGCTCAGTTGCCGGTGTGCATCGCGCCATTCGCGCAGACGCAGGTAATTCAGGAAATTCTTGCGGCACCAGTTGCGCAGCGGGCTGGCCGTCAGGGCCTGGCGCTGTTCTTCGAAGCCGCGCCACAGGTTGACCAGCGCGGCGAAGTCCGAGTCGCTGTCCTTCCACTGCGCATGGGCCTGGTCGGCAGCCTGCTGGCGCTCGGGCGGACGCTCGCGGGGGTCCTGCACCGACAGTGCACTGGCCACGATCAGCAACTCCTGCAGGCTGCCCTGCTTGGCGCCTTCGAGCAGCATGCGGCCCAGACGCGGGTCCACCGGCAGGCGCGCCAGCTGGCGGCCCAGCGGGGTCAGCTGGTTCTCGCGATTGACTGCCGAGAGTTCCTGCAGCAGGTTGAAGCCGTCGCTGATGGCCTTGCCATCCGGCGGCTCGATGAACGGGAAGGCGTCGATCTCGCCCAGGCGCAGGTGCAGCATCTGCAGGATCACCGCAGCCAGGTTGGTGCGCAGGATCTCGGGGTCGGTAAAGGCGGGCCGACCATTGAAGTCGTCCTCGCTGTACAGGCGCACGCAGATGCCCGGTTCGACCCGCCCGCAACGGCCCTTGCGCTGGTTGGCACTGGCCTGGGACACCGCCTCGATGGGCAGGCGCTGCACCTTGGCACGGTAGCTGTAGCGGCTGATGCGCGCCGTGCCGCTGTCGATCACGTAGCGAATGCCCGGTACGGTCAGCGAGGTTTCCGCAACGTTGGTGGCCAGCACCACGCGCCGCCCCGGATGGGACTGGAAGATCTTCTGCTGCTCGGCCGGCGACAGCCGTGCATACAGCGGCAGGATTTCGGTGTGGCGTAGCTGTGCCTTGCGCAGCATCTCGGCGGCATCGCGAATTTCGCGCTCGCCGGGCAGGAACACCAGCACGTCGCCCGGGCCCTTGCCGATGCTGCGCTCATGGGCGGCAATCTCGTCGAGGGTGGCCAGGATCGCCTGGTCGACGGTCAGATCGTCCTCGACGCGGTTGCCCTCCTCGTCCTGCTCGCTGGTCAGCGGCCGGTACCAGGTCTCGACCGGGTAGGTACGCCCGGACACCTCGATGATCGGCGCATCGTTGAAGTGCCTGGAAAAGCGCTCCAGGTCGATGGTCGCGGAGGTGATGATGACCTTGAGGTCGGGGCGCCGCGGCAGCAGGGTCTTGAGGTAGCCGAGCAGGAAGTCGATGTTCAGGCTGCGTTCGTGGGCTTCGTCGACGATGATCGTGTCGTAGCGTTCCAGAAAGCGGTCGTGCTGGGTTTCGGCCAGCAGGATGCCGTCGGTCATCAGCTTGACCAGGGTGTTGGCATCGCTCTGGTCTTCGAAGCGCACCTGGTAGCCGACCAGCGCGCCCAGCGGCGTACCCAGCTCTTCGGCCACGCGGGTGGCCACGCTGCGCGCGGCAATCCGGCGCGGCTGGGTGTGGGCGATCTGGCCATGCTGGCCGCGGCCCAGTTCCAGGCAGATCTTGGGCAACTGGGTGGTCTTGCCCGAGCCGGTTTCGCCCGCGATGATCAGCACCTGGTGGGCGGCCAGCACCTTCTTGATTTCGTCACGCTTGGCCGCGATCGGCAGGCTGTCGTCGTAGTGGATGCGCGGCACGCTGGCCTTGCGCGCGGCGACCTGATCGCAGGAGGCCTGTACCCGGGCGGCCCACTGGGCCAGCTTGGCCTCGTCGGGGCGCTTGCGCAGGTCATGCAGTTGCCGACGCAGGCGATGGCGCTCGGCGATCATGGCGTGGTCAAGGTTTTTCAGCAGTTGCTCGATGGCGGCGTTCTGGTCAGTCATGACGTCTTTTTAATAATGCAGGTGAGCCTGCTTTCACATGATCGGCGTAGTTTGGTCGGGGATTGTCGCAGATTTGCCCTGCCACGGCACGGTTCGCCATGCAGGGCCATTGTTTAGCCATTGATTAACTGAAGGTATACAAAGGCCGATTTAATGAACCTTCCCACGCGTGGGAGTATCCGTGCATGACTTTGCCAGCGTGTACGCCCCGCCCCCTGATGCGCCCTTCGTTCCCGAAGGTGCGGGCGCGCCCCGGTGAAAATCCGCTGTTCAATAGCATCCTCGCGTTCTGGGCCTTGTGGCATTGCCGCCATGCCCGCCCACCAGATACCGCCCTCGCACCCCACTGATACCGCTGGCCCGGTTGCGGCCACCCTGTCGACCGATCGACGTGCCCACTGGCGCGCGATCCTGTACGCCGCCACGGCGTAAGCGAGTGCACCATGCAGTTTGCCCCTGTTTCCGAGGCCGAGGATTTCCTGGCCGCCAACCCCGATATCGAGATGATCGAGTTGTTCATCCTCGACGCCAACGGCGTGCCCCGCGGCAAGCTGCTGCACCGCGAGGAGTTGCTGGCCGTGTATGAAAGCGGGCGGCCGCTGCCCAGCACCATCCTCGGCCTGACCCTCAATGGCGACGATGTGGAGAACTCGGGGCTGGTGTGGGACGTGGGCGATATCGACTGCCGCGCATACCCGCTGGCCGGCAGCCTGGTGCGCATGCCGTGGCGGCAGATCCCCACGGCGGCATTGCAGGTGAGCATGCACCCCAGCGAAGGCCTGCCGGCCACCGTCGCCGATCCACGCCAACTGCTGGCCAAGGTGATCGACGCGCTCAAGGCCGATGGCTATGAGCCGGTAATGGCCTGCGAGCTGGAGTTCTACCTGCTCGACCAGAAGCGCGATCACCTGGGCCACCCGCAACCGGCACTGGATACCGACGGCGGTCGCCCCCGCGCTACCCAGGTATACGGCCTGCGCGAGCTGGAGCAGATCGAACCGTTTCTGGCCGACCTGTACAGCGCCTGCAAGGCCCAGGGCATTCCTGCGCGTACCGCGATTTCCGAATACGCCCCCGGCCAGGTGGAGATCACCCTGGAGCACGGCGACGCCTTGCTGGCCATGGACCAGGCGGTGCGCTACAAGCGCCTGGTCAAGGGCGTGGCACACAAGCACGGCATGCAGGCCTGCTTCATGGCCAAGCCGTTCGAGCACCTGGCCGGCACCGGCATGCACATGCACGTGAGCCTGGCCGACGCCGCCGGCCACAACCTGTACGCCAGCGAAGACAAGGCCGGCACGCCCCTGCTGCGCCAGTCGGTGGGCGGCATGTTGGCCATGCTGCTCGACTCGCTGCTGCTGTTCTGCCCCAACGCCAACTCCTATCGCCGCTTCCAGGCCAACAGCTATGCACCGCTGGCGCCGACCTGGGGTGTGGACAACCGTACCGTGAGCCTGCGCGTGCCCGGCGGGCCGGCCAATACCCGACATATCGAACACCGCATCTGCGGCGCCGATGCCAACCCGTACCTGGCAGCCGCGGCCATTCTGGCCAGCATCCACCATGGCATCCGCCAGCAACTGGACCCCGGCGCCCCGGTGCAGGGCAACGGCTACGCCCAGGCCAAGACGCTGCTGCCCACCGACTGGCTGACCTCGCTGACCGCGCTGGAGCGCTCCAGCTGGGCGCGCGAAGCGTTCGGCGAGGCCTTCCTCGGGGTGTACCTGGCGGTCAAGCGCGCCGAGTACCGCCAGTTCATGGCCGAGGTCGGCGAGCAGGACTGGCGCTGGTACCTGACCCAGGCCTGAGCCCCCTATTCTTCAAGGAACACACCCATGAATGCAGCCCTCAACCACGGCACCGCCCAGCGCAGCGCCTCCTACTACACCGCCAGCCTGAACGACACCACCCAGTACCCGACCCTGCAGGGCACGGTCGAGGTCGACGTGGTGATCATCGGTGGCGGCTTCACCGGCGTGGCCAGCGCGGTGGAACTGGCCGAGCGCGGCCTGAAGGTGGCCATCGTCGAAACCAACCGTATCGGCTGGGGCGCCAGCGGGCGCAACGGCGGCCAGGTCACCGGCAGCCTGTCGGGTGACGAGGCCATGCGCAAACAGATGCGCAAGCGCCTGGGCGATGACGTGGACGATTTCATCTGGCAACTGCGCTTTCGCGGCCACGACATCATCCAGCAACGGGTCGAACGCTATGCCATCGACTGCGACCTCAAGCACGGCCACCTGCACGCGGCCATGAAGCCTGCGCACATGGCCGAACTGCAGGCCTTCGCCGACGAAGCCCAGCGGCGCGGCATGGGCGAGCAGGTGCAGATGCTCGACCGCGAGGCGGTGCGCCAGCACCTGGACAGCCCGTTGTACCTGGGCGCGCTGAAGAACCTGCGCAACCTGCACCTGCACCCGCTCAACCTGTGCCTGGGTGAGGCGCGGGCGGCGCACCAGCTGGGGGCGCTGATCTTCGAGAACTCCGAAGTGCTGGAGATCGTGCATGG
Organism: Pseudomonas sp. UBA7500; assembly: GCF_002478435.1. Lineage (NCBI taxonomy): Bacteria > Pseudomonadati > Pseudomonadota > Gammaproteobacteria > Pseudomonadales > Pseudomonadaceae > Pseudomonas > Pseudomonas sp. UBA7500. The sequence continues at coordinate 210,130 of NZ_DLNW01000028.1, read as the reverse complement.
CGACAAACCTGCGGTGGTCACGGCCAAGGGCCGGGTCAACGCACGCCAGGTGATGCTGGCCGGCGACGTGTACCACAAGCTGGAAAAGCCCCAGCTCAAGGGCAAGATCTTCCCGGCCATGGGCGGCATCGTGACCACCACGCCACTGGGCGAGCTGGCCCGCAAGCTCAACCCGCAGGACCTGGCGGTGTACGACTGCCGCTTCGTGCTCGACTATTACCGCATGACCGCAGACGGGCGCCTGCTGTTCGGTGGCGGGGCCAATTATTCGGGACGTGATTCGCGGGATATCGCGGGGGAGCTGCGCCCGTGCATCGAGGCGACCTTTCCGGCGCTCAAGGGCGTGCCGATCGAATTCCAGTGGAGCTGCGCGATGGGCATCGTGGTCAACCGCATTCCGCAGTTGGGCAAGCTGTCGGACAACGTGTGGTACTGCCAGGGGTATTCGGGGCATGGCATTGCCACCAGCCACATCATGGGCGAGATCATGGCCGAAGCGATCACCGGCACATTGAGCCGATTCGATACCTTTGCCGGCTGCAGCCACATCAAGGTGCCGATGGGCGATGTGCTGGGCAACCCATTGCTGGCGGCGGGGATGTGGTACTACCAGATGCTTGAGAAGCTGCGTTGAAAACATCGCGGGTCAAGCCCGCTCCCACAGGGATCACTACTGTCCTTGTGGGAGCGGGCTTGACCCGCGATGAGGCCCGAAGGTTAAACCTCAGGCGATCTTCTTGAGGCCCAGCTTCTTCAACTCCTCATCGCGCAACTCGCGCCGCAGGATCTTGCCCACGTTGGTGGTAGGCAAGGCATCGCGGAACTCGATCAGGCGCGGCACCTTGTACGCCGTGACATTGGCGCGCATGTGCTCCATCACCTGGTCCTTGGTCAGGGTCACACCCGGCCGCGCCACGATGAAGATCTTGATCAGTTCGCCCGATTTCTCGTCCGGCACGCCAATGGCGGCGCACTGCAATACGCCCGGCAGGGTCGCCAGCACGTCTTCGAGTTCGTTCGGGTAAACGTTGAAGCCAGACACCAGAATCATGTCCTTCTTGCGGTCGACGATGCGCATGTAGCCATCGGTCTGGATCACCGCGATATCACCGGTCTTGAGCCAGCCGTCGGCATCCAGGATCTCGGTGGTCGCCTCTTCGCGCTGCCAGTAGCCCTTCATCACCTGCGGGCCCTTGATGCACAGCTCGCCGATTTCGCCCAGCGCCAGCTCCTTGCCATTGTCGTCGATCACCTTGCACAGGGTCGACGGCAGCGGAATGCCGATGGTACCGATCTGGTTGTGCTCGGCCGGGTTGACCGCCGCCACCGGGCTGGTCTCGGTCATGCCGTAGCCTTCGCAGATGGAGCAACCGGTGACGCTCTTCCAGCGCTCGGCCACCGCCACCTGCAGGGCCATGCCGCCCGACAGGGTGAGCTTGAGCCCCGAGAAGTCCATCTTGCGGAAGGTCTCGTTGTTGCACAGGGCCACGAACAGGGTGTTCAGGCCGACGAAGCCGGTGAACTTCCACTTGGACAGTTCCTTGACCATCGCCGGCAGGTCGCGCGGGTTGCTGATCAGGATGTTGTGGCTGCCGATCAGCATCATCGCCATGCAATGGAAGGTGAAGGCATAGATGTGGTACAGCGGCAGCGGCGTGATCAGGACCTCGCAGCCCTCGCCCAGGTTCGAGCCCATCAGCGCACGGCATTGCAGCATGTTGGCCACCAGGTTGCGGTGGGTCAGCATCGCACCCTTGGCCACACCCGTGGTGCCACCGGTGTACTGCAGCACGGCGACATCGCCGCTGTCGGGGCTGACTTCGTTGACCGCCTTGCCCTGCCCCTTGGCCAGCGCATCGTTGAACTTGACGGCCTTGGGCAGGTGGTAGGCCGGCACCATCTTTTTCACGTACTTGATCACACTATTGATCAGCAGACGCTTGAGCGGTGGCAGCAGGTCGGCCACTTCGGTGACAATGATGTGCTTGACCTGGGTCTTGGGAACGACCTTTTCGGCCAGGTGGGCCATGTTGGCCAGGCACACCAGCGCCTTGGCACCGGAATCGTTGAACTGGTGTTCCAGCTCCCGCGCGGTGTACAGCGGGTTGGTGTTGACCACGATGAGCCCGGCGCGCATCGCACCGAAGACGGCCACGGGGTATTGCAATACGTTTGGCAGTTGTACCGCGATGCGGTCACCGGGCTGCAGGTCGGTATGCTGCTGCAGGTAGGCGGCAAACGCCCCCGACAGCTCATACAGCTCGCCATAGGTGAGGGTCTTGCCCAGGTTGCTGAACGCCGGCTTGTCGGCGAAACGCTGGCAGGACTGCTTCAATACCGCTTGAATGTTCGGATACTCATCAGGATTGATTTGCGAGGCAACCCCGGCTGGGTACTTATCCTTCCAAAAGTGTTCGATCATGGAAGCCCACTCCTCCAGCAACAGCGAAATCTTCTCCGCAGTCGACGCGATTATTATTGATATGTGATGACGGATTGCTACAAACCGAAGCATCAGAAGCGCGCCGAGAGTAGCAGCTTTGCCAGAGGGCGCCTAGAGCCAAAGTGGGCCGCAAAGTCACATAAATGACTAAAGAATACCCAGTAGTCATTTTTAGAGTAAAGGGTCTATTCAGCAAAAGCTTCGCCGGCAAGGCCGGCTCCTACACGGCAAAGTAGGAGCCAGCCTGGCCGGCGAATGGCTTTCAGGCGATATCGCGCAATTCCCGGCGCAGGATCTTGCCCACCGGGGTCATCGGCAGCGAATCACGCAGCACGATCTGCTTGGGCACCTTGTAGCCAGTGAAGTTGGCCTTGCAGTAGGCCTTGAGTTCCTCGACGCTCACGCCGCCATCGCGTGGCACCACGAACAGTTTCACCGCCTCGCCGGAACGCTCGTCCGGCACTCCGATGGCCGCGCAGTTGGCCACCTTGGGGTGCGCCATCACCACGTCCTCGATCTCGTTGGGGTACACGTTGAAGCCCGACACGATGATCATGTCCTTCTTGCGGTCGACGATGCGCGTGAAGCCGTCCGGGTCGATCACTGCAATATCGCCGGTCTTGAGCCAGCCCTGCGCATCGAGCACCTCGGCGGTGGCGTCCGGACGCTGCCAGTAGCCCTTCATCACCTGCGGCCCCTTGATGCACAGCTCACCGCGCTCGCCCAGGGCCAGCTCGTTGCCGTCATCATCGATCACCTTGTACGCCGTATCGGGCAGCGGTATGCCGACCGTACCCAGGCGCGCCTGCTGGCCGTAGGGGTTGGTGCTGGCCACCGGCGAGGTTTCGGTCAGGCCATAGCCTTCGACGATGCGACACCCCGTGATGCTCTCCCAGCGCTCGGCAGTGGCCTTGACCAGCGCCGTGCCGCCGGAGTTGGTGACCTTCAGCGAGGAGAAGTCCAGGTTCTTGAAATCCGGATTTTCCATCAGTGCCACGAACAGCGTGTTCAGGCCCAGCAATGCCGAGAAGCGCCACTTTTTCAGCTCTTTGACAAAGCCCGGTATGTCGCGCGGGTTGGTGATCAGCACGTTGTGATTGCCGGTGACCATCATGCACATGCAGTTCGCGGTGAAGGCATAGATGTGATACAGCGGCAGCGGCGCGATCATCACCTCCTGGCCTTCCTTGATCATCCTCTGCCCGTCCGGCCCCAACTGCGAAAAGCACGCCAGCACCTGCAGCATGTTGGCCACCAGGTTGCCGTGGGTGAGCATCGCGCCCTTGGGCAGGCCGGTGGTGCCGCCGGTGTACTGCAGCACCGCCACGTCATCGAGCGTCACCTGCACCGGCTTGAGCGCATGGCCACGGCCCTGGCGCATCACCTGCCGGAACGGCACCGCCTGGGGCAGGTGATACGCCGGCACCATCTTCTTGACCCGCGCCACCACGGTGTTCACCAGCCAGCCCTTGGCCAGCGGCAGCAGGTCGCCCATCTTCGCCTCGATCAGCACCTCGATGCCGGTATCGGGCAGCACCTCCTGCACCAGCTTGCCGAACATGTTCAGGTACACCAGGGCACGGGCGCCGGAGTCCTTGAACTGGTGGCGCATCTCGCGCGCGGTGTACAGCGGGTTGGTGTTGACCACGATCAGCCCGGCGCGCATCGCGCCGAACACGGCAATCGGGTACTGCAGCACGTTGGGCATCTGCACCGCGATGCGATCACCCGGGACCAGGTCGGTGTGCTGTTGCAGGTAGCCGGCAAAGGCTGCGGACTGGCGATCCAGATCGGCGTAGGTCAGGGTGACGCCCAGGTTGGTGAACGCCGGGCGGTCGGCGAAGCGCTTGCAGGAGCGCTCGAACACCTCCAGCACCGACTTGTAGACAGTCAGGTCGATATGTGAGGGCACGCCCGCGGGGCGCTTGTCATTCCAGAAGTCAGCTTGCATTTATTCTTGTCCTCATTCCTGAGCCTGTGGGCTGCCTGCATGCAGAAAATCGCATCGTGTGCCGACGTTAGCAGTTAAGCCGCAGGGGGCAAACATGCCAAGACCTGTCATTAACATTCTGAATCTTGTTGCCATCATCCGTTCAATTACACAAATGGGCTATACACTTGCAGGATCAGTCACTTGCGCAAGGGAACCGCCATGAACCACGACGTGTTCTGGCTGCCGGCCAGCAACCATTGCAGCCTGCATGTGTATCAATGGCTGCCCGTCGCGCCGATCCGGGCCGTGGTGCTGCTGGCCCATGGCATGGCCGAGCATGCCGGGCGCTACCAGCGCCTCGGGCAGGCCCTGAGCGCTGCCGGCTTCGCGCTGTATGCCCACGACCAGCGCGGCCACGGGCGCACCGCCGAACACGGCACCCTGGGGCTGTTCGCAAGCCACCAGGGCTGGGACAGCGTGGTCAACGACCTGGCCAGCCTGGCCCAGCACATCGGCCAGCAGCACCCCGGCGCCCCGCTGTTCCTGTTCGGCCACAGCATGGGCAGCTACATCGTCCAGGCCTACCTGCTGCACCACAGCGCCAGCCTGCAGGGGGCGGTGCTCAGCGGCTCCAACTTCCAGCCACCGGCGCTGTACCGCGCGGCCTGCGTGATCGCCCGCCTCGAAGCCTGGCGCCAGGGCCCGCTGGGACGCAGCGCCCTGATCGACTGGCTGTCGTTCGGTTCGTTCAACAAGGCGTTCAAGCCCAACCGCACGGCCTTCGACTGGCTCAGCCGCGACAGCGCCGAGGTCGACGCCTACGTGGCCGACCCGCTGTGCGGGTTTCGCTGCACCAACCGCCTGTGGGTCGACCTGCTGATGGGCCTGGAACACATCAGCCAGCCGCGGCACCTGGCACAGATCGATCCCAACCTGCCGATCCTGGTGATGGGCGGCGAATGTGATCCGGTGAGCGCCGGCAAGCGTCTGAAGGATCTGGTCGGCGCCCTGCGCCTTGCCGGCAATCAGCGCGTGCAATTGCAGCTCTACCCGCAGGCACGCCATGAACTGCTCAACGAAACCAACCGTGACGAGGTGACGGCGGCGCTCATCGCCTGGCTCGAGCAGGGGCTGACCCAGGGCCGCCCTGCCCGCAGCGAGTGATACAGTACGCACCTTGTCCGAACCTTGAAGGAAACAGCCTGCATGACCCAGGTCACCAACACGCCTTACGAAGCCCTCGAAGTGGGCCAGACCGCCAGCTTCAGCAAGACGGTCGAAGAACGCGACATCCAGCTGTTCGCCGCGATGTCCGGTGACCACAACCCGGTGCACCTGGATGCCGAATTCGCGGCCAGGAGCATGTTCAAGGAACGCATTGCCCACGGCATGTTCAGCGGCGCGCTGATCAGTGCCGCAGTGGCCTGCGAACTGCCCGGCCCCGGCACCATCTACCTGGGCCAGCAGATGAGCTTCCAGAAGCCGGTGAAGATCGGCGACACCCTGACCGTACGCCTGGAAATCCTCGAGAAGCTGCCCAAGTTCCGCGTGCGCATTGCCACCCGCGTGTTCAACCAGCACGACGAACTGGTGGTGGACGGCGAAGCCGAGATCCTCGCCCCGCGCAAGCAGCAGAGCGTCGACCTGGTGAGCCCGCCGCCGATCACCATCGGCTGATAGCGGCCCATGGCGCTGGTGACCGAGCACCTGCAGGCGGGCGGCCTGGTCGAGGCCTACTGGGTCAGGGCCAGCGCCGCCAGCTTTCCGCGTCATGCCCATGACGAGTATGTGCTGGGCGTTAACCTGAGCGGTTGCGAGCAGATCTGGCTGGACGGACGTGAGCTGCAGGCGGCGCCGGGTCAGGTGACCCTGTACAACCCGCTGGCGGTGCAGGCCTCCACCTTCGACCCGGCAGGCGTGGAGTACATCAGCCTGCACCTGGCACCCGAGGCGATTGCCCGGTTGGTCAGCCAGAACAACCTGAACAGCCCGCTGTTCGAGCAAGGCGTGTTCGACCAGCCTTCGCTGTGCCAGGCGATCGTGGCCTTCGCCCGTGCGCCGGCACACTCCGGCCATCAGGAGGAAGCCTTGTTGGCCCTGCTGGCGCAATGGCTGGAGCAGTCGCCCGGCAGGCCCGGCGAATACAGCCACGCATTGGCCCAGGCACTGCAGTTCATGCGCCAGCACCTGGGGCACAAGCTTGAGCTGGACGAGCTTGCGCAGGTGGCCGGGTTGAGCAAGTACCACTTCGTGCGCAGCTTCAAGAAGGCCACAGGGCTGGCACCGCTGCAGTACCACATGCAACTGCGCCTGATCGAGGCACGCCGTTGCCTGCGCGCCGGCCTGCACCCGCTGGATGTGGCCCAGCTTCTGGGCTTCTACGACCAGAGCCATTTCATCAACAGTTTTCGCCGGGTAATGGGCGCCACGCCCCATCATTACTGGCAGGCGTTCAAGCCTTCATAAAGCAAAAGAGCTGCTGGCGCAGCCCTGACCGGTCAATGCGGCAAAAAGCCTGCCGTCCCGTCCTTGGAACGTTTTGCCGTGCGCTTTTCCTTGGCGGTTTTGGCGGGTTTCTTCTTGACCGATTTTTTCGCATCCAGACCTTTCATGACAGGCCCTCCGCTGAGCGCGACACCTGCTTGCCGGTGACCGACTGATTATAGACCCGCCCCGGCGACCGGCGCGGCGAGGATGAATTCGCGGTAGCCCGATACGATCACGTACACCGCGAAATAGCAGAAGATACCCGCCGAGGCCAGGTACGACCAGGTCAGCAGACGGTCGCCCAGCAGGCGCCCGCCGTGGCTGGCCAAGGTGCACAGCGACGCGCACCACAGCAGCCCGGCAATGAAGAACCCGCTGAGAAACAACCCGGCCTCGAGCATGCCGCCTGCGCCGGAGCGCGAGATCAGCACCCCGCCGACCGCGGCAAACCACAGGATCGCGCTGGGCGAAGACATGGCCAGAAAGATGCCGCGCAGAAACTCGCGCCAGGGCGATTCGCGCACCACCTGCTGGCTGGTGTCCATATGCGCATTGCCGCGCCAGGCGGCCAGCAGCATCTTCAGTGCAAACCACACCAGCAAAAGCGAACCGCCCACCCACAACACCCAGCGCACGCTGGTGAACTGCAGCAGCACGGTCATGCCGAGCAATGCCGCCACGGCATAGATCAGATCCCCCACACAGGTGCCCAGCCCCAGCCAGAAGCCCTGCAGAAAGCCGCGCTGCATGGCCAGGGTGATCATGGCGATATTGGCCACGCCGATATCCAGGCACAACGACAGGCTGAGAAGAAATCCGTTGGAAAATGGCATGAAGGCTCGACTACCGACGATGAAGGGCAGGCGCCATTAGACTCAGTGAGGGAGGGTGGTGTATTGGAAGAAATTGCCGTGCTCAGGCCCGCGCGGCCCGCTCGAAGACCTCATCGGCCCATTGATTGAGACTCTTGCCTGCAGCCTGCGCCGCGATGCTGGCAGCGGCGTGCACCTCTGGCCGGATACGCAGCATCACCTTGCCAGAAGCCGGTTTCTCGGGAGCGATGCCCTGTTCAGCACAATCGGCCAGGTAGTCTTCAAGCGCCAGGCTAAACGCTTCATGCAGCGCACTCACGGAGCTTGCGTGAAAACTGATGATGTCTCGAACCCCGAGTACCCGCCCGACGAAGATATCGTCGCGTGCGTCGTATTCGACACGAGCCGAATAGCCCTTGTAAGTCATGCTGCTCATACCTGAACTCCTGCCCGCGAGAGAAATTCACGGGCTTCTTCAACCTGATATCGCTTGGCCTCTTTGCCTGGGTGCGGGCGGTGGCAGCGCCACTGCTGATCGCCCAGCACCAGCTTGAGCCTTGAGCCCTCACGCTCGATGACCCGCCCCCCAAGATGGAGAACCAGCGCTTCAATATCGGAGAAGACCACAGAAGAAAGGGTCGGTATCCGAAAAATGGCATCGAGGGTCTTTCGATATCGATTGTTCATCGGAAAATGCTATCAAAATAAGATAGCATTTTTTCCAAAGGAGTCATTCAGGATCTTTCAGTGACCCGACAGCACCTGCGCATACCGCTCCCGGTCGATATTGGCGCCACTGAGCACCACTGCCACCTTGCGCCCCTGCTGGCGCTCGCGCTCCTGCAACAACGCCGCCAGCCCCGCCGCACCGGCGCCTTCGGCGGTGTTGTGCGTGTCTTCGTGGAAGATGCGCATGGCGTTGGCGATTTCAGGGTCGCTGACGCGCACCACCCGCGCCGCGCCCTGGCGGATGATCTCGAACGCCTCGGGCAAGGGCATGCGGCATGCCATGCCGTCGGCGAAGGTGTTGGCGGTTTCGGTGGTGACGATGCGGTTCTGCTCGAAACTCGAGGCAAAGGCATCGGCCTCGGTGGACACCACCCCGACGATCTCGGTGTGCAGCCCCAGCAGGTCACGGGTACGAATCAGCCCGCAGATGCCCGAGCCCATGCCGATCGGCACGTACACGCAGTCCAGCGCCGGTACGGCCTCGAACAGCTCCAGCGCGTAGGTGGCCACGCCGCGGATCAGGTCCGGGTGGAACGGCGGCACGCTTTCATAGCCGTGCACCTGCGCCAGTCGCGCCGCCTCGGCCCGCGCCAGGTCGAAATCGGCGCCATGCTCCACCAGTTGCGCACCCAGCGCGCGCATGGCGGCATTCTTTTCCCGCGAGTTGCCCTCGGGCACCACGATGATGATCGGCAACCCGGCACTGCGCGCCGCCAGCGCCAGGCTCTGCCCGTGGTTGCCACGGGTGGCGGTGACCAGCCCGCGCACCGTGGGTGAGCGCGCCAGCAGCGCCTGCACGTACAGCAGCCCGCCGCGAACCTTGAAGGCACCGGTGGGCGCGTGATTCTCGTGCTTGACCCACACCTGGCAGCCCACGCGCTCGGCCAGGCGCGGCCAGGCGTACTGGGGCGTTGCAGGAACGCGGGTGTGTACCAGGCGGGCAGCGTCGCGCAGGGCGGACAGGTCGAACATGAGGCACCTCGATGGCCAGGGGAATTGACCTGATCCTAGTCGCGCCGCATTGTATGGGTGAACCCTTATATTGCATGGCCAACAATAAATGTGGACCCCCACCCTAGGCGACACCTCCCTGCCCCGCTACCTCGAACTGGTCGAGGCGATTGCGCGGGCGATCGAAAGCGGCGAGCTGAAAGTGGGCGAGCGCCTGCCGCCGCAGCGGCGCCTGGCCTGGAACCTGGGCCTGAACCCCAGCACCACCCAGCAGGCGTACCGCGAGGCAGCGGCCCGGCACCTGGTGTCCGGGGAGGTAGGGCGAGGCACCTACGTGCTGGCGGGCAGCAAGGAAGCCACGCTGTTCCGCCTCAAGCAACCCGGCCAGCAAGCGACGCAGATCGACCTGTCGACCAATGTGCCGGTGGCCGACGACAGCAACCCCGACCTGGCGCATGCCTTGCGCCATCTGCTGGAACAAGGCCCTGCCGGCCAGCTCGAGCATTACCTGGGTGCCGAACAGTTGCTGCGCGGGCGCCTTCAGGGCGCCGCCTGGCTGCGCCGGCGCGGCCTGCAACTGGACGAGCGCCAGGTGCTGCTGTGCGGCGGTGCCCAGCTGGGGTTGTTCAACGTGCTGCTTTCGCTGTGCCAGCCAGGAGACGCCGTGATGGTCGAGGCCTTGACCGCACCCGGTATCAAGGCGGCCTGTCGACAGTTGCGCCTGCCGTTGCACGAGGTTGCGCTGGACGGCCAGGGCATCCTGCCCGACGACCTGGACCGTGTCGCACGGGCCACCGGCGCGCGGGTCGTGGTGCTGACGCCGACCCTGCAGAACCCCACCGGCGCCTGCATGGGCGCTGCGCGCCAGGCCGCCATTGCCGCAGTGATCGAGCGCCATGCCCTGACCCTGATCGAGGATGATGTCTACGGTGCCCTGGCCGATACCCCGGCGCTGGTGGCACAGGTGGGCGGGCGCGGCGTGCTGGTCACCAGCCTGTCGAAGAGCGTCGCGGCCGGTTTGCGCCTGGGCTGGATCGTCGGCAGCGCCGAGTTGCTGGCGCGCATCGACCCGCATGCCCAGGCAACACACTGGCCGGTGTCGCCGCTGGACCTGGAGATCGCCTGCCGCTGGATCGATGACGGCACCGCGGCGCGACGCGTGGCCTGGCAGCGTGAAGAAGTGGGTCAGCGCTGGCGGATGGCCAGGCGGATACTGGGCAAGGCATTGGTGGGGGATGTGCCTTCGCCGCATGTCTGGGTCAACGGTGTGCGCGCCACAGCGTGCCGTGATGCCGGCGTGGCAGTGGTGCCAGCCGAGGTGTTCGCGGTGCGCCAGGGCGACCGGGCAGCGGTGCGCATCAGCCTGTCGGCGGCGCAGAGCCGGGCGCAGTTGAAGCAGGCGCTGGAAAGGGTGGCGGCAGTGGTTTCAGGGTGAGCGGGCTGCCCCTTCGCCGGCAAGACCGGCTCCTGCAGAGAACGCGATACCGGTGCCGGCGAAGAGGCCCTCCAATTCAATCGCAACATCCGGAGTGAAACCCCAGTCACCTTTTCTACACTGAACCTGCTCCCTTACCCACGGAAACCGGCATGAACCCGCTGTTCTACACCCAGGCCTGCGCCCACCTGGCCAGCCTCGACCCGAAGTGGGCCGCGCATATCGAGCGCATCGGCCCATGCCTGCACCAAACGCTGCCCACCCGCGACCCGTATCAGGCGCTGGTCAGGTCGATTGCCTACCAGCAATTGCACGCCAGGGCCGCCGAAGCGATCCTGCGGCGGTTCCTGGCGCTGTACCCCGGGCAGGCCTTCCCCAGCCCCGAGCAACTGCTGGCCACCGCGCCCGAGCAACTGCGTGCCTGCGGGTTTTCCGCGAGCAAGCTGGCCACTATCCAGGGCATCGCCCAGGCTCGCCTCGACGGCCTGGTACCCGACCATGAGCTGGCCCGCCGTCTCGACGAAACCAGCCTGATCGAGCGCCTGACGCAACTGCGCGGGGTTGGACGCTGGACCGTGGAGATGCTGCTGATCTACACCCTTGAACACATGGACACCCTGCCCGCCGATGACTTTGGCGTGCGCGAAGGCTACCGTCGCCTGTTCGCCCTGCCCGCCCAGCCCACGCGCAAGCAGATGCTGGAACTGGGCGCCCCGTGGAGCCCGTATCGCACCGTGGCCGCCTGGTACCTGTGGCGCGTACCCGCCACCGGATGAAACCCGGGCGAATTCCACCGCAAGACCCGGAGTGCCGCCCCGCACGGCACCACCTACCCTCACCACCTCGCCCTCAGCCAAGAGCCACACGCCATGCCCCGCACACCTTCGATCGATGTCAACGACCCACGCTGGCAAGCCGTGCTGGCCCGCGACGCCGCGGCGGATGATGATTTCGTCTATGGGGTTCGCACCACCGGGGTCTACTGCCGCGCCTCCAGCCCGTCACGGTTGCCGCGCCCGGAGAACGTCGAGTTCTTCGACACTGCCGCCCAGGCCGAGGCCGCCGGCTATCGCCCCAGCCGGCACTACGCCGCCGACCCGCGCCAACTGGCCGAACAGCATGCCACCCAGGTCACCCGGGCCTGCCAGCTGATCGAAACGGCCGAGGTCGAGCCCAGCCTCAAGCAAGTAGCCGCCCATGTCGGCATGAGCCCGTATCACTTCCACCGGGTGTTCAAGGCCGCGACCGGCCTCACCCCCAAGGCCTACGCCAATGCCAGACGCGCGCACAAGGTACGCCGGCAGCTTGAGCAGCCGGGCTCGATCACCGACGCCCTGTACAAGGCTGGCTACAACTCCAACAGCCGTTTCTACGAAGACAGCAACGCCCGGCTGGGCATGACCCCGGCCGCCTATCGCGCGGGCGGCGCCAATGCCTCGATCCGCTTTGCCATTGCCCAGTGCTCACTCGGCGCGCTGTTGGTGGCCCAAAGCGAGCGCGGGGTGTGTGCCATCCTGCTGGGCGACGACCCCGAGGCGTTGCTGCACGACCTGCAGGACAAGTTTCCCAAAGCCGAACTGATTGGCGCCGACGCCGAATTCGAGCAGTGGGTGGCCAAGGTGGTGGGGTTCATAGAAGCGCCCGCCCTGGGCCTGGACCTGCCACTGGACCTGCGCGGCACGGCCTTCCAGGAGCGGGTGTGGCAGGCGTTGCGCAGCATCCCGGCAGGCAGCACCGCCAGCTACGCCGAGATCGCCCAGCGCATTGGCGCGCCCAGGGCAGTCAGGGCAGTGGCCCAGGCGTGCGCCGCCAACAGCCTGGCGGTGGCAGTGCCCTGTCATCGGGTGGTACGCAGTGATGGCAACCTGTCCGGCTACCGCTGGGGCGTGGAGCGCAAGCAGGCGCTCCTGGCCCGGGAACAACAGCCCAGTGACCTGTAATGATCAGCCCTGGCTGCAGCCGTCGCCCATGGCGCGGTATTCGATGGTGTGGCGCTGGCCCTGATGGTCTTCATAGGTCATGGTGGCCGGCACCACTTCGCAGACATTGGGCAGGGTCGAGAGGCTGATCACCCGGGCGATGTCCAGGTTGGTCGAATAGTCATATTGCTCGACCACCGGCTGCGCAGCAGCGGTCTTGACCTCGTCCGCCAGGGCGAACGAAGAGACACCCACCAATACAAGTGCAAGTAAGGTTTTCATGGTATTAGGCCTGCAAAGCAATCAAACGAAGTGTTTGACTTCATCAGCCGAGTTGGCGCGGAGAAGTTGTCATATCAACGAATGGACATAACACGAAGTACCGATCCCGTTACGCTTCTAGTTGCTGGGATGGGTCAAGTTTATAAGGTTGCGAAGGTGGTTGAAGCCCGAAGCCGGACATTCACTGTTACCGCCTCGGTAACAATAACCGCACGACAAGCCCTCGACAGCCTACCCAAGCCCGTGTAAAAGCCCGTGCCAGAGCCCTTGCTGGAAACCGCCGTGAGTGAAATACGCTACAGCCTGCTAAGCGCTGCAGAGCGCCCTTTGCTGAACAAATTCTATCGCGCCGAAGGTACGGCCATGCGTGCCAGTGCCAAGGGCGAGGCCTGGGTGGCGCGTGCGGGTGAGCTTGTCGCCGCAGTGAACATGAGCGCGGTACCCGAGGGGTTCTGGCTGACCGGCTTGCTGGTGGCACCCGCCTGGCGCGGCCGGCGCATTGCACGACAACTGATCGAGCATGCCTGCGCCGACAAGCCGGGCACGGTGTGGCTGTTCTGCCACCCGGACCTGCTGGCCTTCTACCAGCCACTGGGGTTCAGCCCTGCCGGCGCACTGCCGCTGCAGCTCAATGAGCGCCTGGCGCGCTATCAGCGCAGCAAATCGTTGATCGCGTTGGCGCGGGATCAGTCGTCGCTGGCCGGGTCCAGCCCCGGGAACAGTACCTCGGTATAACCGAACTTGCTGAAGTCATGAATGCGCGAGGGGTACAGGCGACCGATCAGGTGATCGCATTCGTGCTGCACCACCCGCGCATGAAAACCCTCTGCCGAGCGCTCGATGGGCTGGCCCTGCGGGTCGACCCCGCTGTAGCGAATGTGCCGGTAGCGGCTGACCACGCCGCGCAGGCCGGGCACCGACAGGCAGCCCTCCCAGCCATCCTCGACCTCGGTGCCCACCGGGGTGATCACCGGGTTGAGCAGAATGGTCTGCGGCACGGGCTCGGCATCCGGGTAACGCTCGCTACGCTCGAAGCCGAAGATCACCAGTTGCAGGTCGACCCCGATCTGCGGCGCCGCCAGCCCCACGCCGCCCACGTGCTGCATGGTGTCGAACATGTCGGCAATCAGCTGCTCCAGCTCGGCAGTGCCGAACAGGCGGGCCGGTACGGGCGGTGCAACGCGCAACAGGCGCTCGTCGTCCATCTTCAGGATGTCACGAATCATGCGGGGCTCGGCTCACGGGTTCAGGCGCGGAATCGGACGGGATGGAGTGATCGCGCCCCAGCCCGGAAACATGCTTTTTATCATGTTCCGGCGCATCGTCGTCGGGCATTTCCTTCTCGCCAGGGTCCTTGCCTTCGGCCGACATGTGCTCGATCACCGCATTCATCTCCGCCCCCAGCAGCAATACTGCGGCAGAAATATAGAAGTACAGCAACAGCACGATGATCGCACCGATGCTGCCGTACATCGCGTTGTAGTCGGCAAATGTCTTGACGTAGTAGCCAAACCCCAGCGACGCGATGATCCACACCACCACCGCCAGTACCGAGCCGGGGGTGATGAAGCGAAATTCCTGCTCCACATCGGGCATCACGTAATAGATCAATGCCACCGCCACCATCATCAGGATGATGATGGCCGGCCAGCGCAGGATGGTCCACAGCGTGACGATGAACTCCTGCATGCCTACCTGCGAGGCGATCCATTCCATCACCTGCGGGCCGAGCACCATCAAGGCGGCGGCGGCCAGCAGCATGCCGGCGATTCCGACGGTATACAGCACCGAGAGCGGGATGCGCTTCCACACCGGGCGCCCTTCCACCACGTCATAGGCGGCGTTCATCGCGCTCATCATCAGGCGCACGCCCGCCGACGCGGTCCACAGGGCGATCACGATACCTACCGAGAGCAGCCCGCCCTTGGATTGCTGCAACTGGTCGATCACCGGGTTGACCTGCTCCAGCGCCTGGGGCGGCAACACCAGTTCCGACTGCAGGCGCAGCCAGGTGAAGAAGTCGGGCAGATGCAGAAACCCGATCAGGGCGATCAGGAACAGCAGGAAGGGGAACAGCGAAAACAGCATCTGGTAGGCCAGGGCCGACGCATAGGTGGACATCTCGTCATCGAGAAACTCGCTTACCGTGCGCACCAGAACACGATGCAACGGCAGGCCGTGCAAGTTGGGGAAAATCATAGCGTCTCCTTTCGCCGCTCCACTGTCATAGGCAGTAATCCAAGCGTTGGGGGGGTGTTTTACCTGACGGTAGTCTAGTAGACCACGTCTGTGAGGTTACGATTGATTGCCACAGACAGCAGAACGGCCACCCGAAGATGGCCGTTATCGGCTACACGCGCAGCCGGTCAGGGCTTTTTCACAGCATCCTTGACCGCATCCTTGGCCTTGCCCACTGCCTGCTGGGTTTCGCCCTTGACTTCCTGGGCCTTGCCCTCGGCGCGCAGTTTATCGTTATCGGTCACCTTGCCCACGCCTTGCTTGATGTTGCCTACCGCTTCGTTGGCCAAGCCTTTTGCTTTGTCCGAAGTGCTGCTCATGGCATTTCTCCTGAAGGGGAACAGATAGCTGTCAGTGTCGACAGTCAGTGGACCCGCCCGCTTCTGCGAGAGTTTCAAATATTTTTGTGCGGTGTGGATTCCCACAATGGATAAACAGCGGGCGAATATCGCCCCCAATCGTGCCTGGCCTGCGTCAGGGGCTGTCGGCTTTGCCTAGAATCGGGCACCAGCGCCCTGCAGCCCGGGCGCGATAAAAACAACAGACACAGCGATCACTACCCATGCGTATCTCCCCCTTGCTGGCAGCCCTGCTGCTGGCCGTACCTGCCCATGCCCTGCACGCAGCACCTGCCGTACAGCCCGCCGCCCTGACCACCCTGGTGGTCGATCGCTATGCCGACGACGAGCAGCCCGGCAGCCTGCGCTGGGCCATCGAGCGCAACAACCAGGCGCCCGGCACCTACCGGATCGAGATCCGCCCGGTCGGCCAGCCGCCCTACGTGATCAAGCCCGCTTCGGCCCTGCCGCCGATTCTCGGCCCGGTCAGCCTCGAAGGTGCGGCCTGGAAGCGCAGCGGCGAGTACATCGCCATCGACGGTTCGGCCTATATCGTCGGCAACGGTACGCGCGCATGCCCTGGCGCCGTGCCCGGACAGTTCGGCACCAATGTGCGCACCACCACCGGCCCGGGGCTGGTGATACGCGATACCCAGGGCGTGGAGATTTCCGGCCTGGATGTGCGTAATTTCTGCATCGGCATCCTGGTCAACCGCGCCAGCCACACCGTCATCCAGGACAACCGCATCACCGCCAACAAGGGTGGCGCCGGCATCATGCTGACCGGCGACGACGGCCAGGGCAATTCGACCGCCACCACCACGGTGAACAACAAGGTGCTGCGCAACCAGCTGGTGGACAACGGCGACGGCCTGGAGCTGACCCGCGGCGCGGCGTTCAACCTGGTGGCCGACAACCTGTTTCGCTCCACCCCGGCCAACGCGGAGCCCTCCCAGGGCATCGAGATCCTGTGGGGCAATGACAACACGGTGGTGCGCAACCGCTTCGAGGACTATTCCGACGGTCTGCAGATCAACTGGGGCCAGCGCAATTACCTGGGGGCCAACACCTTTACCGGCAACTCCATCGGCGTGAGCGTCAGCGGTGCGGGCAACATCCTCGATGGCAACCTGATCCACGGCAACCGCATCGGCGTGGCGCTGCGCCCGGAGCCGACCTCCACCAGCAACCGCCTGACCGCCAACCGCATCTGGAACAACAGCCAGGATATCCGGCGCTGCGAAGCGGGCGGTTCGTGCGTGCCCGATCAGCGCACCGGTGCCATCGTGTTTTCGGTGCCGGCGCTGGAGCATGCGATCTATGTGGGCTCGCGTGGCATCGGTGTCGACCCGTCGGGCACCAACCGGGCGATCATCTGCACCGACAAGGCCGCACCGCAGGGTTGCCAGCCGGTACCCAATCACGATCAGGCGGCCCCGCTGCTCAAGGCAGTCAAAGGTGACCGCTTGCTGGGCCAGGTGAGTGGCGAGCCCGACAGCCTGTTGCGGGTGGAGGTGTTCGGCAATGCTGACTCAAAGGCCAGTGAAGCGGAGCAGTATCTGGGCGAAGTGATGGTGGCGACGGATGCCAAGGGTCAGGCGCAGTTCGAGTATGTATTGCCGCAAGCAGATGGGCTGCAGGCGTTCACCGCGACGGTCACCCGGTCCGACGGGGCCACCTCGGAGTTGAGCAAGGCGCTGGCGCGCTGAGGACCGCGGGGCGGCCATTCGTCGGCAGGGATTGTCTGCAAATGGTCGGCCCTGTCAGCAGGCCCCGCTTTAGTTTTCAGCGCAATCCCAGCACAATGGCCGACCTTTCAAGCGTCACCCGTAGGAACCTGCATGAAACTCGACAAACCCACCGCCATCGCCCGTCGCAACCAGGCGCTGGAACGCCCTGTGCTCAACAGCGACAACACCCTGTTTGCCGTGCTCGATACCAAGCGCAGCCTGTGGTGGTTCGATGTGCCGGTGAAGCTGGTGCTGCCCAAGAGCGTGGCCGACTGGGTCAACCTGCTGCTCTACACCCCGGAGACCGACCAGTTGCAGCACCTCAAGGTGCCGGTCAACTTCCTGCGTGCGCACCTGGAGAAGATGGAAGTACGCAAGCCGGGCAAGCGTCGCTCGACCATCAGCCTGGCGCTGAGCGCCGACCGCGACTCGCTGCTGCAGGACTTGCGTCCAGGCGGCGAAAACCTGAGCTTTGCCGCCTTCGTGCAGGTCTGATCAGACCAGTTCGATGCGGTCGGCGTGAATCACGATGCGCCCGTCCTTGTACAGGGCGCCGATCGCTTTCTTGAAATTGCCCTTGCTCACCCCGAACAGGTCGCTGATCACCTGCGGGTCGCTCTTGTCGCTGACCGGCAGCACGCCGTTGGCGGCCTTGAGCTTGTCGAGGATCTTGTCGTTCAGCGTGCTGGCCAGGGCCTGGCCGACCGGCTGCAGGCTCAGGGCGATCTTGCCGTCGCTGCGCAGCTCCTTGATGTAGCCCTTCTCCTGCTTGCCCGAACGCAAGAACTTGAACACTTCGTTCTTGTGGATCAGGCCCCAGTGCTTGTTGTTGATGATGGCCTTGAACCCCATCGGGGTTTCCTCGACCACCAGCAGGTCGACTTCCTGGCCCACGCTGTAGTTGGCCGGCAGCTTGTCGAGGTAGCGGTCCAGGCGCGCGGTGGCGGTGATGCGCCGGGTGCGCTTGTCGAGGTAGGCATGCACCACGCAGTACTCGCCCGCCTTCATCTGGCGTTTTTCTTCGGAGTACGGCATCAACAGGTCCTTGGGCAGGCCCCAGTCGAGGAAGATGCCGATGCTGTTGATTTCCACCACCTTGAGGCTGGCGAACTCGCCCACCTGCAGTTTGGTCTTCTCGGTGGTGGCGATCAGCTTGTCTTCGCTGTCGAGGTAGACGAAGACGTTGAGCCAGTCCTCGACCTCGGTGGGCGTGTCCTTGGGGATGTAACGGTTGGGCAGCAGGATCTCGCCGTCCGCCCCACCGTCCAGGTACAGACCGAAATCCGTGTGCTTGACCACTTGCAAAGTGTTGTAACGCCCAACTAAAGCCATTTGCTGAAATCCTCGTTGCGAGGCTGGCATTCTACACGCTACGGGAACCGCCAGGCGCGCCGTTGTTCTATAAACACAAGCACGCCCCTGCAAGGATATGCACCCATGGATGCCTGCCTGTCCACGTTGTTTCGCTGCCTTTCGCTGCTGGTGCTGTCGACGCTGCTGCTGGTCGGCTGCAACCGCATGGACCTCGCCTACCGCAACCTCGATGTACTGGTGCCCTGGTCGCTGAGCGACTACCTGAGCATGAATCGCCAGCAGAAAGGCTGGCTGGACGAACGACTCAAGGCGCACCTGGCATGGCATTGTCGTACACAGTTGCCGGGCTATCTGACATGGCTGGGCGATATTCGACAGATGGTCGCGCACAACGAGGTCACCGACGCGCAGCTAAGGCTGCGCACCGAGCAGGCCAAGCAGGCCATCGCCGAGGTGGCCGACCAGATCATGCCGTCGGCCACGCAGCTGCTGCGCGGCATGGACGACGAACAGGTCAGCGACATGCGCGAGGCGTTTGCCGAAGACATTCGCGAGCGCGAGGCCAAGTACGTGAAGACGCCGCTGGCCAGGCAGATCGAGCAGCGCCAGCAGCGCATGGAAAAACGCCTGACGCCATGGCTGGGCGAACTGAACCCGCAGCAGCGCCTGCGCGTGGCGCAGTGGTCACAGGCGTTGGGCGAACAGAACCGTCAGTGGATCGCCAACCGCGCACACTGGCAGGCGCAGTTCAGTGCGGCGATGGAGCAACGGCGCAGCGAGGCATTCGAACCAAGGCTGGAACAACTGCTCAAGCAGCGCGAAAGCCTGTGGACGCCGGAGTACCGCATGGCCTACCAGCGTACCGAACAGGAGGCGCGCAGCCTGCTGGTGGACCTGATGGCGCAGAGCAGCGAGCAGCAACGTCAGCACCTGCAGGGCAGGCTGGCCAAGGTGCAGCAGGACTTCAGCAAGCTCAAGTGCCTGCAATCCTGAACCGATTCGCCGGCAAGGCCGGCGAAGCTGCTCAGTTCTCCCGGCACTTGCGCCGGTACGGGAACACATCGATCACCTTCCCCTCCCGTATCGCCGCCTGCAGCCCCTTCCAGTAATCGGCGTCATACAACTCGCCATGCAGCTGGCTGAACAGGCGCCGCTGGCCGATATCGGCAAACAGAAACGGCGGGAACTCCTCGGGGAACACGTCCAGCGGCCCGATCGAGTACCACGGCTCGCTGGCCATCTCGTCCTCGGGGAAACGCGGCGGCGGGATATAGCGGAAGTTGGCTTCGGTCAGAAAGCAGATCTCGTCATAGTCATAGAACACCACCCGCCCATGCCGGGTAACGCCAAAGTTCTTCAGCAGCATGTCGCCGGGGAAGATGTTCGCCGCCGCCAGTTGCTTGATCGCCAGCCCGTAGTCCTCCAGCGCCTCGCGCACCTGGGCCTCGTTGGCGTTTTCCAGGTACAGGTTCAGCGGGGTCATGCGCCGCTCGGTCCAGCAGTGGCGGATAAGCACCGTGTCGCCCTCCACCACCACGGTCGACGGCGCCACTTCCAGCAACTCGGCCAGGCACTCGGGCTCGAACTTGCCCAGCGGGAAGCGAAAGTCGGCGAACTCCTGGGTATCGGCCATGCGCCCCACGCGGTCGACGCTCTTTACCAGGCGGTACTTCTCGATGACCGTGGCGCGGTCGACACTCTTGGACGGCGAGAAGCGGTCCTTGATGATCTTGAACACGGTGTTGAAGCCCGGCAGGGTGAACACGCTCATGACCATGCCGCGCACGCCGGGGGCCATGATGAAGCGGTCATCGGTACTGGCCAGATGATTGATCAGCGCCCGGTAGAACTCGGACTTGCCGTGCTTGTAGAAACCGATGGAGGTGTACAGCTCGGCGATGTGCTTGCCCGGCAGGATGCGCTTGAGAAAGCCCACGAACTCGGCCGGCACCGGCACATCGACCATGAAGTACGAGCGAGTGAACGAGAAGATGATCGACACATCGGCTTCATCGGTGATCAGCGCATCGATTTCGATGCCGTGGCCTTCGTGGTGCAGCAGCGGAATCACCAGCGGCCACTGTTCATCGTGGGTGAACAGCCGGCCCACCAGGTAGGCCCCCTTGTTGCGATAGAGCACCGAGGAAAACAGCTCCACCTGCAGTTGCGGGTCCTTGCACACCCAATCGGGCAGGTTCTCGCGCAACTGCGCCTCCAGGCGCGCCAGGTCGCCGGGCAGGTCGGCGAAGGGCACCGCGAAGGCGTAGTCGGCGAAGACCTGCGCGAGCATCTCGCCCAGCCCGCCCTGGGGGCGGTAGGTGCGGGTCTGCGCGGCGCGCTCATGGGCGCGCAGTGCCGGGCGCGTGGTATGGATGAACATGCAGCCGTCGCTGATCAGGTCATGGCTGAACAGGCTGCAGAAGATCGAGTTGTACCAGGTTTCGGAAAGTTCATCGTCCAGGCGCGGGTCGATCAGGCTGATGTAGGCGCTCTTGACCAGCGGCCAGAACGTCGCATCCAGCAGAACCTCGGGCTCGAAAGCGCCGGCCAGCCAGCCGCTGACCTCGCTGACCTTTTCCTCGTAGAGATTGATACGTGCCGCCGAGGCCGTCTGGATCTGCTGCCATTGCGCGAGCTCGAAGCGTTGGCGTGCCCCGTCGGTGATCTGGCGAAAGTGCTCACGGTAGCTGTCGAAGCCATCGAGAATCATCCGGGCGATGGCGGCGGCCGGCCATTGTTGGGGCATGGGTAAGACCTCTGCGGGAATTTCAAAGACCTGAGCTTAGCCAGTCACGCAAGGCTGCGATAGCCTACTTAGGAACCGTTTCGCGCCCTTCGCCGGCAAGGCCGGCTGCTACAGATACCGCCCCCACAGCAGGAGCCAGCGGTGCTGGCGAAAGCGCCCGAATTGACACCGCAAGAAAGCGAGAGAGCCCACCCTGGCTTTTACCGTAAACTCCCGCCCCTGCCCCTGTTACCCGGAGAACCCCCGTGAGCCCCATCGCCATCACCCGACTGTTGATTCTCGCTGCCGTGTGGGGGGCCAGTTTTCTGTTCATGCGCATCATTGCGCCGGTGCTGGGCACCCTGCCCACCGCCTTCTTTCGCGTCTCCATCGCCTGCGCCGGGTTGCTGGTGATTCTCGCCCTGCTGCGCGTGCGCTGGGACTTCCAGGGCAAACTCAAGGCCTGCCTGTTTCTGGGCATGATCAACTCGGGAATACCCGCAACGCTCTACTCGGTGACCGCACAGGTGCTGCCCGCCGGCTACTCGGCGATCTTCAACGCCACCACGCCGCTGATGGGCGTGCTGATCGGCGCGCTGTTCTTCCGCGAGGCCATGACCCTGCCCAAGCTGGGCGGCATCTTCCTGGGCCTGTTCGGGGTCGGCATTCTCAGTGGTGCGGGGCCGGTGGCCTTCGACGCCAGGCTCATGCAGGGCGCCCTCTCCTGCCTGGCGGCCACCACCTGCTATGGCTTCTCGGGGTATCTGGCGCGGCGCTGGCTCGACCACCAGGGCGGCCTGGACAGTCGCCTGTCGGCGCTGGGCAGCATGATGGGCGCCACCTTGCTGTTGCTGCCGCTATTCGGCTTCAGCGTGATCACCCAGCCACCTGCCAGCTGGGGCGGCTGGCAGGTGTGGTTGTCGCTGCTGGGGCTGGGCCTGTTGTGCACCGCCTTCGCCTACATCCTGTACTTTCGCCTGATCAGCGAAATCGGCCCGGTAAAATCCACCACCGTGACCTTCATGATCCCGGCCTTCGGAGTGCTGTGGGGCGCGTGGCTGCTGGACGAGCCCCTGTCGATGGCGCACCTGTATGGCGGGCTGCTGATTGCCGTGGCCTTGTGGCTGGTGCTCAAGCCGGCCCGCCAGGCCCGTCAGCTGGCCAGCGACTGATCCACCGTGTCAGGCTTGGTCGCGGGCGTGCGGAACACGAACAGCAGGCCCACCACGATCAAGCCCATGCCCAGCAGGCTCAAGGCCGCCAGGCGATTGCCGAAGATCAGGTAGTCCATCACCGCCGTCACCGCCGGCACCAGGTAGAACAGGCTGGTGACATTGACCAGGTTGCCCTTGGCGATCAGCCGGTACAGCAGCAAGGTCGCCAGCAACGACACCACCAGGCCCATCCATAGCACCGAGAACACAAAGCTGGCATTGGGGTTGACCGCCAGCGGCTGGAACGGTGCAAACAGCGCGCACATCAGCAGCCCCGCCAGGTACTGCAAGGGCAACGTGCCCACCGGGTTGCTGGTGATGCGCTTCTGCATGATCGAGCCGAACGTCATGCTGGCCAGCGCCAGCAGCGCGAACAGCATGCCCGCCAGCGAGATGCCGCCCAGGCCGATGCCCTGGTACACCACCATCACCAGCCCGATCAGCCCCAGGCTCAGGCCGAACAGGCGGCTGAACGAACGCTTGCGCTCCATCAGCACCACCGTGAGGATCGGCTGCACGCCCATCACGGTGGCCATGATGCCGGGCGTCACCTTCAGGTCCAGCGCCAGCAGGTAGAAGATCTGGTAGGCACCGAGCAGCACGCAGCCGGTGGCGATGGCTTGCAGCAACGGGCCGCGACCGCGTGGCCAATGCAGGCGCAGCAACGGGCCGAGCAGCAGCAGGCCGACAAAGGCAATCGCAAAGCGGATCAGCAGAAAGGCAAAGGGCGAGGCCTGCGCCAGGCCGAGCTTGGAGACGATGGCGCCGCTGCTCCAGAGCAGGACGAACAGGCTGGTGGTGGCCGCCGAGGCCACGGATTGTTTCGAGATAACTGACATGAAATGCCACCTGTATTCGGGCAAGTAAGCCGAACGGTCGAGCTGCGCAGTGCAGCCGGCCGTATTCAGTAGGGTTCAGGTGTGGTGGGGGCGCAGCCAGTGGCCGCTCAGCCCAGCACTACAACCACGCCGGGTGGTGCGACAACGCACGCCACGGGGCTACTGACAGGTGGTGGGTAGTGACTGATCATGACCGGCTGCTGGGACCCACGCACGACCACGACCGCGTCGGGCGCGGTAGCGAATACGGTGGTGGGGCGGGAAGCTGGCATGTGCAGGTCTTCGGTGAGGTGAACTGTGGGTGAATATAGCCACACTCGCGACACGGTGCAAGGCCCGCCCCGGCAGGGGCCAACCTTGCACCGAGTGTGGTCAGAACAGCCAGCGGTACAGCAGGTAAGCAACCAGCACCGCCAGCACCGGGCGCAGCACGCGGTAGGCCTTGGGGTTGGCGCGCTTGAAGGTCTTGACCCGGCTGCTGATCACGGTACTGAAGCGTTTGCTCCAGGCATACGCCTGGTTGATGCCGCCCACGCGCTCGTCGTCGGTGTTCTGCGGCGCGGTGGCCCGGCCCAGGAAGGCACTGACCTTGCGGTTGATGCGGGTCATCAGCGGGCTGGTCAGCGGTCGCTCGATATCGCAGAACAGGATCACCCGGGTGGTCTCGGTTTCGTTCTTCACCCAGTGCACGTAGGTTTCATCGAACATCACGTCTTCGCCATCGCGCCAGGCGTACACCTGGCCGTCGACATAGATGCGGCAGTCGTCCGAGTTCGGCGTGGACAGCCCCAGGTGATAGCGCAGCGAACCGCCGAACGGGTCGCGGTGCGGGTTCAGGTGGCTGCCGCCCGGCAGCAGGGCGAACATCGCGCCCTTGACGTTGGGGATGCTGTTGACCAGCTCGACGGTGCGGGGGCACAGCGCCTCGGCCGATGGCAGCGCCTTGTCGTACCACTTCAGGTAGAAGCGCTTCCAACCCTTCTTGAAGAACGAACC
Organism: Pseudomonas sp. UBA7500; assembly: GCF_002478435.1. Classification (NCBI taxonomy): domain Bacteria; kingdom Pseudomonadati; phylum Pseudomonadota; class Gammaproteobacteria; order Pseudomonadales; family Pseudomonadaceae; genus Pseudomonas; species Pseudomonas sp. UBA7500. The sequence goes on along the minus strand of NZ_DLNW01000028.1, from coordinate 185,745 downwards.
GAAGCCGGCATCGTTGTCTTTTTCGGCGGCGCGGATGTAGCCCTCGTCGAACAGGTGCATGGCCTCCTCGCGGATCACCTGCCAGTTGTCCTTGAGCACGTCCAGCTCGGGGAAGCGGCTACGGTCCAGGTAGGGCTTGGAAGGCACCCCGGAAAACAGGTACATAAGGGCGTTATAGGGGGCGAACAGCGCCGAATGGTTGACGAACTGGCGCAACACGGGCAAACGCGCCTTGCCGCGCAGGTGCACGTACAGGGTGCTGCCGAAGAACAGCAGCAGTACACCTGCCTTGGCGACAAAGGAAAAGGTCATGCAACACTCCTTGAATTTCGATCAGGCCATCGCTGCCGGATAATCGGACATGATAAACCGATCCGGCCCCGGTAAAAACAACCGGGGCCGGACATTCAGTGTTGGCAATTGTGCAACAACGCAGTGCGCCGAACATTGAGGCGGATCAGCCTCGGTGGAGCCTGGCGGTGGTTACTGCTGGTTTTCCTGCTCGGTGAACAGGTCGCTGAAGAGCATGCTCGACAGGTAGCGCTCGCCCGAATCGGGCAGGATCACCACGATGGTCTTGCCCTGCATTTCCGGCTTTTCGGCCAGGCGTACCGCCACGGCCATCGCCGCGCCACAGGAGATACCGCACAGGATGCCTTCCTCCTGCATCAGGCGCAGGGCCATGGCCTTGGACTCCTCGTCGCTGGCCAGCTCGACCTGGTCGACCATCGACAGGTCCAGGTTGTTGGGTACGAAACCTGCGCCGATGCCCTGGATCTTGTGCGGGTTGGGCTTGATTTCCTGGCCGGCCAGGGCCTGGGTAATCACCGGAGACACCAGCGGCTCGACCGCCACCGACAGAATCGGCTTGCCCTGGGTGTTCTTGATGTAGCGCGACACACCGGTGATGGTGCCGCCGGTGCCCACGCCGGCAACCAGCACATCGACCCCGCCGTCGGTGTCGTTCCAGATTTCCGGACCGGTGGTCTTCTCGTGAATGGCCGGGTTGGCCGGGTTGTCGAACTGCGCCGGCATGAAGTAGGTGGCCGGATCGCTGGCTACGATTTCGGCGGCCTTCTCGATCGCGCCCTTCATGCCCTTGGCAGGCTCGGTCAGCACCAGCTCGGCGCCCAGCGCCTTGAGTACCTTGCGCCGCTCGATGCTCATCGAGGCCGGCATGGTCAGCATCAGCTTGTAGCCGCGCGCAGCGGCCACGAAGGCCAGGCCGATACCGGTGTTGCCCGAGGTCGGCTCGACGATGGTCATGCCCGGTTTGAGCCGGCCGCTGCTTTCGGCGTCCCAGATCATGTTCGCGCCGATCCGGCACTTGACCGAATAGCCGGGGTTGCGCCCCTCGATCTTGGCCAGGATGGTCACGCCCCGCGGGGCGATGCGGTTGATCTGCACCAGCGGCGTGTTGCCGATGGAGTGCGCGTTGTCAGCGAAGATACGGCTCATGGCTTGGGTCCTTTTGGCACCGTGCGAAAACTTCAAGGGTATGCCTGCCCCTGCGGTGCGTCCACCCCGAACGAACCGATGCGCCCGTGCGGCGGTCAACCGATCATCCTCAATCACGGAACCCACGCCGATGAAACGCCGCTACCGCTGGCCCCTGTGGGGGCTGCTGGGCATTGCACTGTTGCTGCTGGCCCTGCACCTGACGTTGCCGATCCTGGTACGCAACTACTTGAACGAAAAGCTCGCCGACATGGGCGACTACCGCGGCCAGGTCACCGATGTCGACCTGGCCCTGTGGCGGGGTGCCTACAAGATCAACGGCCTGACCATCGTCAAGACCACGGGCAAGGTGCCGGTGCCGTTTCTGGAGGCGCCGCTGATCGACCTGTCGGTGAGCTGGCATTCACTGTGGTACGACCATGCCGTGGTGGCCGAAGTGACCTTCCTGCGCCCGAAACTGAACTTCGTCGATGGCGGCAACACCCAGGCGTCGCAGACCGGTAAGGGCACCGACTGGCGCGCGCAGTTGAGCAAGCTGCTGCCGATCACCCTCAACGAGCTGCGCATAGACGACGGCACCCTGACCTTTCGCAACTTCAATTCCAAACCGCCGGTCAGCCTTGAAGCGACCCAGCTCAACGCCAGCGTCTACAACCTGACCAACGTGGTGGACGTCGAAGGCAAGCGCGACGCCCGCTTCGAGGGCAAGGCCCGGCTGCTGGGCGACGCGCGGGTGGAAAGCACGGCCACCTTCGACCCGCTGAGCAACTTCGAGGACTTCCAGTTCCGCCTGCGCGCCACCGGCATCCAGCTGCGCCAGATGAACGACTTTGCCAGCGCCTACGGCAAGTTCGACTTCAATGCCGGGCACGGCGACGTGGTGATCGAGGCCGAGGCGAACAAGGGCCAGCTCAAGGGCTACATCAAGCCGTTGTTGCGCGATGTCGAGGTGTTCAACTGGCAGCAGGACGTGGACAACAAGGACAAGGGGTTTCTGCGCTCGATCTGGGAGGCCCTGGTGGGCGGTACCGAAACGGTGCTCAAGAACCAGCGCAAGAACCAGTTCGCCACGCGCGTGGAGCTCAGCGGCAGCGTGCATCACAGCGATATCAGCGCGTTCGAGGCGTTTTTGCAGATTCTGCGCAACGGCTTCGTGCAGGCATTCAATGCGCGGTATGAACAGGGGCCGCCGAAAGCTGACTGATCCATCGCGGTACTGGCCCTTTCGCTGGCAAGCCAGCGACGAGGCCAGGCCTGCCACCCCGGTTCCATGACCAATCATCCACAGACTGAATACCCCGTCCGCGTTCACAGCCACGCAAGCCCCGCGTTATAGTCGTCGCATGATAGTCACCGCATGACCATTTTTTGAGGATCGGTACATGAAGTTCGAAGGCACCAGCGCATACGTCGCCACAGATGACCTGAAACTGGCCGTCAACGCGGCGATCACCCTGGAGCGCCCGCTGCTGGTCAAGGGCGAACCCGGCACCGGCAAGACCATGCTCGCCGAGCAACTGGCCGAAGCCTTCGGTGCCAAGCTGATCACCTGGCACATCAAGTCCACCACCAAGGCCCACCAGGGCCTCTACGAGTACGATGCGGTCAGCCGCCTGCGCGACTCGCAGCTGGGCGTGGACAAGGTGCACGACGTGCGCAACTACCTGAAAAAGGGCAAGTTGTGGGAGGCCTTCGAAGCCGAGGAGCGGGTCATCCTGCTGATCGACGAAATCGACAAGGCCGACATCGAGTTCCCCAACGACCTGCTGCAGGAACTCGACAAGATGGAGTTCTACGTCTACGAGATCGACGAGACCATCAAGGCCAAACAGCGCCCGATCATCATCATTACCTCCAACAACGAGAAGGAACTGCCCGACGCCTTCCTGCGTCGCTGCTTCTTCCACTACATCGCCTTCCCCGATCGCGCCACGCTGCAGCAGATCGTCGACGTGCACTACCCCAACATCAAGCAGGACCTGGTCAGCGAGGCGCTGGACGTGTTCTTCGACGTGCGCAAGGTGCCGGGCCTGAAGAAAAAACCCTCCACCTCCGAGCTGGTCGACTGGCTCAAGCTGCTGATGGCCGACAACATCGGCGAAGCGGTATTGCGCGAGCGCGACCCGACCAAGGCCATCCCGCCGCTGGCCGGTGCGCTGGTCAAGAACGAGCAGGACGTGCAGTTGCTGGAGCGCCTGGCGTTCATGAGCCGGCGCGGCAACCGCTGAGCCAACGGGGTCATTGCCATGCTGCTGAACCTGTTCAATGAAATGCGCGCGGCCAAGGTGCCGGTGTCGGTACGCGAGTTGCTCGACCTGCTCAATGCCTTGAAGCAGCGGGTGATCTTCGCCGACATGGACGAGTTCTACTATTTGGCGCGCGCCATCCTGGTCAAGGACGAGCGCCACTTCGACAAGTTCGACCGGGCCTTCTCGGCCTACTTCAAGGGCCTTGAAAACCTCGACCACCACCTGGAGGCGCTGATCCCCGAAGACTGGCTGCGCAAGGAATTCGAGCGTTCCCTGACGGATGAAGAGCGTGCGCAGATCCAGTCACTGGGCGGTCTGGACAAGCTGATCGAAGCGTTCAAGAAACGCCTGGAAGAACAGAAGGAACGCCATGCCGGCGGCAACAAATGGATCGGCACCGGCGGTACCAGCCCGTTCGGCTCGGGCGGCTTCAACCCCGAGGGCATTCGCGTGGGCGATGCCGGCAAGCGCCAGGGCAAGGCGGTCAAGGTATGGGACCAGCGCGAGTACAAGAACCTTGACGACGGGGTGGAACTGGGTACGCGCAACATCAAGCTGGCCTTGCGCCGGCTGCGCAAGTTCGCCCGTCAGGGCGCGGCCGAAGAGCTGGATATCGACGGCACCATCGACCACACCGCGCGCGATGCCGGGCTGCTCAACATCCAGATGCGGCCGGAGCGGCGCAACAGCGTGAAGTTGCTGCTGCTGTTCGACATCGGCGGTTCGATGGACGCCCACGTGAAGATCTGCGAAGAGCTGTTTTCGGCCTGCAAGACCGAGTTCAAGCACCTGGAGTACTACTACTTCCACAACTTCGTGTACGAGTCGGTGTGGAAGAACAACCTGCGCCGCACCTCCGAGCGCACCTCGACCATGGACCTGCTGCACAAGTACGGCGCCGACTACAAGGTGGTGTTCGTTGGCGATGCGGCCATGGCGCCCTACGAGATCACCCAGCCCGGTGGCAGCGTGGAGCACTGGAACGAGGAAGCCGGGTATGTGTGGATGCGCCGCTTCATGGAGAAGTACAAGAAGCTGATCTGGATAAACCCCTACCCCAAGGACACCTGGGGCTATACCGCTTCGACCAACATCGTGCGCGAGCTGGTCGAGGACCGGATGTTCCCGCTGACCTTGCGCGGGCTGGAGGAAGGGATGCGGTTTCTCTCCAAGTAGCGGTGAACCCTTCGCCGGCCTTGCCGGCGAAGAGGCCCTGTCAGTCGACAAACCTCTGCAGATAAAGCTGCTGCTCTCGCCATGCCATCTCCTGCACCACGGCCCGCAACCGCACCACACGCCCCGGCAGCAACTGCGCCAGGCCGGCCAGCGCCAGCGGGGTCAGCGCCCCCAGTCGCGGATAGCCGCCAATCGTCTGCCGATCATTGAGCAACACGATCGGCTGCCCATCCGGCGGTACCTGCACCGCGCCCAGCGGTATCCCCTCCGAGATCATCGGTTGCCCCTGATACTGCAACGCCGGGCCCAGCAGGCGCATGCCCATGCGGTCGGCGCGGGTGTCCAGGGTCCAGTCGCGGTTGAAGGCATCGAACAGGCTCTGCCCGGCAAACTCGCCAATCTGCGCCCCCATCACCAGGTCCAGCACGGTGCAGGTACCAGGCACGGGTCGAAGCCCTTCGGGCACCTCACGCACACCCGGCGCGTTGCCGGCGTAGCCCAGGCACTCGCCTCGGGCCAATGCCCTGCCCAGTCCCGTCAGCCCGCCCAGCTCCTCGCGCACCACCGTAGCGCAACTGCCCAGCACCTGCGGCGCAGCGAATCCCCCTGGCGCCGCCAGGTAGGCCCGCACACCCTGCAGCGGCTGGGTGAACTGCAGGCGCTGCCCCTTGGCCATCACGAAACTGCGCCACGGCGCCAGCGGCTGGTCGTCGAGCCGTGCGCCCAGGTCAGCACCGGCCAGTGCCAGGCAGCACGCCTGCTCGGCCACCAGCGTCAGCCCGCCCAGGGTGATCTCCACCACCGCCGCCTGCGGTGCATTGCCCAGCAGCCAGTTGGCCCAGCGCATCGATACCCAGTCCAGACCACCGCCCTGGGTCACGCCCAGGTGGCGCACGCCAAAGCGCCCGGAATCCTGCAACAGGCACAGCGGCGTGCTGGCCTCGATCAGCAAGCGGCTCACGGCGACACCTGCAGGGGCGTGTCGTCGCCGCCGAGTGCAAGGAATTCGGCACGCTCCACCGCCACGAAGCGCACCCGGTCGCCCGGCTGCAGCAGGCTGTAGCCCTCACGCTGGCGATCGAACAGGCGGCTGGGGGTACGCCCGATCAGGTTCCAGCCCCCGGGCGACACCGCCGGGTAGGCCGCCGTCTGGCGCTCGGCGATGCCCACACTGCCGGCTGCCACGCGCTTGCGCGGGGTGGCCAGGCGCGGCGCGGCCAGCGCCTCCTCGACCAGCCCCATGAACGCGAAACCCGGGGCGAAGCCCAGGGCGAACACCTGGTACTCGCGCGCGCTGTGGCGGCGGATCACCCCCGCCACGGAGTCGCCGCTGCGCTGCGCCAGCAAGGCCAGCTCGGGCCCGACGCTGGGGTCGTACCACACCGGAATGTCGTGGCGCTGCCCTGCCCCGCCCTCGTCGGGGCGAAGACCTTCGAGCGCCTGCGCGATACGCTCGCGGGCCTGGGTGGGCGACAGGTCGAAATGCACCATCACGGTGGTGTACGACGGCACCAGATCGATCAGCTGCGCCGCAAAGGCTGCACGCAGACGCTGAGTGGCAGCGAGCATCCAGGGCATGTTGGACTCGTCGATCGCATCGAACAGGCGCACCATCAGGCAATCGACAGCAACCACCTCGACGCGCCACTTCATGGCGCCGCCTGCGCATCGAGAGCCTGACGAATCTGCCGCACCGCAGCCACCGAGCTGGCATTGTCGCCATGCACACACAGCGTATGGGCCTGCAGGCGCAGTGCGCTGCCATCACTGGCAACCAGCGGCTCGCCCCGTGCCAGGCGCAGGGCCTGCTCGACGATCAGGGCCGGGTCGTGGTGCACGGCACCGGGCAGGCGCCGCGACAGCAGGCGTCCGGCGGGGTCGTAGGCACGGTCGGCAAAGGCCTCGAACCACAACGTGACGCCATATTCGTCACCCAGTGCCTGGGCCGCGCGATTGTCGGCCGTGGCCATCAGCATCAGCGGCAGGCTGCGGTCGTAGGCGGCCACCGCCTCGATCACCGCACGCAGCTTGCCCGGCTCGGCCATCATGTCGTTGTACAGCGCCCCGTGGGGTTTGACGTAGGCCACCTGGGTCTTCTGGGTGCGGCAGATACCGTCCAGCGCGCCGATCTGGTAATGCAGCAGGTCGCGAATCTCTTCATTGCTGCAGGCCATCGAGCGGCGCCCGAAACCGGCCAGGTCCTGGTACGCCGGGTGCGCCCCCACCAGCACGCCCCCGGCCACGGCCAGCGCCACGGTGGTGCGCATGATGCCCGGGTCGCCAGCATGAAAACCGCAGGCGATGTTGGCGCAATCGATAAAGGGCATCACTTCGGCATCCAGCCCCATGCTCCAGCTGCCGAAACTTTCACCCATGTCGCAATTGAGTAGCAGGCGGCTCACGCGCGTTGCTCCTGTGTCGGGTGGGGGGTGGCCCGGAGGCCGTCTAGCGCCAGCTCGGCTCCACCGGCTTGCGCCGACCGCCGAGGATCGCCCAGCCGATCAGCATCAGCAGGCTCTCGATCACCAGTGCCAGCAGCATGGCGCTGGCCAGGCCCCAGGCCATCGCCTCGGGCGCCAGCAGGATCTGGTAGCTGTAGCCCTTGAGGGTTTCCTCGCGCAAGGCCGGGTCGGCCGCCACCAGTACGTGCCAGGTGCGTACCAGCCACGGGCGCTGCAGGGTCTGCCACTCTTCTTCGAGCAGGCGATTGCGCGCCACCAGGCTGTCGATGCTGTCGGCATCGCTGTTGAACACCGGGTCGTCGCTGGCACGGTAGTGACGTACCAGCGCCTGCAGGTCGCCATTGAAAAAGCGCTGCGCGGTCTGGTTGAAGCCCTTGAGGCCCTCGCGCGATTCGAGCAGGTGCGCCTCGACCCGCTGGGTGTAATCGTTGATCAGCCCGGGGATCTGCACACCGACCAGCAGGCCGAAGGTAAACAACAGCAAACGCAGGTAACTTCTGAACATGAAGGCTGATCCTTAGCTGGCCTGACCCTGGGCAATGCATTCACCGCGCCGCCACAGGCCCCACTGGCCAGGCTCGTAGCGGTGCCAGATCTCGTCCTCGGTCAAGGCCTCGGTGGCAATGACGGTGACCACGTCGTTGGGCGTGGTCTCGGCCTGGAAGTCGACGATCATGTCCACGTCCTTGAGCCGCGCCGGGCCGAACGGTGCGCGCCGGGTGATGTGTACCAGCTTGGTCGAACAGAAGCAGAACAGCCAGTCGCCATCGCTGAGCAGGCAGTTGAACACGCCCTTGCCACGGAACTCGGCGCAGGCCTGCACCAGCACCGGGATCAGCTCCTCGACCTCGACCGGTTCGGGGAATGCCTCGCGGATGCGGTTGAGCAGGTCGCAGAAGGCGGCCTCGCTGTCGGTATCGCCCACCGGGCGGTAGAAGGTGCGTTGCCCCTGGAAGTCGCCCAGCTGGCCGTTGTGTGCGAAGCACCAGTTGCGCCCCCACAGTTCGCGCACGAACGGGTGGGTGTTGGACAGGCATACCTTGCCCACGTTGGCCTGGCGAATGTGGCCGATGACCACCTCGCTCTTGATCGGATAACGCTGCACCAGGTTGGCGACTTCCGACTCGCAGCTGGCCGCCGGGTCCTGGAACAGGCGCAGGCCACGGCCTTCATAGAAGCCGATGCCCCAGCCGTCACGGTGCGGCCCGGTACGTCCGCCACGCTGCATCAGCCCGGTGAAGCTGAACACGATATCGGTAGGGACATTGGCGCTCATGCCCAGTAATTCACACATGCAGGGGTCGCTCCAGGGCGGATCTTACAAACGCGGTTCGAGGCGCTCGCGGCTGCCGCCGGCGGGTGCTTCAGGGGGTTCGCTGCGGTAGCGGTCACGGCTGTCGGCGGCGAACGGCTGGTCGTCCAGCGGCTCGTCGGCATCGCGCCTGGCGGCGGCTTCGGCAGCGGCGCGGCGGGCCTTGGCACGGCGCTCCAGCGGCCAGCGCAGCAGCACGAACACGCCATACAGGATGAACGCGATCATGCCGTACATGGCCAGGTCGGACGCGGCGCGCAGCACGTTGTTGCCGACCTTGAAGGCCAGGTCCAGGGCAGTGATGGCAATGGCCGGGGCGAACTTCTCCTTCACCGGGTCGATGATGGTCGGGGTCAGCAGCAGCACTGCCATGATCACCCGCAGCGGCTCGCGCAACCAGCGCCACATCCACGCGGTCAGGCGAAAGCCCACCAGCAGGCAACCCAGGGCGGCCAGGGCATAGAGTCCCCAGGCGAGCAGATAATCGTTCTCGGTCATGGCGTCCGTGGCAAGCTAGGCAAATAGATGCTTATGATAACGACTTTTCAGCGCGCAGGCGCGCCCCAGCAAAGAGAACCCCGCATGTCCGCAGCTGCCAACGCCCCCCAAGCCCCGATCGCCCGCCAGGATGCCGGCACCGATCCCTATGCCTGGTTGCAGGCCCGGGACACCCCCGAGGTGCTGGCCTACCTGAACGCGGAAAACGCCTATCAGGAGGCGCAACTGGCCGACCAGGCCGGGTTGCGCGAGCAGCTGTTCGAAGAGATCCGTGGCCGCATTCTCGAAACCGACCTGTCGCTGGCCTCGCCCTGGGGCCCCTACCTTTACTACACCCGCACCACCGCCGGCGACGAGTACCCGCGTCATTACCGCTGCCCACGCCCGGCCGACGATTCGCCGACGGTCGATGAAAGCCGCGAAGAGCTGCTGCTGGACCCCAACCTGCTGGCCGCCGGCGGCTTCCTCAGCCTGGGCGCCTTCAACATCAGCCCCGACCACCAGCGCCTGGCCTACAGCCTGGATACCAGCGGCGACGAGGTCTACACCCTGTACGTCAAGGACCTGGCCAGCGGCGCGGTCGAACAGCTGCCGTTCGAAGACTGCGACGGCAGCATGACCTGGGCCAACGACAGCCAGACGCTGTTCTTCGCCGAACTGGACGACACCCACCGCCCGCACCGGCTGATGCGTCATCGCCTGGGCACCCAGGGGGCGGTGCAGGTGTTCGAGGAGGCCGACGGTCGCTTCTTCCTGCACTGCTACCGCGCCAGCTCCGAGCGCCAGCTGATCCTGCTGCTCAACAGCAAGACCACCAGCGAGGCCTGGGTACTGGATGCGCACACCCCGGAACAGGCGTTCACCTGCCTGGCACCACGGGTCGAAGGCCATGAGTACTACCCTGACCATGGCCAGTTGAACGGCCACTGGCACTGGTTCATCCGCAGCAACCAGCAAGGCATCAATTTCGCCCTGTTCCACGGCCCGGCCGACACCCTGCCAACCCACGAGCAGTGGCAGGTACTGGTGCCGCACCGCGACACCGTGATGCTCGAGGGGCTGACCCTGAACGCCAGCGCCCTGACCCTGAGCCTGCGCGAGGGCGGCCTGCCGATCATCGAGGTGCGCCCCCACGGCCTGCCCACCTACCGCGTCGAGCTGCCGGATGCAGCCTACAGCCTGTACGTGCAGGACAGCCTGGAGTTCGACAGCCCACGCATCCGCCTGCGCTACGAGGCGCTGAACCGCCCTGCGCAGGTACGCCAGCTGACGCTTGCCGATGGTCAGCAGCAGGTGCTCAAGCAGACCCCGGTGCTCGGCCCGTTCGACCCCGACGCCTACGTCAGCCAGCGCCTGTGGGCCACCGCCGGCGACGGCACGCAGGTACCGATCAGCCTGGTTCAGCGCCGTGAGGACCTCGGCAAGCCGGTGCCGCTGTACCTGTACGGCTACGGTGCCTACGGCGAAAGCCTGGACCCGTGGTTTTCCCATGCGCGCCTGAGCCTGCTGGAGCGCGGCGTGGCCTTCGCCATTGCCCACGTGCGCGGCGGCGGCGAACTGGGCGAGGCCTGGTACCGGGCCGGCAAGCAGGAGCACAAGCCCAACACCTTCAGCGACTTCATCGCCTGCGCCGAACACCTGATCGCCACCGGCGTGACCGATGCCGAGCACCTGGCGATCAGTGGCGGCAGTGCCGGCGGGCTGCTGATCGGCGCGGTGCTCAACCAGCGTCCCGAGCTGTTCAAGGCGGCGATTGCCGAGGTGCCGTTCGTCGACGTGCTCAACACCATGCTCGACCCCGATCTGCCGCTGACCGTCACCGAGTATGACGAGTGGGGCAACCCGCAGGAGCCCGAGGTGCACGCGCGCATCAAGGCGTATGCGCCCTACGAGAACGTGAAGGCCCAGGCCTACCCTGCCCTGCTGGTGGTGGCCGGTTACAACGACAGCCGCGTGCAGTACTGGGAGGCGGCCAAGTGGGTGGCCAAGCTGCGCGTGCACAAGACCGATGACAACCTGCTGCTGCTCAAGACCGAGCTGGGCGCCGGGCATGGCGGCATGAGCGGGCGCTACCAGGGGCTCAAGGACGTGGCACTGGAGTACGCGTTCGTATTTAAAGTGCTGGGCCTGGTGTAATTCAGGATTTCTGTTGTCTGAATCAGCAATTCGCCGGCAAGGCCGGCTCCTGCAAGCTATGCACTGGCCATTGCAGGAGCCGGCCTTGACGGCGAAAACCAGACACCACAAACCTCCAAGAAAAAGACCAACCGCGATGCCCGACCCGACCTCCCTGAACAACGAAATTCGCGACATGCTCATGGACTGCGGCCTGTTCGACCAACTGCTGCCGCCTGACTTTCAGACCGCTGCCGGCTACTTCAGCATCAGCACCATCGCCCAGGGCGAGGAAATCTTCCACGAAGGCGATTCCGGCACCTTCATGTGCATCATCCACTCGGGCCAGGTATCGGTACGCAAGACCGACCCCGACGAGCATCAGGTGGAGATCGCCACCCTGCGCAAGGGCCGCGCCTTTGGCGAGATGGCCGTGCTGGACGGCGAACGCCGATCGGCCAGCTGCGTGGCCGCCAGCGACTGTCAACTGCTCAACCTGGGCAAGGACTCACTGGAAAAAATGCTCAACGAAACGCCCAAGGTGGCCGCCAAGATCATCCGCGCCCTGGCCGTGGCACTGTCGCGTCGCCTGCGCATGCTCGACGGCCAGCGTCTCTCGCAGCAGGTCTAGCCCTCGCGCGGTTTGTCCTTGCCGGCATCCGGCGCAAGCCCTGGCAGCGGCTGGTCCTTCGGCGGGCTGGGCAAGGGAATCGGCGGCAACAGCGGCGCACCCGACGAGCCCTGCCCTGCACGGGGGATGGTCGACGGGGCCACCTGCGGGTAAGGGGTGGGCGTGGGCGTACCCGGTGCACCCGGTACCGGTGCGAGGGTGCGTGGCTGCAGGTCCGCAGCCTGGGCCTGGCCGAGCCAGGCAATCAACAGCAGGGCAATGCTCGCATGGCGCATGGGGCGGGCTCCTGGAGAGTGCTGCCTACAGGCTACGCGCAAGCGCTGCGGTTTGCCTGTCCGAAATGCCCGTCATGGCGCTAAACTTCACGGCATAACCGTAACAAGCCCGAGAAAGGTACAACCATGAGTTCGGCAACCTCTTCCGCCGCCGCCACCGCGCGGCTGGACCGCATCCTCGCCGATGCCAAGCGCGACAAGGAAATGGGCTACCGCGACAAGGCCCTGCGCATGTACCCCCACGTGTGCGGCCGCTGCGCCCGCGAATTCGCCGGCAAGCGCCTGAGCGAACTGACCGTGCACCACCGCGACCACAACCACGACAACAACCCCCAGGACGGTTCGAACTGGGAACTGCTGTGCCTGTACTGCCACGACAACGAGCACTCGCGCTACACCGACCAGCAGTACTTCAGCGAAGGCTCCACCGCCAGCCCAAGCATCGCCAAGGCCACCCATAACCCGTTCGCCGGGCTGGCCGGGCTGCTCAAGAAAGACTGACCCTGCGCCCCACCCGTGCCGGCAAGCCCGTATAATCGCGTCTTTTTTCTCAAGGGCCCCGGCACGTGGCGAACAAACGGTACAGCTGCATTGGTCTGTTCAACCCCAAATCAGCGGAGAACGTCGGTTCGGTGATGCGTGCGGCGGGTTGCTATGGCGTGAACTCGGTGTTCTACACCGGCAAGCGCTACGAGCGCGCCCGCGACTTCGTCACCGACACCAAGCGGGTGCACTATGACATCCCGCTGATCGGCATCGACGACCTGCAGAAGATCATCCCGCTGGGCTGCACACCGGTTGCCGTCGAACTGGTCGAGGGCGCCCGCCCGCTGCCCGAATACACTCACCCCGACCGCGCGATCTACATCTTCGGCCCTGAAGACGGCTCGCTGGATGCCGACGTGCGCGCCTGGTGCGAAGAGACCATCTACATCCCGACCAATGGCTGCATGAACCTCGCTGCCACCGTCAACGTGGTGCTCTACGACCGCATGGCCAAGGGCCTGAACACCCGCTCCGGGCCCAAATTCAAGTAATCCGCGGGAACGTCCTGGCGGCCCTGGCGGTCTGCTGACTATCCATGCCCCCACAGGAGTACGACCATGTCCCAGAACAAGACCCTGACCCTGGCCACACCGTTTCAGAGCAAGACCGAACACAACGTGCAAGGCTGGGAGCGCGCTGGCTCCCTGGCCACGGGTGTGGTGATGGTCGGCAAGGGGCTGCGTCGCGGCGGTTTCTTCGGCCTGATCCAGATCGCCATCGGCGGCGTGGCGCTGGCCCGGGGCATCACCGGACACAGTTCGGCCAAGAGCCTGATCGAGCGCGGGCGCCGCGACCTGGATCAGATCCGCAGCAAGATCGAACGCACCGGTGAAGAGCTCAGCGTGCTGAAGGCCAATGCGCAAGCGGCCACCCACAGCGCCACGGTCACCGGCAACGACTCGCTCAAAAGCCCCAAGGCCTAACGCAACAGCTTGGTGTCCAGCACCTCGGAGCCACGCCCCAGCACGTTTTCACTGAGCTGGATGAACTCCGCGGTGCTGACGCTGTTGAGCCGCATCAGGCCCTGGGTCACGTCGTCCAGCGAACGCTGGTTATGCGTGTGCAGGCGGATCTCGCGGTCCAGCGCCTGCAGCAGCAACACCGCACGGGCCACCCCCGCATCGGTGATCTGCTCACCGCGCAGCGTGGTGACCTTTTCACCCTGCCTGGCCAGCCGGGCCTGCACGGCCTGGTAGCGGTCCTCGGTGATGCCGCCGGCACGGCGCAGCAGTTCGATGCCGTAGTATTCGGCCAGCCCCTCGCCAATCCAGTCACTGCGCTCCTGGTCGTTGACCTGGGCGAACACCCGCACCAGTTCGCGCAACAACGGGCTGCTGCCGTTCTCGTTGACCAACGGGCGATTGCTGTTGAGGTAGATCGAGTGGTAGCCGGCCCGGGTGCCGCGCCACAACTGGTCGCGGGCGCCCACCAGCAGCAGCTTGGGCGGGTTGCGCGGGAACACGCTCTGCAGCTGTGGCCACACGAACGTCAGCAGGGTCAGGGTGTCCATGCGCCGCAGGCCCTGGCCCTGGGGCCCGGCGACGGTGACCTCGGTCTCGCCCAGACGGGTGCGCCGGCTGCCCAGGTTGCCGGCGAGCATCCAGCCGGTAGGCCGGTCGAACAAGCGCGAAGGGTTGTCGATGCGGAAACGCTGCTTGCCAATCCGCGGCCAGGGCGTTTCGACACTCTTCCAGTCGCCCGGCAACTCGAACACCAGGCGCGCGACCAGCTCGGTGCCGTCCTGCTGGTCGAGGCGTGCGGCAGGCACCAGGTCATCGCCCCGGAACAAGGCCCATTGCGCAGTGATGCGGCTGTCGTAGCCGGCGTTCTTCAGGGCATGGTTAAGCTGTACCCGGTAGCTCAGGCTGGACACTCCCGCCCCCGGCTGCCACAGACCACGGCGTGCTCCGGCCTGCAACTGCCAGGCGCCATCGGCCTTGAAATCGCTGTAGACGGCTTCCTTGCCCAGGTCGAAATCCAGGCTGCGCACCGCTGCGCCGTCGGCCAGGGTCAGGCGCACCTCGGCCTGCCCGCTCTGGGGCAACAGGCGCACGTGGTAATCCAGGTCGACCTTCTTCGCCCAGGCGCCATGGCTCGCCAGCAAAAGCGCAGCCCCCAGCAAACAGCGACGTATCTCCATTCACATCCCCTTGCGCCGCAGCCTCAGCCGGCGCGGAAAATCAGATAGTCTTCCCAATCGTCTTCGGCCACGCTGTCTTCACTGAGCATGCGGCCAGACCACGAAATGCGTTGCTTGTGCACCTGCTCGCGATCGCCACTGACCAGGTGATGCCAGCTGGGCAGGTCCTTGCCCTCGCTGACCAGCCGATAGCCACAGGTGGGCGGCAGCCACTTGAACTGGTCGGCCTTGCCCGGGGTGAGCTGGATGCAGTCGGGTACCGAGGCAAAGCGGTTGGGGTAATCGCTGCACTGGCAGGTCTTGAGGTCGAGCAGCTTGCAGGCAATGCTGGTGTAGTAGACGCTGTTGTCGTCTTCGTCCTCGAGCTTTTGCAGGCAGCACAGGCCGCACCCATCGCACAGCGACTCCCACTCCTGGCGATCGAGCTGATCGAGGGGCTTGCTGATCCAGAAGGGTTGGGTGGCAGGCATGGTGCGTTTTGTCCTGTTTCAATTCAAGTGCGCGCGCGTGGCGGCGCCAGTCTAGGGCGTGTGGCCGGGCTTTGCCAGACCGCTTGTCAGGGCTGGCGCCACGCAGTAGTTTGACAGGCTGTGTGTTTTCCCACCCTGTCAGGAACCCCTCCATGAGTGCCAACCCTCGCGTTGCCGACTATGCCATTGCCGAGCAGTTCATCCAGCGCTGGTCGCCCCGGGCGTTTACCGCCGAACCGATTGCCGAAGACACCCTGCTGAGCTTCTTCGAAGCAGCGCGCTGGGCCCCCTCGGCTTACAACTCGCAGCCATGGCGCTTTCTGTTCGCGCGCCGTGACACGCCGAACTGGGAGCGCTTCCTGGGCCTGCTCAACGAATTCAACCGCAGCTGGGCCCAGCACGCCTCGGCGCTGGTGCTGGTGATTTCCAAGACCACCTTTACCGCCCCTGGCGCCAGCGAAGAAACCCCGGCGCTGTGGCACACCTTCGACACCGGCTCGGCCTGGGGCCACCTGGCGTTGCAGGCCAGCATCAGTGGCTGGCATACCCACGGCATGGCCGGGTTCGACCAGGCGCTGGCGCGCAAGGAGCTGAAGATTCCGGACGGCTATGAACTGCATGCGATGGTCGCCATCGGCAAGCTGGGCGACAAGGCCAGCCTGGCCGAGTACCTGCAGGCCCGCGAAGTGCCAAGCCCGCGCAAGCCGTTGAGCGAGCTGGCGGCCGAGGGTGATTTCAGCCTGTAGGGCTGAAGTTCGCGGCGCCCCGTTCGCCGGCAAGGCCGGCGCCTAAAGGATCTCCTGTAGGCGCCGGCCTTGCCAACGACGGCTGCGACGCGGTTTCAGTCAGTAGCCCCGCTCGAAATCCACCTCGCCACGCAACGCCTGCCCCGCCTCGTATGCCCGCAGATTCTCCACGAACAAACGCACCATCGCCGTCGGCGAGGTCGGCGCCGAGCTGTGCCCGGTCAGCAGCAGGCCCCAGGCGGTCCAGAACGGATGACGCTGCGGCAGCGGCTCCTGGCGGCATACATCGATCACCGCGCCCGCCAGGTGCCCCAGCTTCAGCGCCTCGACCAGGTCGGCATCGACCACCGACACCCCACGCCCGGCATTGATGAACAGCGCCTGGGGGTTGAACCTGGCGAACAGCGCGGCGTTGTACAGGTCGTGGGTGGCAGGCGTGTCGGGCAGCAGGTTGACCACATAATCCACCTCGCCCACCAACCGTCCCAGCTCATCCAGGCCGGCCACCTCGACAAACGGCGCCTGTACGCGGGCCTGGCTGGCCACGCCATACAAGGTGACACCGAAGGGCAGCAGGAACTCGGCAACCTGCTGGCCGATGTCACCGGTGCCCACGATCAGCACGCGCCGCCCTTCCAGGCTGCGCCCCAGGCGCCCGTCCCACTTGCGTTCCACCTGGCTGAGCACGCGCGCGAGCACCTCGCGCTCATGGCCGAGCATGTAGGTGAGCACGTACTCGGCCATCACCTGGCCAAAGATGCCCACCGCCCGCGTCAGGCGATAGCCACGCGGCAAGCCGTCGACCAACAGCGGGGTGATGCCGGCCCAGGTCGACTGCACCCAGGCAGGGCCGTGGCCCTGACGCAGCAGGGTGGCCAGCAGATCGGGCTGGCCGAGCCACACCGGGCACTCTGCTGCCAGCTTCGACAGTTCGGCAGAGTCGCCGCTGGTCACTACCTCGAGGTCCGGTGCCATCTCGCGCAGCAGGCGAGCGTAAAGGGCATGATCCTGTTCAACGATCAGAACGCGCATGTTTTGGATAACCTTGGCATAAACCACGGCGCTGGCCCGCTCACTGCGCGGGCCGCGCCATGCAAGACAGAAAAAAGCTCAGACCGGGTCGTTGCGCCGCAACAGCTCTTCGGGAAGATGCTCGATGTACTCGTCTTCAAGTGGCGGCATCTGCAGGTGGTAGCCCTGCTTCTCCAGATTGGCCAGCACCTGGGTGATGTCTTCGCGGGCCAGTTGGCGTTCGGGGGTCAACACCAGGTCGAAGGCATGCACCGGCTTGCCAAAGGCCGGCAGCAGCCCCTCGGGCACGCGCTCCAGGCCATCGGCCTTGAGCACGTAGAGGTACATTTCATTCTTGCGCGGGCTCTTGTAGATCGAGCAGATACGTTTCATGGCTGGTCTCCGGTGCCGGCCAGGCAATCGAGCAGCGCCTGGCCCATCCGCTCGCGGCGCCAGCCGCGCAACGAATCAGGCAGTTGATAGGGCCCGTTGGGGTAGCCGCTCTTGAGCAGCGCCTCGAGGGTTTTCTTTCGCAGCATCAGTTCGGGCGCGATGCCCAGGCGCTCGCCTTCGGCCTGGCCGATGGCACGCAGCTGCTTGAGCAGCGCCGAAGCCTCGATCGGCAAGGGCTCGGGCAGGGCCGGCGGCCACTCGCTGGGCGGCACGCTGGCGGCCTTCTTGATCAGCTCGAGCAGGAACTCGCCATCCTGGCGAATGGTGCGCGGGTGCATGTCTTCGATCTTGGCCAGGGCCGACAGATTGTCGGGCTGGGTACGGGCCAGAGGCCACAGCGATTGCTCGCGCAGCACCCGGTTGCGCGGCAGGTTGCGCGCACGCGCCTCGCGTTCGCGCCAGGCGCACAGCTCGCGCAGCACCGCCAGTTGCGCACGCGACAGCTTCCAGGCCAGCTTGGCATCACGGTACAGCTCGTAGGGGTCGGTTTCGCGGCGCAGTTGGGCCACCAGCTCGGCGCCGTCTTCCAGCACCCAGGCATTCTTGTCTTCGGACAGCTGCGGGCGCAGGCGCTCGTAGACTTCGGCCAGGTGCACGGCATCTTCGGCGGCGTAGCTGACCTGGGTTTCCGACAGCGGGCGCTGCAGCCAGTCCGAACGGGTCTCGCCCTTGGGCAGCTCGATGCCGAGTACTTCCTGCACCAGTCGCGAGTAGCCCATGGAGAACCCGAGATTCAGGTAGCCGGCGGCCAGTTGGGTGTCGAACAGCGGCGCCGGCAGGCTGCCGGTCAGGCGCATCAGCACTTCGAGATCTTCGCTGCAGGCATGCAGCACCTTGGTAACGGCGCTGTCTTCGAGCAGCTCGGCCAGCGGCTGCCAGTCGCCGATCAGCAACGGATCGATCAGAAAGGCACGCTGCCCGTCGCCGACCTGGATCAAACCGGCGATGGGGTAAAACGTGTCAACCCGCATGAATTCGGTATCAAGCGCTACATAAGGCAACTGCCGCCACTGTCGGCAGTGCTCGGCCAGGCTGCGGTCGTCGCAAATCCAGTGAATATCGATGGCCACAAGGCTCTCCCACGAACAATGGCGCGCAGTATATACGGCGCAGGCCACCGCCGGGAAACCGCTCGACCGCCGTTCCCTCGCCAGCCTGCGCACGCGGTCAGTGTGTAGCGACCACCGGACGGCAACTGGCGAACATGTCCAGTTGCGGGTCGTACACCGAGGTGTGCACCCGCAGCAGGCCGAGCATCGAATGGAACAGGTTGTCCTGGCTCAGCGGCTGGTTGCGCGAGCGCTGCAGACAGTCGGTATCGACGGCATAGTCCTTGCGATAGCCATCGGAAAACCACGCCAGCATCGGTATGTGCTTCTGCTGCTCGGGAGCGAGCATGTAGGGCGTGCCGTGCAGGAACAGGTTGTACTCACCCAGCGACTCGCCATGGTCGGACAGGTACAGCATGGCGGTGTCGACCTTGTCCTGGCGGCTGCGCAGGACGTCGATCAGCGTGGCCAGCACGTGGTCGGTGTACACCAGGGTGTTGTCGTAGCCATTGATGATGCTCTGGCGGTCGCACTTGTCCAGGGCATTGCTGCGGCACACCGGGGTGAAACGCTCGTAGGCCTTGGGGTAGCGCTTGAAGTACTCCGGCCCGTGGCTGCCCATCTGGTGCAGTACCAGCACGGTGTCCTGCTGCAGGTTGTCGAGCATCGCCTCCAGCCCCTTCAACAGGATTTCGTCGTGGCATTCGCTGTCGGCGCACAGAGCCGGGTCCTTGAGGTTGCTGACATCCTCGAACGCCACGCGATCGCAGGTGCCCTTGCAGCCGGACTGGTTGTCGCGCCAGTGCACCGCGATGCCGGCACGCTGCAGCACGTCGAGCAGGCCCTCCTGGTTCCTGGCCTTGCTGGCGTCATACTGCTTGCGGGTGAAGGTGGAGAACATGCAGGGTACCGACACCGCCGTTTCGGTGCCGCACGAATGCACGTCGCTGAAGGCCACCAGCCCCGCCTCCTTGCTCAGCTGAGGCGTGGTATCGCGGTCGTAACCGAGCAGGCCGAAGTTCTGTGCGCGGGCGCTCTCGCCCACCACCAGCACAGTCAACGACTTGCGGGCCTGGGGCGTTACCGCCAGCGGGCGCACGGCATCTTCGCCAATGCGGCGCAACGGTACATGCGCGCTGCCTAGCTGCTCGCTGACATAGGCTACTGCGGCGCCGACATAGTTGCTGGGCACGACCATCAGGTGCAGTTCATGGTGATTGCGAAACAACGAGGAAAGCCCCTGGTAATTGAGCAATGCCACCGCGCCCAGTACTGTTGCGCTGGCCGTACCGACCACCAACTTGCTCAACAACTCACGGGGGAAGGTGCGATAAAGAATCGGGGTTTTATATAAAAGAATACTCGGCACTACGCCCAGTAACAGGATATAGCCGGCCAACGTGAACGAGAGCAGATCACGCACTTCGGTGGCATTGGTTTCCATGGTATTGCGCAACATGCCCACATCGATCAGCACGCCGTAGCGATTCATGAAGTAGGCCACCCCCGCGCTGACAAGGAACAACCCCGCCAGCACCGGCTTGAACACGGGCCGGAAGGCCACCAGGGTCAGCACCAGGTTGAACGCGCAGAACACCAGCACGGCAAACGCCAGGCGCAGAACCAGGCCCGGGGCATCCCCCGGCACGATACTGAAAACATGCTGCCACAGCACCGCGTTGAAACCGATCAACAGGTACAGGCTGGCAATCAACGTTACCCATTCGGCACGCAGGGGCTTTAACTTGAACATGGCGCTTCGCTTCTTGAAAGTCCGGGACGATGTCATTGCAACATCAATTAAAAACAAGGCGGACTGTAGGCAGGGTGCCATCAATTTTTCGTGAAAAAGACGCCAACAAATAATTGCACTTTATTGAGCGAAGGGCAGAACACTTCTTGTTCAGCCTTTATTCAGGAACAGGGCCTTGTCGCCCTGCTCCCGAACAGCGGTCAGGCGGGCAACAGCACCTTGGCGTAGCTGTCGCGGTCCATGTCGATAAGCTCGACGCTCAACTGAAGCTCGCGACCGCTCACCTCGACCACCGCATCCTTGAGCACCTCGAGCAGGCTGCCCGAGAGCTGCTTCTTGACCTCCGGGGAGCGGCCGCTGAGCAGCGACAGCCGCACACAGACAAATGCCCGCTCGACCGGGGCCACGCCCACACGAAAATGTTCGAAGGCGCGCGCGCGACTCTTGATATCCAGTTCCTGGGCGAACTGACCACTGCCGACCAGCGCGTGATTCAGGCGCAGCAGAACCTTGTCGACTTCAAGCTCGCGCAGGTTGGCGCTGTATTCCAGGTGCAGATGGGGCATGACTCGGGCGTCCGTCGGGGGAAATGATTCGACAGACTACCCCATCTGCGGGGGGCGGCAAACGCGTCTATCCTGAAGGTTCATGCCCACCAACCTATCAGCAGAGGTGAAGAGATGCCGGTCAAACACGATTTGCTTGCAGACCTGAATCTGACCAGGGAAGCCTTCGACGAAAAAAAGAAAACCGACCCGCGGCTCAGTACGTTGCACGAGAAGTACAACGCGATCGACGCCCAAGTGGTCGAGGCAGAAAGCGGCAGCGCCACGGACGATCAGGTGACGGAACTGCGCAAGAAACGGCTGCTGACCAAGGATGAGATCGTCGACCATCTCAAGGCCTAGGCGTTGTACCGCTGGCCGTGCTGGATAAATCTTAGTTGACCACAACAGTTAATATCATTTTGATATCAATTTTTTTGCCAGATAATTGGCAAGCCAAAAAAAACCCCGACACTTGGCGTGTCGGGGTTTCTTGATCAGGCCGCAATGGCCTGATCACGCCAAACTTACTGCTGCTGCGGCAGTTTGTCGATTGGACCGCAGCCACCAATAACCTTGGAGATGGAAACCGAAGGGTGGAACAGGTAATCGTACGAGCAGTTCTTTGGCTGGTTGTACACTTGGCCAGTGCAACCGGACAGCAGGGCAACACCCGAAACAACAGCGATTGCGACCGATGCCTTGATAAACTTTTTCATTCTAAATCCCTTAAATTACGATTCGCCGTCTTACTGATGGCGCGGCGATTGTAGGGAGGTCAGCACAATAAATCAAAAGATTTGTTACACCTTTCAAAGTCTTATGGAACGTTCGTGCTAGTTGCCCGGGCAGGGCCTGCGAATCGACTTCGACGGTCATTCTGATTTTCGGCTCAGATTCTCGAGCTTCACACCGGCGACACTTCGCCTGCTGCCGAGGCTTCGGCGGGCATGGCAAGGCGCAGTGCGCGCCTGATGTCTGCATTGATATCGTCGGTGTCTTCCAGCCCCACAGAGATCCGGACCAACCCGCGAGGTACGCCCATTCGCTCCAGGTCGGTGCCGCCTGCTCGGGCAAAACTACCGTAGTGATAACACAGGGATTCAATGTTCCCGAAGGTGGTACCTGTTCGTATCAATTGCAGTTGACTAACAAAGATTGTGCCCGCTTCCTGCGAAGGCAACACAATGGCAATAAGACCTGTATGCAATGACGGGTCAATGCCGTTGGCCTGTGCGCTCCTGGTCGACCATACGGCACGCCATTGCAACGTGGGAAACTCCTGATTCAACATGGCAATGACAGCAAGTGCATTGTCGGCATGCTTTTTCAATCTGAGCGCAAGTGTTCTCAAACCACGCACCGTAAGCCAGGCCGAAAACGGGTCGAGGATCAGCCCGGCACTTTCCCTGTGAGACTTCAATGCCTTGAACAGATCCGGGTCATTGGTACTTACCATCCCGCCCATTACATCACCGTGCCCATTGATATGCTTGGTGGTGGAATACAAGGTCACTGCCGCCCCCAGCGACAACGGCTTCTGGCAAAGTGGCGTTAGAAAGGTATTGTCGACAACCAGAAGAACGGCGTTCTTCATGCAAAGTTTCGCCAGTTCCGCAATATTGATGTCCAGAAAAGCCGGGTTGGTGGGTGCCTCGATAAAGATCATTCTGGTGTCGGGCCGCAGGGCCGCCTGAAACGCCGCCGTTTCGTACGCTTCAATGACCGACAGCGTCATGCCACGCTGACGTGTTTCATGCTCAAGCTGTTCGATCACTTCATAGAACAGGCCGCGGGGCACGATGACGTGGTCACCTGCGCCCAGCAGCGCACGAAAGACCAGCAGGCAGGCGGTCATTCCGCTGTTGACTGCCAGACTGTAGGCGCAGTGTTCGATGGCACGAAACTTCGCCTCCAGGACGGAAACGGTGGGGTTGGCGTAGCGCTGGTAGGCAAAGTTTTCCCCCTCTGCATTGCCGAGCATGTCCCTCCCCGCTTCAACGGAGTCCAACAGTGCCGCGGAATTGCAGATCAGTGCGGGCACTGGAAACTGATCCAGGCCCGCCTCATGTTGCCCCAGGTGGATCGCGCGGGTAGCAGCGCCGAGTGGCGAAGACAGCAGATAATCACGGCGCTGCCGTTCACGCGGGCTCACGTTTTTGGTTGGGCTCATGAATGGCCTGATTCCGAAAGAGAGGGCTGATCCAGCCCGTTGATGATGACCTGCCCCTGGCGACCTGAGGGTGGTGCCGTTTACTCGTACTTGTAGCAAGGCACCACTTTTCCACCCAGCGAGACGATGGAGAACCTTTCCATTTTCGGCATGACGGCACAGGCCAGGCTCACTTGGGCCGCGCTGCAATGCAGCTCCTTTACCCAGATGGGATGATCCGCCTTGAAGCACTCGTGCTTCAGGTGCAGCAAATGTTGATCCAGTGGCATTCTGTCCGGGTCGCGTGGCATGGGGGCAGATGTCATCCTGGCGCGCTGCGTCGAATCAAACGCCAGGCGCAGGCACCGCAGCAGCCGTGGGTGCCGTGCCAGGTTGTTCCTTGAACCTGTCCATTCCCGGGTGACCTCTTCCAGGCCTTCGGCGACTTTGTATTGCTGCACCAGCTCCTTGATGGCGCGTGCTGCGGCGTGGCTCGGGTACAGCGAACAGCCACCGCCAACCACATGCACATCGGCGATTGTCTTGTCTGGGCAATAGGCAATGAAAACGGGATAGGGTATCTGGCTGGTGGCGTCGAACACTTCGATCGAGGCCCCGATGGCACCTTGCGCATCGCGCAAGGTTTGCAGCAATGCTTGCGGCATCGAGGCGTGAGCGATCTTTCTTATGGGTGTTTTGCACTCGTAAAAGAAGTGCTGTGCAATAAAGCGGCCGATACCGTGGCGCTCTATGACTTCGCTCGCGGCATGTATCGCCGCCTCGGTGAACCCGTAGCCTGCTGCCACACCCGTACCACAGGAATATCGGCGCGCAGCGCCATAGTCGGTATCATCGCCAGCGATGGCTTCATTGGCATACTGATGATTGATCAGGAATGACGGGTAGTGCAGATCAGCGCCGCCTGATGCTTCATGCGCCGCAAAGTGGATGACAGCCATCTGTGCAGTCTTCGAATGACGAAGCATCTGCACCGGCAGTACGCCCTGCAGGGCCGGTTGGGAAACAACCGAATCAAAACACTGCAAGGCGCTATGGGAGCGTAGTTGAAGTGGCCCCATGCTATGTTCATACGCTTCATACTTGGCGCCGATGCGCGCCTCCGCTTCATACCCTTTTCCGCAGCCGACAGACTCCATGTCACGGCTGTCAAAGGGGAATTCAAGCGTGGCCACAGTGCTGGACAGCGGGCTACCGTAACGGTTCAGGGTTACCTGTATTCCTTCGTTGATAAAGTGCTGATCTATCACACTTTCTGCATCTTGCAATGACAACGTACGCTCGGGAGCAATCATGTTCATCGGCTGGAATTTCCATATACGCTGAAAGAAAAATGAGGCGCAGCAAGCGCCTCATTCATTTTCATCACTCAGCCAGTACAGCAGCTTCTTCTGGCGTGAACTCTTCTTCCAGCTTGACGCTATCCACTTCGTCTTCAGCAGGTTGGTCGACCTTGAACTCGTTGATATACATGCAGCAGTACTTACCCATGGAAATATCCTTTTCATGATGGATTCATGTGCGCACTTGTTTTCAGGTGCAGGTCGAGAGTAATACCGGCCACTTTCACTGCCCATAGGAAAAGTCCTGACTGCAGGCGTGAATACGTGGTTTATGGGGTGTTACTTGAGTGCCAGAATGCGCCGAAACAGGGAACAGTGTTTCCTACGCACAATTGCTGTGCGCACGCGAAAAGCAAAAAGCCCCTGAAACCGTAGGTTTCAGGGGCTCTTGCATGTATGGCGGAGAGATAGGGATTTGAACCCTAGGTACTGTTGCCAGTACAACGGATTTCGAATCCGTCCCGTTCGGCCACTCCGGCATCTCTCCAGTGGCGCGCATGATACCAGCAGTTTTCCCAAACGCAAAGCTTCTTGTGAAAAAAATTCGCGTGGTATCAGGCGCTTGCGTCAGTCACGCGCTTACAGCGGCACGCCCAGACGCTTGGCAACTTCTTCGTAGGCTTCGATCACGTCGCCCAGACCCTGACGGAAGCGGTCCTTGTCCATCTTCTTGCGGGTTTCCTTGTCCCACAGGCGGCAACCATCCGGGCTGAACTCGTCACCCAGCACGATCTCGCCATGGAACACGCCGAACTCGAGCTTGAAGTCCACCAGCAGCAGACCAGCGTCGTCGAACAGCTTGCTCAGCACTTCGTTGACCTTCAACGACAGCGCCTTCATTTTCACCAGCTGCTCGGCGGTGCCCCAGCCGAACGCAACCACGTGGGATTCGTTGATGAACGGGTCGCCTTTCTCGTCGTTCTTGAGGAACAGCTCGAACGTCGACGGCTCCAGCTTGATGCCCTCCTCCACGCCCAGGCGCTTGACCAGGCTGCCGGCTGCGTAGTTGCGCACCACGCACTCGACCGGAATCATGTCGAGCTTCTTGACCAGGCATTCGTTGTCGCCCAGCAGCTTGTCGAACTGGGTTGGAATGCCGGCTTCTTCAAGCTTCTGCATAATGAAGGCGTTGAACTTGTTGTTCACCATGCCCTTGCGGTCGAGCTGTTCGATACGCTTGCCGTCGAACGCCGAGGTGTCGTTGCGAAACAGCAGGATCAAGCGGTCGGCGTCGTCGGTCTTGTACACCGACTTGGCTTTGCCGCGGTAGAGTTCTTCACGTTTTTCCATGATGGGCTCCGCTTGCTAAATTGAAATGGGCTAGGCGATTTCGCGCCAGTCGAGCCCGTAATCCTGATTCGCCACTTGCAGCCAGTCCGGGTCACACCCGAGGGCGTCGACGAAACATTGCCGGGCCAGCTGTGGCAGGTTGTTCTTGCTGCTGAGGTGGGCCAGCACCAGGTGCTGCAGGTTCTGCCAGCCCAACTCCGACACCAGGCGCGCGGCCTGGTGGTTGTTCAAATGTCCGTAGTCGCCACCCACGCGCTGCTTGAGGAACATCGGGTAATGCCCGCGGCCCAGCATGTCGCGACAATGGTTGGCTTCGATCAGCAAGGCATCCAGGCCCTGATAGCTGTCGAGCAGGGCCGCGTCGTACGAGCCCAGGTCGGTCAGCACGCCAAACCGGCGGCGGCCATCGCTGAACACATACTGCAAGGGCTCCAGCGCATCGTGGCTGACGCCAACGGCGGCAATGCTCAATGCACCCAGCTGCAGGGTATCGCCAGCTGCCAGGAAGCCGCTGGGCTCCACGGGCTTGCGCATCCCGCGCAAGGTGCCACGACTGAGGTACACCGGCACATTGTAGCGCCGCGACAGCAACCCCACCCCATGCACGTGGTCGGCATGCTCGTGGGTCACCAGCACCGCGCTCAACTGCGCCGCCGACACGCCGAGCAGCGCCAGACGCCGCTCGGTTTCGCGCAGGGAGAACCCGCAATCGACCAGTACGCAGGTACTGCCACTGACAATCAGCGTGCCATTTCCCTGGCTGCCACTTCCGAGTACGGCGAAGCGCACTTAACCCAGGTTGTCCTGGATGACGCTCAGCACGCGACGGGCCACATCGGCCGGGGCCACGGTGTTGATGTTCTTCTCGACCGTCACCTGCACGCTGTCACCCACCTTGCTCAGGCGTACCTGATAGCGCTCGGCGCGGGCTTCACGCTCTTCCTTGCTCGGCGCGCTGCCGAACAGGCGGCTGAAGAAACCAGGCTCCTGGTCCTTGGCCTCGGCTTTTTCGGCAAGGTTGATGTAGTACAGGCCCAGGCTGCGGTTGATGTCCTCAACCCGCCATTCGCCCTGTTCCAGGGCACGGCCGACGCTGGACCAGGCGCGATCGAGGTCGGCGCCCAGGTTCAGTACCGGGTTGCCGCTGCCGTCTTCGCTCAGGCTGACACGGCTCGGGGTATCGAAGTCACGGGCCGCCAGCAGCGATACCGAACCGCCCTTCTCGGCGCTGCGGGTCATGCTGGCAAGCATTTCGTCGACCAGTGCAGCGTCCACACCGGTGTTCTCGGCGCGTGCCGGAAAGTCCTGTTCGGTGGCGCTGCCGGCAGCACGCTCGACGGTCACCACATAGACTTCACTGGTATTGCGCTGTACGCCCGGCTCGATGCGAACCCGGGCACGGATTTCATTGTTGCTGCTGCCTGCAACACCGCCCAGGCGCTGGGCCATGGACGCCGACAACTCGTCGAAACGCTGCCAGGTGGTGCTGAACTCGCCGGTCTGCGGGCGCTCTTCGGCGATGCGGAAGCCGTTGTCCTCGAAGAACTGGTGGGCCACCGGCCACACCTCGGCCGGGGCGCGCTGGGCCAGGACCCAACGCGAAGCGCCGCTCTTCTGCAGGCTGAAATCGCTGATGTCGGCACCTGCCGCCAACGGCTGTGGACGCGGCACTTCGAACTCGCCCTTGACGTTGTCGTCGGCGACGTTGCGCGGAATCGGCAGCAGCGGGTCAAGACGCTTGACGTTGCTGACATCCGGCGGCAGCTGCATCGGCGGCTTTTGAGTGGCCTCCAGATAATCGCTGCCCCGGTCACGGAAGTAACCCTCTTCGCCCCAGAGCCAGCCACAACCACTGGTGCTGGAGATGATCAAGGCAAGGGCGGAAAGACCAGCCAATCGCTTCATGCGGTGTACGTCCTCAATTAAAACTTCAGGCCGCACTGGCGCATGGCCTGGCGTACCGTATCGTGACAGGATTCGCTCAGCCAGGTCAGCGGCAGGCGGATGCCCTTGTGCATCAGGCCCATTTCGACCAAAGCCCACTTCACCGGAATCGGGTTGGCTTCGACGAACAGGTCCTTGTGCAGGGGCATCAGTTTTTCGTTGATGGCGCGGGCCTCGTCGGCCTTGCCTTCGAGTGCGGCGTTGCACAGGTCGGCCATTTCGCGCGGGGCGACGTTGGCGGTCACCGAGATGTTGCCTTTACCGCCCAGCAGGATCAGTTCGACGGCGGTCGGATCATCGCCGGACAGCACGATGAAATCCTTGCTCACGCCATCCACGATCGCCTTGGCACGCTTGAGGTCGCCGGTGGCTTCCTTGATGCCGATGATGTTCGGCACGCTCGAGAGACGGATCACGGTCTCGGCCTGCATGTCACAGGCGGTACGGCCGGGCACGTTGTAGAGGATCTGCGGGATGTCGACGGCTTCGGCAATGTGCTTGAAGTGCTGGTACAGGCCTTCCTGGGTCGGCTTGTTGTAGTAAGGCACCACCAGCAGGCAGGCGTCGGCACCGGCGTCCTTGGCATTGCGGGTCAGGTGCACCGCTTCGCTGGTGGAGTTGGCACCCGTACCGGCAATCACCGGAATACGACCGTTGACCTGCTTGACCACGGCCTTGATGACTTCGATGTGCTCATTGACATCCAGGGTCGCCGATTCGCCGGTGGTACCGACCGCAACGATGGCGTGGGTGCCGTTTTCCAGGTGGAAGTCCACGAGTTTGCTGAGGCTGTCCCAGTCAAGACGCCCTTGTGCATCCATGGGTGTGACCAATGCCACCATACTGCCCGCAATCATGAAGCTGCTCCTGCCGGAAAAAGAGAGCGGTAATGGTACTGGCGCCACAGGGCTTGCACAAGCGAAGCAGGCGGCAGGAGCATTCCCCTCGGCGACCATTTTCGCTACCCTTCTCTCTTTGATCGGTACACAGCGGCCCGCCGGGCTGCCGACAACGCGCCCCGACAGTGCCCGAGCCCTCGATCCTGAGCCACGGAACCACGCCGACAAGCCTATTTGCCCCGTCACGTACCGACCGCTCATCGCTTTAGGAATGCTGCATGTCCACCCCCACCGTTCGCGAACAATTCCTTGTCATCAGTGCCCTGGGCGCCAACCCCATGGAACTGACCAACATTCTGTGCCGGGCCAGCAACGACAATCGCTGCTCGGTCGTCACCTCGCGCCTGACCCGCCACGGCGAGTGCAGCGCACTGGTGCTGCAGGTCACCGGTAGCTGGGACGCCCTGGCGCGTTTCGAAGCGGCGCTGCCGACCCTGGCCAAGAAGCACACCTTCACCGTGAATGTGGTGCGTAGCGCCGAACTCGAAGTGCGCCCGCTGTCGCTGCCCTACGTCGCCTATGTCAGTGCCGCGTACCGCCCCGATATCATCAACGAGCTGTGCCAGTTCTTCATCGACCACAACGTCGAGCTGGAGAACCTGACCTGCGACACCTATCAGGCACCACAGACCGGCGGCACCATGCTCAACGCCACGTTCACCGTGACCCTGCCGGCCGGCACCCAGATCAGCTGGCTGCGTGACCAGTTCCTGGACTTCTCCGACGCCCTGAACCTGGATGCGCTGATCGAACCGTGGCGCCCACAGAACCCCATGTAAGGAAACCCGCAATGGCCGTAGCACTCGACCAACCCGTCGCCGATTTCGAGGCGCAAGCCACCGGCGCCAAGACCGTCAGCCTGAGCGGCCTGAAGGGTCGCCAAGTGGTGATCTACTTCTACCCCAAGGACAGCACCCCGGGCTGCACCACCGAAGGCCAGGGCTTTCGCGACCAGTACGCGGCGTTCCAGGCGGCCAACACCGAGGTGTTCGGCGTATCGCGTGACGGGCTCAAGTCCCACGAGAACTTCAAGGCCAAGCAGGGCTTCCCGTTCGAGCTGATCAGCGACAAGGACGAAGCCCTGTGCCAGCTGTTCGACGTGATTAAGCTCAAGAAGCTGTACGGCAAGGAATACATGGGGGTGGACCGCAGCACCTTCCTGATCGACAACGAGGGTGTGCTGCGCAAGGAATGGCGCGGCGTGAAGGTGCCCGGGCATGTGGAAGCGGTGCTGGCGCAGGCGCAAGCATTGAACAAGGGCTGAAGCGCTTCGCCGGCGAAGCGTGCGCCGCGGCTAGAGCAGTGGCGCCACCACCGGCTCACGCCGCGGCCAGGCGTCGAGCACCGCCTTGAACAGCGTAGCCAGCGGGATCGCGAAGAAGATCCCCCAGAAGCCCCACAATCCGCCAAACAGCAGTACTGCACAGATGATCGCCACCGGGTGCAGGCTGACCGCTTCGGAGAACAGCAGCGGCACCAGCACGTTGCCGTCCAGCGCCTGGATGATCGCGTACACCGCCATCAGGTAGATGAACTGGTCGCCCCAGCCCCACTGGAACAGGGCAATCAGGGTCACCGGTACGGTTACCACCACCGCCCCCACATACGGCACCACCACCGACAACCCCACCAGCAGCGCAAGCAGCGCCGCATAGTTCAGGCCCAGTGCGATGAACGCGATGTAGGTGGCCACGCCGCAGATCAGGATCTCGATGCCCTTGCCGCGAATGTAGTTGGCGATCTGGCGGTTCATCTCCTCGGCCACGCGGGTCATCAGGGCCCGCTCGCGCGGCAGGTAGCCGCTGACCCAGCGCGCGATCTGCTCGCGGTCCTTGAGAAAGAAGAACACCAGGATCGGCACCAGCACCAGGTAGATCATGATGTTGACCAGCAACGGCAGGCTCGACAGCGAGAAGGTCAGCGCCCATTGACCGAACTTGCCGATCTCGCCGCGCATCGCCTCGATGGCCTGCAGCACCTGCTCATCCGAGACCAGATGCGGGTAGCGCTCCGGCAGCAGCAACAGCAGCGACTGCCACTTGCCAAGCATGCCCGGCAGTTCGTTGAACAGGGTGATCAACTGGTGCCAGAGCAACGGCACCAGCACCAGCAGGAACACCGCCAGCGCGCTCAGGAACAGCAGGAACACCAGCCCCACCGCCACCTTGCTGGGCACCCGCAGGCGCTCCAGCGCATTGACCAGGCCCTGCATCAGGAACGCCAGCACCATGCCCGCCAGCACCGGCGCCAGCATGCCGCCCAGGGTCAGTATCGCGGTGAACCCCAGAAACAGCAGGACCGCCAGCACCACCGCTTCTTCATCCGAGAAATAGCGGTGCAGCCAGCCACGAAGCACTTTGAACATCGGTGATCCTTAAAAAGAAGGGTTCAGGCTTTCTTGAGCCAGTAGGTGTAGACCCCGGCGTCGGCCTGCTCATGCAGCAGCGTATGACCGGCCAGGCGGGCAAAAGTGCGGAAGTCGCGCTGCGAGCCGGCATCGGTGGCCACCACCTTGAGTACTGCACCACTGCCCAGGCGGTTGAGCTCCATCTTGGCCTTGAGCAACGGCAAGGGGCAATTCAGGCCGCTGGCATCCAGTTCGGCGTCGCAGGGTACGGCATCGGTCATCGGGCTTCTCCAGGCAGGTGCATGCCCACGGCAGGTAGCGGCATGCACAGACCTCGTAGGATACCGCCACTGGTCGTCAACGTGTGAGCCGGCTACAGTAAGGTTCTTTGTCGACCCGAGCTTCGTGCATGAATTTTCTGCGCCCTACCCTGCTGACGCTGGCTTGCCTGCTGGCTCTACCGAGCCATGCCGACGACCTGCCGTCACTCGGCGACGCCAGCTCGGCCATCGTTTCCCCGCAACAGGAACATCAACTGGGCCGCGCCTGGTTGAGCCTGCTGCGCGGCAACGTGCGCCAGCTGTCCGACCCCCAGCTCAAGGACTACGTCGAAACCAGCGTCTACCGCCTTGCCGAAACCAGCCAGCTGCAGGACCGGCGCCTGGAGTTCATCCTGATCGACAGCAAGGAACTCAACGCCTTCGCCGCCCCTGGCGGGATCGTGGGGGTCAACGGCGGCCTGTTCCTGAACGCCCAGACCGAGGGCGAGTACGCCTCGGTGCTGGCCCACGAACTGGCGCACTTGTCGCAACGCCACTTCGCCCGCGGCGTGGAAGCCCAGCAACGCATGCAACTGCCGATGATGGGCGCCCTGCTGGTGGGCATCATTGCCGCCGCTGCCGGGGCTGGCGATGCCGGCATCGCCGCGATTGCCGGCACCCAGGCCGCCGCCATCCAGGAACAACGGC
The DNA here is from genome assembly GCF_002478435.1 of Pseudomonas sp. UBA7500. Taxonomy (NCBI): domain Bacteria; kingdom Pseudomonadati; phylum Pseudomonadota; class Gammaproteobacteria; order Pseudomonadales; family Pseudomonadaceae; genus Pseudomonas; species Pseudomonas sp. UBA7500. The sequence continues at coordinate 153,895 of NZ_DLNW01000028.1, read as the reverse complement.
GCTTCTCGCGCCAGAACGAACAGGAAGCCGACCGCATCGGCATCCTCAACCTGGAAAAGGCCGGCTACGATCCGCGCAACATGCCGACCATGTTCGAACGGCTGATGCGCCAGTACCAGTACAGCGCCAAGCCACCGGAATTTCTGCTGACTCACCCGGTTACCGAGTCGCGGGTCGCCGACACCCGCAACCGTGCCGAACAGGCCCCCAAGGGCGGTGTGGACGACAGCCTGCGCTACCAGTTGATTCGTGCACGCCTGCAACTGACCTACGAAGGCACGCCGGGCCTGGGTGCCAAGCGCTTCCGCGCCCTGCTGGACGAAAACCCCAACCTGGATGCGGCGCGTTACGGCCTGGCACTGGCGCAGATCAAGGGCGGCCAGCTCAACGAGGCCCGCGAGAGCCTCAAGCCCTTGCTCGCCAAGGCACCCAACGACATCACCTACAACCTTGCGCAGATCGACCTGGACGTCACCAACAACCGCCTGGCCGATGCCCAGCAACGGGTGGAGAAGATGCGATCCCTGTACCCGGGCAACTACCCGCTGCAGCAGTCACGCATCGACCTGCTGCTCAAGCAGAACCGCCCGGCCGAGGCAGAGAAGGCGCTGGATGCGCTGCTCAAGAATCGGCCGCAAGACCCGGATGTCTGGTATGAGGTGGCGGAGGTTCGCGGCCTGTCGGGCAACACAATCGGCCTGCACCAGGCTCGCGCCGAGTACTTTGCCCTGGTGGGCGACTTCGACCAGGCCTTGCAGCAACTCGACTACGCCAAGCAGCGGGCGGGCAACAACTTTGTGCTGTCGTCGAAGATCGATGCCCGTCAGCGCGAGCTGATGGAACAGCAGCGGATGGTCAAGGACATGATGCGCTGACACGCATCAAGGTAGCGCGCACACCATATCGCGGGTCAGCCCCGCCCCCTTGTGGGAGCGGGCTCGACCCGCGACGCTGCTTTCAGGCGTTGCCGGAGAGCTTGAGCCGCGCCGCCTGGGTGAAGTCCAGCATGCGCTTGAGTGGCTTGAGTGCCTGCGGGATAAGCGCCGGCTCGACGAAGATCTCGTTGCTGCCCTCGCGCAGGCACTGCAAGGTGCGCTCAAGCGTGTTCATCGCCATCCACGGGCAGTGCGCGCAACTGCGGCACGCCGCGCCGTTGCCGGCAGTGGGCGCCTCGACGAAGACCTTGTCCGGGCACAGCTGCTGCATCTTGTAGAAAATGCCGCGGTCGGTGGCCACGATGAAGGTCTTGTTCGGCATGCGCTGCGCAGCCGCAATCAGCTGGCTGGTGGAACCCACCGCATCGGCCAGGTCGATCACCGCCTCTGGCGACTCGGGGTGTACCAGGATCGCCGCGTCCGGGTACAGCGCCTTCATGTCCAGCAACTGACGCGACTTGAACTCCTCGTGAACGATGCAGGCACCGTCCCACAGCAGCATGTCGGCGCCGGTGTTCTTCTGGATGTAACGGCCCAGGTGCTGGTCAGGCCCCCAGATGATGGTCTCGCCGTTGTCCATCAGGCTTTCGACGATCTCCAGCGCACAGCTGGAGGTCACCACCCAGTCGGCCCGCGCCTTGACCGCCGCCGACGTGTTGGCATACACCACAACGGTGCGCTCGGGGTGCTTGTCGCAGAACGCCGAAAAGTCCTCCACCGGGCAACCCAGGTCGAGCGAGCAGGTAGCCTCCAGGGTCGGCATCAGCACGCGCTTTTCGGGGTTGAGGATCTTCGCCGTCTCACCCATGAAGCGTACACCGGCCACCACCACGGTCTTGGCCGGATGCTGGTTGCCGAAACGGGCCATCTCCAGCGAGTCGGACACGCAACCGCCGGTCTCCTCGGCCAGGGCCTGGATCACCGGATCACAGTAGAAGTGGGCCACCAGCACGGCGTCCTGAGCCTTGAGCTCGGCGGCGATGGCGGCACGGTAGTCAGCCTCTTGCTCGGGCGTCAGCGGCTTGGGCTGCTTGGCGTCGAGGTGGGCCTGGACCAGAAGGCGTTCGGAAATCTGGGTCATGTTCGCAAGACCTGCAGGCGCTAGTGCGCGTAAGTCGAGTGTATCACCGAGCCCTGGCAAATCGGATAACGGTTCAGCCTGTACGACAGAACCAAAGACCCTCTGCGGCCTCGGGTTTTATGGGTTGCCGAAGGCTACAGTTAATCGAATGAATTCTAAAGGGTTTTTTGCCAAACTAGGCTGGCGGGGCAAGCCCGCCAGCCCAGCGGTCAGTTGCCTGCCGGTTGCAGGCCGCCGAGGCTGGACATCACCAGCGCGGCGAACTCTTCAACGGTCATCTTCTGCCCGTTGAAGGCCACCTGGCCATCGGCATAGTGCAGGTTGGCAATGATGTCATTGCCCTTGAGCGTGGCCAGCTTGGAATACAAGGCCATCTGCCCGACCATCTCGCCGGCCATTGCGGCCTGCTTGACCTGCGCCTCGTCCTGCCCTTCCAGGCTGGCCTGCAAGGCTGCCAGGTCACCGATCATCGGCTTGGACAGCGACAAGCTGCTCTGCAGTTTCTCGATCATCTGGCGCACCAGCTGATCGGAAGGCAGGTCGGCCGACGTCGGCTTGGCCAAGTCCAGGGTGAGGTTGAAGCGACTTTCACCGTTGGCGGTCTTGAAGGAAAGGTCCTCCACGGCCACCTGAGGCTTGCCCGCCAGCAACTGCATCATCTGCACCTGCATCAGCGCCTGCTCTTCGGCATTCAGCTCCAGCTCGGGCGGTTGGCCGGCAGCGGCCGTCTCCTGCAACTGGGGCATGTGCTTCTCATAGATCGCCATGATCGCCTGCAGCGCAGGGATATCGAAGCGGTTGACCGCCACCACCAGTTGCCCGCCGCCCACGGCCTTGCCGTCATAGGTGATGGCGTCGACCTTGTAGGCGGCCCTGGCATCGACCTTGTCGCCGGTGACCTTGTAGGTGTTGCGTTGCTCCACACCCTTGACGCTCAGCGGTACCTGGCGATCGCCAAAGGTGAAGGCGCTGTCGTCCAGGGTCACGTCGGCCTGGCCTTCATAGAAGTCGTAGGGCGTCAGGGTGAGGTCTGCAACCAGTTTCAGGCCCTTGAGGTCGAACTTGAGCGGCGGCGTCTCGCTATCGACCATCGACACCTGCAAGGTGCCCATGCTGCCGTCGAGCTTGAGGCGCTTGCCTTCGAAGTCGCCGCTCATGCCCAGGTCGAAGCCGGAGAACTTCACCGACGAACCGTCCTTGGCGATGTCCAGGGGCATCAGCCTCAACGTGCCGTCATACGACTGGTCATAGCCCAGGCTGAACTCGCCCTGCACCGGCGAGACATCACCGCTGGCCGCATACCACTCGGCTGTGGTGGCATCCTTCTCGATCGAGGTGCTGGATGCCGCCATCACCGGCATCAGCTTGAATGCCTTGACCCGCTGCCAGGGAAACGGCCCGTGCTCGATGCGATCGACCAGGGTCAGTTCCAGGTTGCTCGGCTCATCGCCCAGCTCCAGGTTCTGCACGGTGAACCTGTAACGCGCGACACTGCTGAACAGGTGTTGCTCCAGCGATACCAGCTCAAGCCGCGCCGTGGCACCCAGGCCCTTGAACGACTTTTGCATCTGCAGATTGGACTGTGCGGTAGCGTGCTCCAGCACGCCAGGCAACTGCTTGCCCGTATACCACGCCCCGGCCGTGCATACGGCCGCTACGGCGACGGCAAGCCCGCACACCACTCCCAGTGTTTTCTTCATGAATTGATCCGTTTGCTATCCATATTGAGGTGAAGCGATGTTACTCGTTGACGTCCATGAACTCCCGCGCCCAGACGATGTAGTCGCCGGGCACGGTGTAGGTATGGGTGAGTTCGGTGGCACTGAGGTCCGAGGCGCTGCTGGTGATGCGGCGCTGCTCGCGCAGGCAGTCGTAGGTGGCCTTGATCGCGGCGAAGTAGGCGCCATGGCCATCCACGGCGATACGCACGCCCAGCTCGGCCAGACGCGTGTCGTCGTGCAGCTGCGGGTTGCCGTAGGTCACCAGCATCAGCGGCACGCTGACGTGGCGGGCAATCTCTTCGAGGTGATCGAAATCGCGAATGCCGACCATGCACACGCCGTCGGCGCCAGCATTCTGGTACGCGACCACGCGGGCAATGACTTCTTCGACCGGGATCAGCGCGGCATTGGTGCGCGCGATGATCGACAGCTCCTGGTCGACGCGAGCCTCCAGGGCAGCGCGGATCTTGCCCACGCCTTCGTCGATGCTGATCAGGTCGGTGGACTTGCGCCCGAACTGGGCAGGCAGCAGGGTGTCTTCGATGGTCAGCGCAGCCACGCCGGCGCGCTCGAGCTCGGTGACGGTGCGCATCACGTTCAGCGCGTTGCCGTAGCCGTGGTCGGCGTCGGCGATCACCGGCAGCTGTGCGACACGCCCGATGCGCGTGGCCTGCTCGGCAAATTCACTCAAGGTGATCAGGGCAAAGTCCGGAGCCGCCAGCACCTGTAACGAAGCCACCGAGCCGCCCAGGATGCCGACTTCGAAGCCGAGGTCGGCGGCGATTCGCGCAGACATCGGGTCGAACACGGAAGCCGTGTGATAGCAGACCGGGGAGGCCAGTAGTTTACGAAAGGCACGGCGCAAATCTTGGTGGGAGGCTCTAGGCATGATCATTCCAGTTTCTTCATCTTCATTCTGGAGGAGAACATACCATTCCTGCCCGACACTCCGACAGTCGCCAGACCCGAACCCAAACAAAAATAAGCGAACAGAAAACGAAAACGCCCCCCCTCCAGAAGCCCTGCACGCGCTGCCCCCCTCATTCTCAGGGAGAGACCAGTCGCGGCTTGCAGGGCTGTCGAGAGTGACCGCCCAAGGGCAATCTCAGACCGAGGCCACGATGAAGGTGCGCTTGAACGGGAACAGCGTGCGCCCGTCGTCCTCACGCGGGTAGTGCGCTTCCAGAAGCCTGAGGTACTTGCGCAGAAAGGCCTCACGGTCCTCGTCATCCAGGGAGCTGAGCACCGGGCGCAGTGCCGAAACCTTGACCCAGTCGAACACCGGCGACTGGCCTTCGACCACCTGCAGATGCTCGGTTTCCCAGATATCCAGCTTGCTGGTAAGCGGCGCCAGCAACCGGTAGTAGCAGTCCAGGGACAGGACATTGCGCGCCGACATGAACTTGCGCAGCTCCAGCGTGCCGATCACCCGGCCCGCAGGCCCGCATTCGCTCAGGGCCCTGAGCATCAGGTGGTACCAGGGTGCATCCCGCCAGTTGGGCATGTGCAGCGCCAGGTAGCCGCCGGCGTGCAGATTGCCGAGCAGCCGCGGCAGCAGGTTTTCGTGGTCCTCCATGAAATGCAGCACGGCAGCGGCGAACAGCAGGCTTGCCGGCTGCTTGGGCTCCCACTGACCTATGTCGCTGTTCAGCCATTGGGCATTGACCGGCAGGGCTCGGGCCTCGGCGAGCATTTCTGCCGAGCTGTCTACGCCGAACAACTGTGCCTCTGGCCAGCGTTCGGCCAGCAGCCGGGTGGCGATTCCGGTACCACAGCCCAGATCATAGATGGACGCTGGTGCCTGCAAGGGCAGGTGATCGAGCAACTCGATCACCGGACGCTCCCTCAAACGCGAAAACTGTTGATAGCCTTGCGGGTCCCAGGTCGTACTCCCGCGCAGACCCTGTTGCTGTTTTACAAGCATTGCCACGTTCCTCTCGCTCCATGCGATCAATATTGCCGTCCAAGATTGTTCAACACCCTCAACATCAGCGCGATACCACGTCGCGTTTGCGGCTCGCGCAGCAGTTGCACCAGGCCCAGCAGGCTTGGTGGCTGGGTATCGCTGCTCTGCGCCTGCGCCATGCGCAGCGCGTTGCCCACGGTCCAGGTCAAGGCTGTCACGTCCTCGAACCCATGGGCCAGCTTGTCCACCATCGCGGTGTCGAGCAGGTCGACCAGGTCGGACCCCAGCGACAGCAAGTCGATGATGTTGTCCATGCGACCACTGACCAGCAGCGGTTCGAGTTTTTTCATCAGGGCGTCAACGCCCGGGTGAGCAAGGTGTTCCACGGTAGGTTCGAAGGTTTCCATATCGACGTACTCCTGCACCGTTCGACTCAGATCATTCCACGGGCAACCGCCCAGTAGAGGCCCCGGTTGAATCCATTGCGCAACAGGCCGCCCAGCTTGGTCGGCGGGGTGGGCACCACATCCTGCTGATAGTTGTAGGTCAGTGGCATGCCGGCGTTGAGGCCCATCTGCGCAACGGCCTGGACCTTCCCGTCGTAGACGGCGCAGGGGGTGCCCAGGCGGATCTCGCCGGCGATGTTGTTGGCCACCACCGGTGCCTGGTTATGGCAGGCACCGCCCGCCTTGCTGATGGGCAGGTCCATGGTGTCGCCGATCACGTAGACGTTCTCCAGGCCGTAGACCTGCAGGGTCTCGTGGTTGGTCGGCAACCAGCCCTCGTTGTTGGGGGCCTGGGACGCACCGCTCTGTATCACCGCGTCCACTGCACGAATGGGTGGGGTCGCCATCAGGATGTCGAACGGCTGCGCCTGGCCTTCGGCCGAATAGGCAATACGTTGATCCGGGTCCACGCGGTCCAGGGTGAAGCCACGCTGAAACCTGATGTTCTTCTGTTCAAAAAGGGTGGGCAACAGTTCTCCGGTTGGCCGCTGCATGAACAGACAGTTTCTGAGCAATTGCGCAGTGGTCGGATAGGTATAAACAATTTCAATGTTATTGCGAACACCGCGACGGCGCAGCAAGTCATCCAGCATCAAGGTAGTTTCCACCGGCGCAATACCGCACTGATGCGGAACATTGGGCGTCTGTGGGAAAGAAACGGATATGAAGATGCGCCCTTTTTCAATCGTCATCAGACGTCGCGCCAATTGTCGCGCCGCCTTGTACTGATAGAAATGATCCCCCGCCTCCTGCAGCCCCTCGATGCGCTCGGGAGCGGGTACGCAGCCCGTCGCGATCACCAGAAAGTCATAGCCCACGCGCCTTCCAGAGCGGGTGTGCAGGGTTTGCCCGGTGAAGTCGAAGCGGGTCACCTCCTCCACCTGGAAGTCGATTTCAGGTCGCAACAGCGAACGCTCGGGCCGTTTCAGGTCTTCCTGGAAATAGCTGTTGAAGGCAACGTACATGAAGGCAGGTTTGTAATAATGATCCGGCGAATTCGACAGCAGCTTGACCGTGACCTGGTGTTTGAGTATTTCCGGGTAAAGTTGTCTGACCAATTGATTGGCGAGCATCGTGCCGCCTACACCTCCCCCCACGACGACAATAGTTTTAGACATAGCCCCACTCCCTGGCTGGTTTTGAATCCATGCCAAGTACCATAGCAATTATAAAAAAATGCCATATACAGAATCGCTATAGCAAAACAGACATTAATTGCTGTTTCAAAAAACAGTACCCTTCCACCGGTGAAACTCTGCCCACTTCGCATTATTTCTTGGCACAGGCAGACTCTCCTCTGCCGCTGACTGCTTTGTGTGAAATTTTATTAACGTTTCAATTTTCACGCCTGATTGCTGTTGACTTCGCTCCCCCTCCTGAGTAAATTGCGCGGGCCGGAAATCCGGCCTTTTTTCAACTCACCAAAGAAGCCAATGGACATAGTATCTAGACGCTGTCTGGTCATTGCCGCTGCGCAACGCCAGGCACTTAACCCTGAAAATGACGGGACTCGACTCCGCGGTCGGGTAAGCTGCGCTAGGGCTTGATGCTCCAACGTGGCTTGCCTCCCCGGTTCGTCCGGTCGCGAGGCACACGTTATGTACTTCACTTCTTCTGCAATACCGGGCGTACGCGCCTTCACTTCAGCCCTGCGGGCCAGGCTTCTGCGCGCGCCCAGGCTGCCCGTGCGTGCGCCAAGCCTCCCCTGCGACTCCCCTGCCAGCAGCGCCTTGCGGGCCCGTTGGCGCGTCTGCTCCACAAGCGGCCAACGCCAGCAGCGCTGGAGCCTGGACGACAGTCAGGACCCACCGAGTCGGGGCGCCGCCCTGTTTCTGCAGCACGCCTGATCCAGGTTTGCATGCATTCGGGGTGCGTACTTCCCCTTGAATAAACGGCAACTTTGCGCTTATTAAAAAACGAATTTCCTAGTTGGAAAATTCGCCGGCACTTTATTGCCTTCGCATTAATAAAAATCTGTGGAGCACATTATGGAAGAGGCCAGTAGTCGGTTCGCTGCCTGTGCACGTTCATTCAACAGGCAGCGAACGTCACCGCTAAAGATTCCACTCTTCGAATCGATCGCCTGCCCGCGACTCGACATACTTTCACTCGCCTATGATTAGTTGAGTTGTCGGTGTGTCGTGCCGCGAGCAGGCGGCAGGAGCACAGACCATGACTGTAAAAAACCCAACACCCCGCCACACCCACCCCACCCGTGACAGCAACAAGCTGTCGATGCGCGCCGCGCGCGAGGCCCAGAACGGCCTGGCCGTTACCCTGGCCAACGTCAACTCCAGCCCCGCCGGGCTCACCGAAGAAGAAGCCCAGGGCCGCCTGCAACGGGACGGCCACAACGAAGTCGCCCATGACCGTCCGCCCCATGCACTGGTGCAGTTGCTGCACGCTTTCAACAACCCCTTCATCTATGTGCTGATGACCTTGACGGGTATCAGTTTCTTCACCGACTTCTGGCTGCCGCTGCAGGCCGGCGAAGAAACCGACCTGACCGGCGTGATCATCGTGCTGGTGATGGTGTTGGCGAGCGGCGTGATGCGTTTCTGGCAGGAACACCGATCGGCCAAGGCCGCCGAAGCCCTGAAGGCGATGGTGCGCACCACCGCAGCCGTGCTGCGGCGCGAGCAGCTAGGGGCCCAGGCGCGGGTTCGAGAACTACCCATGCGCGAACTGGTGGTGGGCGACATCATCCAGCTGTCTGCCGGCGACATGATCCCCGCAGACATTCGCCTGATCGAGTCCCGCGACCTGTTCATCAGCCAGGCGGTACTGACCGGCGAAGCCTTGCCAGTGGAAAAGTACGACACCCTGGGTGCGGTGCAGGAAAAATCCGCCAAGGCCCAGGCCGCCGACCAACAGGACCTGCTGGACCTTCCCAACATCTGCTTCATGGGCACCAACGTGGTCAGCGGGACCGCCACGGCCGTGGTGGTCGCCACCGGGGCTCGTACCTATTTCGGCTCACTGGCCCGCTCCATCGTCGGCTCCCGCGCGCAGACCGCCTTCGACCGCGGGGTCAACAGCGTGAGCTGGCTGCTGATCCGCTTCATGCTGGTGATGGTGCCCATCGTGCTGCTGATCAACGGCTTCACCAAGGGGGACTGGGCCGAAGCCTTCATGTTCGCCCTGGCGGTAGCGGTTGGCCTGACCCCGGAAATGCTGCCGATGATCGTCAGCGCCAACCTGGCCAAGGGCGCGGCCGCCATGGCCAGGCGCAAGGTAGTGGTCAAGCGCCTGAACGCGATCCAGAACTTCGGCGCCATGGACGTACTGTGCACCGACAAGACCGGCACCCTGACCCAGGACCGCATCATCCTCGAACACCATGTCGATATCGGCGGCAACCGCTGCGACGAGGTGCTGCAACTGGCCTGGCTCAACAGCCACCACCAGAGCGGCATGAAAAACCTCATGGACCGCGCCGTGGTCAGTTTCGCCGAGGACAATCCGCAGTTCACCCCTCCGGCAGCCTGGCGCAAGGTCGATGAACTGCCCTTCGACTTCGTACGTCGGCGCCTGTCGGTGATACTGGCCGATGCCAGTGGTGGTCACCTGCTGGTGTGCAAGGGCGCCGTGGAAGAGATGCTGGAGACCGCCAGCCGGGTCCGCCAGCAGGGCACTGCCGTAAGCCTGGATGCCGAGCGCCGTTCGGCCCTGCTCAAACTCGCCGAGGCCTATAACCGCGACGGCTTTCGCGTGCTGCTGGTGGGTACCCGCCAAATAGCCGCAGGCGAGACGCAGACCCAGTACAGCGCCAGTGATGAGCGCGAGCTGATCATCGAAGGCTTGCTGACCTTCCTCGACCCGCCCAAGGAAAGCGCCGGCCCGGCCATCGCCGCACTGCGCGACAACGGCGTGACGGTCAAGGTACTCACCGGCGACAACCCCACCGTTACCGCCAAGATCTGCCGGGAAGTGGGCCTGGAGGCAGGCGAGCCGCTGCTGGGCCGCGACATCGAGCACATGGACGATGAGGTGCTCGCGCGCCGGGTGGAAGAGCGCACGGTGTTCGCCAAGCTCACGCCACTGCAGAAGTCCCGCGTACTCAAGGCCCTTCAAGCCAACGGCCACACCGTCGGTTTTCTGGGTGACGGGATCAACGACGCCCCTGCCCTGCGCGACGCCGACGTCGGCATCTCGGTGGACAGCGGCACCGACATTGCCAAGGAGTCGGCAGACATCATCCTGCTGGAAAAGAGCCTGATGGTACTGGAGGAAGGGGTGATCAAGGGTCGCGAGACCTTCGGAAACATCATGAAGTACCTGAACATGACCGCCAGCTCCAACTTCGGCAACGTGTTCTCGGTGCTGGTCGCCAGTGCCTTCATCCCCTTCCTGCCGATGCTGGCGATTCACCTGTTGCTGCAGAACCTGATGTACGACTTCTCCCAGCTGGCGCTGCCATGGGACAAGATGGACAAGGAGTACCTGGCCAAGCCACGCAAATGGGATGCCCGGAACATCGGGCGGTTCATGCTGTGGATAGGGCCAACCTCATCCATTTTCGACATCACCACCTTCGCGCTGATGTGGTACGTGTTCGCCGCCAACAGCGTGGAAATGGCCAGCCTGTTCCAGTCGGGCTGGTTCATCGAAGGGCTGCTGTCCCAGACCCTGGTGGTGCACATGCTGCGCACCCGCAAGATCCCGTTCATCCAGAGCACTGCAGCCTTGCCGGTAATGCTGGCGACGGGGCTGGTGATGGCGCTGGGAATCTACGTGCCCTTCTCGCCGCTGGGCAGCATGGTCGGCCTGGTTCCGCTGCCGTGGGAATACTTCCCTTGGCTGGTGGGCACACTGCTTAGCTACTGCGTGGTCGCCCAGACCATGAAGACCTTGTACATCCGCCGCTTCAAGCAGTGGTTCTGAAGAACGTGGCTCAGGGAGAACGCCTATGCGCGTACTGATTTGCGCCGGCCGCCATTACGCCGACAGCCGGGTGTGCCGGCAGGTTCTGGAAGCTTTCCAGCGCCTGCACCCGGTGCAGGTGGTCATCCACGGTGGCAGTCAGTTCCTCGGTGCGCATATCGAGGACTGGGCCCGGGAAAACGCAGCCCACATCGTGCGCTACCCACCCAACTGGCAGCACCACGGCAAACAGGCCGAACGCCTGCGCAACCGCTTCATGCTGGCCGATAGCCGACCGGACATCGTGCTCGCGCTGCCCGGCGGGGCAGACACTGAAGAACTGCTCGACCAGGCCCGAAGCCAGGGCCTGCAGACACTCTCGGCAGGCAACCCGTAGACCGGTGACCCCCTCCCGCGCCAGCTCGCACCCAGCCGAGCTGGCGCGAACGCAATCTCCAGGTCAACCCGCAGATCACGGTTCAGTTGCTGAACAGGGAGGGAAATTCAACAGACGAAAAAAAACCCGCTTTCTCATGGAAAGCGGGCTTTTCGAAATGGTGGGTCGTGTAGGATTCGAACCTACGACCAATTGGTTAAAAGCCAACTGCTCTACCAACTGAGCTAACGACCCGTTGCGTGGGGCGTATAATACTGATTTCCTTAAGGAAATCAACACCCCACCGTAAAAAAAATCAAAAATATCGGGTAGGGTCGGTCACGCCGGCTGCCCGGAAGCCATCTGCACGCAGGCGGCAGCTGTCGCACTTGCCACAGGCACGGCCTTGATCGTCAGCCTGATAGCACGACACAGTGAGGCTATAGTCGACACCACGCGCCATGCCCGCCTGAACGATCTGCGCCTTGCTCAGGTTCTGCAACGGTGCCTGGATGCGAAAGCCCTGCCCCTCGACACCGGCCTTGGTGGCCAGGTTGGCCATGCGCTCGAATGCTTCGACGAACTCGGGACGGCAATCCGGGTAGCCCGAGTAATCCACCGCGTTCACGCCGATGAAGATATCCCGCGCCTGCAACACCTCGGCCCAGCCCAGCGCCAACGACAGGAACACGGTATTGCGTGCCGGTACGTAGGTCACTGGAATGCCTTCACCCGGCGTCTCGGGTACATCGATGCTGCTGTCGGTCAGCGCCGAACCACCAATGCCATCCAGGCTCAGGCCGATCACCTTGTGCTCGACTGCACCCAGGTCACGGGCAACTCGCGCAGCGGCGTCCAGCTCGGCGCGATGACGCTGGCCGTAGTCGAAACTCATGGTATAGCAGCTGTAGCCTTCGGCCTTGGCCATCGCGACCACCGTGGCCGAGTCCAGGCCACCAGACAGCAGGATTACCGCACGTTTCTCAGTCATGACATCACTCCCCAATCAGCGTCCCGGCTCGTCGTTCCACAATTGCTTGTGCAACTGCAGTTGAAAACGAACCGGCAAATTATCGGCCACGATCCAGTCGGCCAGGTCGCTGGCCTTGACCTGATGGTGGCTCGGCGAAAACAGCACCTCCCCGGCACGCTTCTCCAGACCATACTGGATCAGCTTGGACACCGCCCAGTCATAGTCTTCACGGGAACAGATGACGAACTTGACCTGATCGTTCGGGGTCAGCAGCTCGATATTCTCGTAGAGGTTGCGGTGCATCTCTTCGGAGCCTGGCGTCTTGAGGTCTACCACCCGGCTGACGCGCTGGTCGACCTTCGAGATGTCCAGTGCTCCGCTGGTTTCCAGCGACACCTCATAGCCGGCGTCGCACAATTGCTTGAGCAAGGGGATGGCGTTGGGTTGGGCCAATGGCTCACCGCCAGTGACGCACACGTAACGCGGGCGAAAACCAGCCACCTGCTCGAGAATCGAGTCGAGGCTGCGCACGGTGCCACCACTGAAGGCATAGGCACTGTCGCAATACTGGCAACGCAAAGGGCAGCCGGTGAGACGTACAAATACCGTGGGCAGCCCAGCGGTACGCGTTTCACCCTGCAACGAGTAAAAAACTTCGGTAATTCGTAATGTGTCTTGCATAGTCGCCACGGGCGTAACAGCTAAACAGGCTGTCCGCCTCCGTCAGGCACTGCAGCGAACCCGGCATCGCGTAGTTCGCAGCAGCGTGTGTCAATAAAAGGGCATCGATTCTAACGAAAAAACCCGCGACTAGCGCGGGTTTCTTCCAGGCGGGCAGTTCAGAGCTTCTGCAGGTCGCGCTGGGCCAACTGTGCGGCGGAGGTACCCGGGTACTGGGTGACCACCTGCTGCAGAATACCCTTGACCCGGTCGGTGTGACCCAGGCGGCGCTCGACATCGGCCAGCTTGTACAGCGAGTCCGGCACCTTGCTGTGCTTCGGATACAGCTGGCTGACCTTGGCAAACGCCTGACCGGCGCCCTGCAGGTCGCCCTTGGCAAGGTTCACTTCACCCAGCCAGTATTGGGCATTGCCGGCGTACTGACTGTTGGGGTACTTGCGCAGGAAGGCATTGAATGCCTGGCTGGCCTTGTCGAAATCCTTGGCCTTGATCAGGTCGAAAGCAGCGTCGTAATAGAGCTTTTCTTTCGCCGGGTCGCCAGGTTCGCTACTGGCCGCAGGGGCGGTGGCCGCGCCTGCAGCGGCACCGGCGGCTACATCACCACCGGTGGAGGAATTCTCGGGAGTTGCAGCGGGTGCACCGCCGGCTCCGATACGCCGATCCAGGTCCTGGTAACGCTCCAGGCCTTCCTGTTTCAGGCGGGCTACATCGTTTTGCAGTTCTTCGATCACACCTTGCTGGCGCGAAATCTGATCCTGCATCTGCTGCAATTGCATGAACAGCTGACCCTGCGCCGAGGCAGGGGCCGAAACCCCTCCCCCGGCGTAGGCGCCGCTCGTACCATAACCCGCTGGCGGATAACTGCTTGCGCCGTTATAGCCAGCGTTGTCATCAACAACAGGAACCTCGGCCCAGGCCACGAGTGGCAGGGCGAGAGCCAGGACGGTTACAGCACGGCGGCACGTTCGCATATCGAATTACTTACGCAGTTCGACGCGACGGTTCTGAGCCCAGGATTGCTCGTCGTTACCGGTAGCAACTGGACGCTCTTCGCCGTAGGAAACCAGTTCCAGTTGGGCTGGGGAAACGCCTTGCAGTACCAGGTAGCGCTGTACGGCTTTAGCACGACGCTCGCCCAGGGCCATGTTGTATTCGCGAGTACCACGCTCGTCGGTGTTGCCTTCCAGGACGACGCGAGCGCCATTGCCTTTCAGGTCTTTGGCGTGAACGTCCAGAGCGCGCATGGCTTCTGGCTTCAGGTCCGAGCTGTCGTATTCGAAGTAGAAGGTGGTGATTGCGCGCAGAGCGGCTTCTTCGCTCAGGGAACCGTCAACAGCACCGGTGTTAGCGCCGTAACCAGCGTTTGGATCAACAGCGCCTTCACCAGCGTTGTCGCCGCCCTTGGAGGAGCAACCTACAGCTACAGCCATGGCCAGAGCCAGCGCAGCAAACTTACCAAACTTCAGCATTTCCATCGTGAAACTCCTAATGAACCCCAATGTGTTAAGTGTTACGTAAAGCGCCGCGTCAGTTCAGGTAAGGGGACCAGGACGGTTCTCTGACTTCGCCTTGAGCGGTAGGAAGCGGGAGCCTCACGCGTCCGTTGAGAGAGACGAGCATCAAGACTCCCCGGCCCTGCTGGCGGGTGGCGTAGATTAGCATGGTGCCGTTGGGCGCAACAGTGGGTGACTCATCAAGACTTGTTTCAGAGAGGATTTTTACACTTCCTCGCTGCAAATCCTGCGCGGCCACCTTGAAGTTGGTGAAACCTTGCTGGCGATGAATCATTACCAAGGTCTTTTCATCCGCCGACAGTTTAGGGTTGGCGTTGTAGTTACCCACGAAAGTTACACGCTCGGCACCACCACCCGAAACGTTGGTTTTGTAGATCTGCGGCTTGCCGCCACGATCCGACGTGAAATAGATGGTCGAACCATCCTTGCCCCAGAACGGCTCGGTGTTGATACCCGGGCCGGCCGTGACACGCGACATCTGGCGCGAAGCCATGTTCATCACATAGATGTCAGGGTTGCCGTCCTTGGACAGCACGAACGCCAGGCGCGAACCATCGGGCGACCAGGCTGGTGCACCGTTGAGGCCTTCGAAGTTGGTGATCTGCTCACGACGGCCAGTGTCGATGTGCTGTACGAAGATACGCGGACGACGCTGTTCGAACGACACATAGGCAATGCGCTTGCCGTCTGGCGCGAAGCGCGGCGACAGGATCGGCTCGCGCGACTGCAGCAGGGTCACGGCGCGGGCGCCGTCGTAGTCCGAACGCTGCAACGTGTAACGAGTGTTGTCCTTGGAGAAGCGTTCGGCGGTGACGTACAGCATGCGCGTGGAGAACGCACCCTTGATGCCGGTGAGCTTCTCGAACGACTGGTCGGCAATGTAGTGCGACATGTCACGCAGCTGGTCGGTAGTGCCCGAGACGCTGCCGGTCAGCACTTGCTGCTCGGTGGCGACGTTGAACAGCGCATATTGCACCTGCAGGCGACCGCCCGCTGGCACGATGCTGCCTACCATCACGTACTGGGCGCCCAGGGCCTTCCAGTCGCGGAAGATGACTTCGCTGGCCTGGCTAGGCTGGCTGATCATGTTCTGGCGCGGAATCGGCGCGTAGTAGCCGGAGTTGCGCAGGTCATTGCCAATGATATCGGCCATGTCCTCGGGCAGCACACTGCCACCCTGCAGGGCGAACGGCACGACCGCGATCGGCGTGGCACGGTCACTGCCGCTGGTGACCAGGATGTTCTTTTCTTCTGCAACGGCCATCCCTGCTGCGCAGCAGAGAACGACCAGCAGTCCTCTAAGAAGGTTAATCACAAGGCTAGATCCTCAGGTGTGAATGTCATCTTGAATGAACGATAGGGATTGAATTCGCTCGGTTTCAAGCCCTGCATTTCGGTCAGGCGGCCAATGTTCTTGACCGCTGCTACCGCAGAAGCATCGAACGGACCATCACCACTGGAGCGTGCAACGCTCACCGTGGTCACGGTGCCATCGGGCAACATGCCAATCTGCAGGACCACCGTCATGTTCTTGCGTGCAGAAGGTGGGCGCGCCCAGCCTTCGGCTGCGCGGGCACGTATCAGGTCGTCGAAGTCGCCGGCCACCTGGTCACCCTGCTCGTCGGCCAGCGCCTGCTGCCGTTCGGTGGAGTCGGACAACAGCTCGGCCAGGGCCTGGGCTTTCTTGTCTTCCGCCGCCTTGCGCGCCGCTTCTGCTGACTTCTTCTTGGCCGCATCGGCTGCGGCTTTCTTCTTGGCATCCTCGGCGGCCTTTTTCTTGGCCTCTTCGGCTGCCGCTTTTTTCTTCGCATCCTCGGCTGCCTTTTTCTTGGCATCCTCGGCGGCTTTCTTCTTGGCGTCTTCAGCGGCCTGCTTCTTGGCCTCTTCTGCTGCCTGTTTCTTGGCCTCTTCCTCGGCTTTCTTCTTGGCGAGGTCGGCCTGCTGTTTCTCTTCGACCTTCTTGGCTTCCTCGGCTTTCTTGGCCGCGTCCGCTTTTTTGGCCTCGTCGGCTTTCTTGGCCTCGTCGGCCTTCTTGGCTTCGGCCGCCTCGCGGGCTTCTTCGGCCTTTTGAGCCGCCTCTTCTTTCTTTTGTTCCGCAGCCTTCACCGCTTCCTGCTTCTGCTGCTCGACCTTCTTCTGTTCCATCTGCTCGACTTCGGTCTGGCGCGCAGCGGTTTTCTTCGCTTCACCCGCAATCTTCTGATTGGTCTGGGTGGTGGCCTGACTTTTGGACTTCAGCTGGTACAGGGTCGCCTGGACAATAGGCTTGGCCGGCGGCAGTTCCGGGGTCATGGCAAAGCTGACGAACAGCATGCCGAACACCAGAACGTGCAGCGCGATGGCCCAGACGCTGGGCCAGAAATAGCTTTCCGAGGCGGATGGCTCTCGCTGTTGCATCAGGGCGCCTCGGTAATCAGGCCAACGTTACCGACACCGGCCTTCTGCAACCCGCCCATGGCGCCCATCACCGCGCCATAGTCGACGGCCTTGTCGCCACGGATGAACACCTGGGTCTGTTTGCCCTGGTCACGTCCGGCCGCGATGATCTTGGTCACCGCGTCGGTCATTTGCGGCAAGGTCATGGCCTTGTCCATCTGCTTTTCGGTGTCGACTTCGCTGCCAAGGTTCCAGAAATAGGTCTTGTCGGCCTTGATCGAAATGGTAAGGATCTGGACGTTGTTGTCCTGCGGCAAGGCTTCGCTGGAAACCTTGGGCAGGTCGACCTTCACGCCCTGGTTGAGCATCGGTGCGGTCACCATGAAGATGACCAGCAGTACCAACATCACATCGATGTAGGGCACCACGTTCATCTCCGCGACCGGCTTGCGTTTGTGTCGAACTCGAGCCATGGGCTTTTACCTGATCACTCTTCGCTGGTGTGCACTTTACGGTGCAGGATGGCCTGGAACTCGTCGGCGAACGTGTAGTAGCGGCCGATCAAGACTTCACTGCGTGCAGCGAAACGGTTGTAGGCAATAACTGCCGGGATTGCGGCGAACAGGCCGATCGCGGTGGCGATCAGTGCCTCGGCGATACCCGGAGCCACAGTGGCCAGGGTCGCCTGCTGGGCCGAAGCCAGGCCGCGGAAGGAGTTCATGATGCCCCATACGGTACCGAACAGACCGATGTACGGGCTGGTGGAACCGACGGTGGCGAGGAACGGCAGGCTCTGTTCGAGCTTCTCTTCTTCACGCGAGATGGCCACGCGCATGGCCCGGCCAACGCCTTCCATCACGGCGTCAGGGTCGACACCCGGTTGCTGGCGCAGGCGCGAGAACTCCTTGAAGCCGGCACGGAAGACCTGCTCCACACCCGAGTCCGGGTCCGGGTTGCTACCGGCCTGGCGGTACAGCTTGGACAGGTCGATGCCCGACCAGAAGCGCTCCTCGAAGCTTTCCAGCGCACGACGACCGGCACGCAGCATGGTGCTGCGCTGAAAAATCATGATCCACGAGGTCACCGATGCGGCCACCAGAATCAGCATGACCAGCTGCACCACGATGCTGGCATTACTGACCAGGCTCCACATGGAGGTATGGTCGACGACGTTAGCTTCCACGCTTAATCTCCTGCAATTGTTTGGTTACCCGCACCATCCGCCGCCACAAAGGCTGCACGCAGCTCGGAAGGAATGGCCCGGGGTTTGAACGTATCGGCGCGCACACAGGCCACCAGGAACTGCCCCTCGCAGAGCAGCGTTGCATCACGCTCGCGCCAGACCTGCTGCACAAAGCGCAGGCTGGCACGATTCAATTCAAGCACTTGTGCGGTGACCCGCAATTCATCGTCCAGGCGGGCCGGCGCGTGGTAGCGCGCCTCGCTGGAATGAACGACGAACAAGGTGTTCTGTTCTGCCATCGCAGACTGGGCAAAGCCCAGCTCGCGCAACCGCTCGGTGCGGGCACGCTCCATGAATTTCAGATAATTGACGTAATACACCACGCCGCCCGCATCGGTGTCCTCGTAATAGACGCGACAGCGATGTGCGAACGACTCAACCCCATTTTGCGCGCGCATACTCTAGTGCTAACTCCTCAGCTTGCCAATCCGCCCCACCAACTGTTTTTAACGGATTATGTCGTATTGCCAGCGCGACTCATGCGTGTCCGCCGATAGGACCACGAAAACGCCGGATAAGTCTGTCATTCATCGGCCAGGTCGGAAAAACCCTCGCCGTTGACCGACTCGCCCATGCGGCCCGGAATGTTCAGGCCAAAGTGCAGGTAGGCGTGCCGGGTCACCACGCGCCCACGGGGTGTGCGCATGATGTAGCCCTGCTGGATCAGGTAGGGCTCCAGCACGTCCTCGATGGTGTGACGTTCTTCGCTGATCGCCGCCGCCAGGCTGTCAACACCCACCGGGCCACCGTCGAACTTCTCGATCATGGTCAGCAGCAGGCGCCGGTCCTGGTGATCGAAACCACGCTCGTCCACGTCCAGCAGGTTCAGCGCCAGGTCGGCGATGGCCTTGGTGATGTCACCTTTGCCACGCACCTCGGCGTAGTCGCGTACACGACGCAGCAGACGATTGGCGATACGCGGGGTGCCGCGGGCGCGCCGGGCGATCTCGAAGGCGCCCTCGTCCTCGATCGGCAGGCCCAGAATCCCGCCCGAGCGGCTGACGATGGTGGCCAGGTCTGCGGTGTTGTAGAACTCCAGGCGCTGCACGATACCGAAACGGTCGCGCAGCGGATTGGTCAGCATGCCGGCGCGGGTGGTTGCCCCGACCAGAGTGAACGGCGGCAAATCGAGCTTGATCGAACGTGCGGCCGGCCCCTCGCCGATCATGATATCCAGCTGGAAGTCTTCCATGGCCGGGTACAGCACTTCCTCGACGATCGGCGAAAGCCGGTGAATCTCGTCGATGAACAGTACATCGTGGGGTTCCAGGTTGGTCAGCAGCGCCGCCAGATCGCCCGGACGCTCGAGGATCGGCCCGGAGGTGCTCTTGATCGAAACGCCCATCTCCTGCGCGATGATGTTGGCCAGGGTGGTCTTGCCCAGGCCCGGCGGGCCGAAGATCAGCGTATGGTCCAGCGACTCGCTGCGCCCACGTGCCGCCTGGATGAACAGCGCCATCTGCTCGCGCACCACTGGCTGCCCGATGTACTCGTCCAGGCGCAATGGCCGGATCGCCCGGTCCTGGACCTCTTCGCGGTCGCGCCCGGTAGCGGCTATGAGTCGGTCGGCTTCGATCACTTAAATCATCCCCTTGAGGCTGCGCCGGATCAGCTCTTCGCTGCTCAGGCCCTTGGCATCGATGGCCGCCACGGCGCGGCTGGCTTCCTGCGGCTTGTAGCCCAGCGAGATCAGCGCGCTGACCGCATCGGTTTCGGCAGTGGAGGCACTTGCCACCGGCTGCGGGCCGTCGGACACCAGGGTAAACAGGCTTGGCGCGGTTTCCCAGGCCTTGAAGCGGTCCTTGAGTTCGACCAGCAGGCGCTCGGCGGTCTTCTTGCCCACCCCCGGCACCTTGACCAGCGCCGAGGTGTCCTGGGCCTGCACGCAGCGTATCAGGTCGTCGACCTCCAGGCCCGACATCAATGCCAGGGCCAGCTTGGGCCCTACGCCGTTGAGGCGGATCAGCTCGCGGAACAGCTCGCGCTCGCGCTTTTCGTGAAAGCCATACAGCAGGTGCGCGTCTTCACGTACCACCAGGTGGGTGTGCAGCGTCACTGCCTCGCCAACCTTGGGTAGGCGATACAGGGTGGTCATCGGCACCTCGAGCTCGTAGCCCAGGCCGTTGACATCGACAATCAGGTGCGGCGGCTGCTTTTCAGCCAGGGTACCGCGCAAACGTCCAATCACGTTCAGGTCCTTTATCCAGGGCGCCGGGGCGATCAAGCCCGCCATCAGCCGCCATGATTGCAAGCCGGCGGTGGCCGGCAAGCGAAATTGTGTTAACCGATGATGCTATCAGAGCCTTAGGCGGCCACTGCGGCTGCGTGCAGCGCCCAGCCCGTGCGGCACCAGGCTGGAACGGGTATGGGCATGGCACAGGGCGATGGCCAGGGCATCGGAGGCGTCTATCTGCGGCTTCTGGGTGAGCTTGAGCAGGTGCATGACCATCATCTGCACCTGTTCCTTGTTGGCCCCGCCCGTACCGGCGACCGCCTGCTTGACCTGGGTGGCACTGTACTCGGCGATCTCCAGGCCCTCTTCGACGCCGGCGACGATGGCGGCGCCGCGCGCCTGGCCGAGCTTGAGCGCCGAGTCGGCGTTGCGCGCCATGAACACCCGCTCGATACCCATGGTCACCGGCCCGTGCAACTGGATGATTTCGCGCACGCTGCGGTATACCACCTGCAGGCGCTCGGGCAGCTCGCCGCTGCCGGTACGGATGCAACCGGAGGCCACGTACTCGCACCCGCGCGCCGTGTGGCGCACCACACCATAGCCGGTAATCCGCGAGCCGGGGTCAATACCAAGAATCAGAGTCATATCGCCTGCGCAACCAGTGGCGCACCGGGGCGCCATTAAAAAGACAGAAGCCGGACCCGTCACGGGCACAAGGTGCCTGCGGACGAATCCGGCCTCGAGTACGCCAGAACTGAACCTTAGCCGAGTTGTTCCATGACTTCGTCAGGAATTTCGGCGTTGGAATACACATTCTGCACATCGTCCAGGTCTTCAAGCATGTCGATCAGCTTGAGCACCTTCTGTGCACCCTCCAGGTCGAGTTCGGCGCTGGTGGTCGGCTGCATGACGATTTCCGCATCCGCAGCCTTGAAGCCGGCAGCCTCCAGGGCAGTACGCACCGCGTAGAAGCTGGCAAACGAGGTGAACACGTCGAACGAGCCATCTTCGTTGCTGACCACGTCGTCGGCATCGGCCTCCATCGCCGCTTCCATCAGTGCGTCTTCATCGACACCGGCGGCAAAGCTGATCTGCCCCTTGCGCTCGAACAGATAGGCCACCGAGCCATCGGTGCCCAGGTTGCCACCGCACTTGCTGAAGGCATGGCGCACGGCCGCGGCGGTGCGGTTGCGGTTGTCGGTCATGGCCTCGACCATGATCGCCACGCCGCCCGGGCCGTAGCCTTCGTAGCTGAGCTCTTCGACATTGTCGGCTTCGGTTGCGCCTGCACCACGGGCCACGGCGCGATCGATGATGTCGCGGCTCATGTTCGCGCCCAAGGCCTTGTCCAGCGCCAGGCGCAGGCGCGGGTTGGAATTCGGGTCACCACCGCCCTGCTTGGCAGCGACGGTCAGCTCACGAATCCACTTGGTGAAGATCTTGCCTCTCTTGGCATCCTGGCGCTCTTTGCGGTGCTTGATGTTCGCCCACTTGGAATGACCCGCCATAACTGACTCCAGAAATCCTTGAAACAAAACCACGCCCCCGCCAGAAGAAAACCTGGCGTGGGCAATCAATTCGGTATGCCGTAACGCAAAGGCGCATCCAAGTGGATGCGCCCCGGGCCCGCTTACTCAGCCTTGGGCTGTTCGCGCAGACGGATGTGCAGCTCACGCAGTGCCTTGGCATCGACCAGGCCTGGGGCCTGGGTCATGACGCACGCCGCGCTCTGGGTTTTCGGGAAGGCGATCACTTCACGAATCGACTGGGCGCCGGTCATCAGCATCACCAGGCGGTCCAGACCGAAGGCCAGGCCACCGTGCGGCGGTGCACCGAACTTCAGCGCGTCGAGCAGGAAGCCGAACTTCTCTTCCTGTTCCGCCGCCTCGATGCCCAACAGGCGGAACACGGCCTGC
Source organism: Pseudomonas sp. UBA7500 (assembly GCF_002478435.1). Taxonomy (NCBI): domain Bacteria; kingdom Pseudomonadati; phylum Pseudomonadota; class Gammaproteobacteria; order Pseudomonadales; family Pseudomonadaceae; genus Pseudomonas; species Pseudomonas sp. UBA7500. Next base: position 131,628 of record NZ_DLNW01000028.1, on the reverse strand, counting down.
TGCATCTCTTTGCGGTGGATACGGATCGAACCGCCACCCAGTTCGGTGCCGTTGAGCACCATGTCATAGGCGCGCGACAGCGCGGTGGCCGGGTTGGCCTCCAGCTCTTCAGGGGAGCATTTTGGCGCGGTGAACGGGTGGTGCAGCGCCGTGAAGCTGCCGTCGTCGTTCTCTTCGAACATCGGGAAGTCGACAACCCACATCGGTGCCCATTCGCAGGTCAGCAGGTTGAAGTCGTTGCCGACCTTGATGCGCAGCGCGCCCAGGGCTTCGCTGACGATCTTGGACTTGTCGGCACCGAAGAACACGATGTCGCCATCGACCGCGCCCACGCGATCGAGGATCACGTTCAGGTTGGCCTCGGGGATGTTCTTGACGATTGGCGACTGCAGGCCCTCGACGCCCTTGGCGCGCTCGTTGACCTTGATGTACGCCAGGCCCTTGGCACCGTAGATGCCGACGAACTTGGTGTACTCGTCGATACGGCTGCGCGGCATGCTCGCCCCGCCCGGTACACGCAGTGCGGCAACGCGGCATTTCGGGTCGTTGGCCGGGCCGCTGAACACCTTGAAGTCGACCGCTTGCAGCTGGTCGGCCACATCCACCAGTTCCAGCGGGTTGCGCAGGTCAGGCTTGTCCGAACCGTAGCGGCGCATGGCCTCTTCGAAGGTCATGTGCGGGAATTCGCCGAACTCCAGGTCCAGGACTTCCTTGAACAGTTTGCGGATCATGCTTTCGGTCAGGCCCATGATCTCGGTCTCGTCCAGGAAGCTGGTCTCGATGTCGATCTGGGTGAATTCCGGCTGGCGGTCGGCGCGCAGGTCTTCGTCGCGGAAGCACTTGGCGATCTGGTAGTAGCGATCGAAACCGGCCACCATCAGCAGTTGCTTGAACAGCTGGGGCGATTGCGGCAGGGCAAAGAAGCTGCCAGCGTGGGTACGGCTTGGCACCAGGTAGTCACGCGCGCCTTCCGGGGTAGCGCGGGTCAGGATCGGCGTCTCGACGTCGAGGAAGCCGTTTTCGTCAAGGAAGCGACGGATGCTGGTGGTGATGCGCGAGCGCAGACGCAGCTTCTCGGCCATCTCCGGACGACGCAGGTCGATGAAGCGATAGCGCAGGCGGGTCTCTTCACCCACGTCGGAGTACTCGTTGAGCGGGAACGGCGGGGTTTCCGCTTCGTTCAGCACTTCGAGCTCGTAGCCCAGCACTTCGATGGCGCCCGAGGCCATGTTGGCGTTGACTGCGCCTGCAGGGCGCGGACGCACCTTGCCGGTGATCTTCACCACGTACTCGCTGCGCACGCGGTCGGCGGCGGCAAAGCTTTCTGCGCGGTCCGGGTCGAACACGACCTGAGCCATGCCTTCGCGATCACGGATGTCGAGGAAAATCACCCCGCCGTGGTCGCGACGACGATGGACCCAGCCGCAAAGGGTAATTTCCTGACCTTCCAGGCTCTCGTTCAGTTGGCCGCAATAGTGGCTGCGCATCATGATGGTGGTTTCGCTTCTCGTCATTCGTGAATTCGGGTGTGGACCTTGCCGGCCCCAGAGGGCCCATAGTGCAAGACCCTGGCAGTACAGTTCAACTCAGTCGGCCTTGTCGGCGCCCGCCAGGTTCTTTTTGGTGCCGGTCTTGAAGTCGGTTTCATACCAGCCGGTGCCGCCCAGGCGGAAGCCCGGGGCAGAAATCAGCTTCTTCAGGGCAGGTGCCTGGCAGGCCGGGCAATCGGTCAGCGGCGCTGCGCTGATCTTCTGCAGAACTTCCATCTGGTGGCTGCAGGAACCGCATTGATAGTCGTACAGGGGCATTGGCGTATCTCGTTGACCACTGCGCGGGCCGCGCCACGCAGCAAAAAGCGGGATTATATATGGTTAACCGGGGCTGTGCAGCCCGCCCGCCGTGCCAGCGCACGAATGGTTCAGGGCTTGGCGCCGCCCCTCAGCACGTAGACCACGCAGATCACCCGCACCAGGCCGCTGAAATTCTTGACGCCGCCGTGGCGAAGGTGGACTTCGCGGTCCACATGGGACAGCACCGCATTGACCGTACACCGGTTGGCGGCGGCAATGCGCTCGAGGATTTTCCAGTAGACCTCTTCCAGGCGCAAGCAGGTGGCGAAGCCGTTGAGTCGCACCGAACGCGACAGCGGGCGCGCCAGGCCCATATTGAAATCTGCCTGAAAAGGATCACCAGGGGCCATACGAAGTTGCTCGGCGGTGCATGCACGTTCATTCACGACTCGCGACATATTCATCCCACGCATTGACTGACAGGAAGTTCATCACCGGGATACTTGCTATCCAGGTACCTGCCTATGAAGCGCTGTTCATCGTATTGCAACCAGCAGACCGCGAGCCTGCGCAGCGTAGGAATAACCTTTTAGTTGAGTTCATGTACCACACCTGCTGAAACTGTTCCACGCCGGCCGCAGCACGCAGGAAGTACCCATTAAAAAGCCCGATTCCTCTAAGGAAGAATCGGGCTTGCGTCTTTCAACAGGCGCCTTTACAGGCGCCGAACACTCACTTGGCCAACAGCGAGCGCAGCATCCAGGCAGTCTTTTCATGGGCCTGCATGCGCTGGGTCAACAGGTCGGCGGTCGGCTCGTCGCTGACCTTGTCCAGCAACGGGAACAGGCTGCGCGCGGTCCGCACCACGGCTTCCTGGCCATCGACCAGTTGCTTGATCATCTCTTCAGCCGCCGGCACACCTGGCTCCTCCTTGATCGAGGACAACTTGGCGTAGGTGGAATAAGTACCCGGCGCCGGGAAGCCCAGTGCACGAATTCGCTCGGCGATGGCATCGACTGCCAGGGCCAGTTCGTTGTACTGGCCTTCGAACATCAAGTGCAGTGTATTGAACATCGGCCCGGTCACGTTCCAGTGGAAGTTATGGGTTTTCAAGTACAGTACATATGTATCCGATAACAGATGCGACAAGCCGTCAACAATGGACTTGCGATCTTCTTCACTGATACCAATATCAATTGCCATGTACATTTCCTTCCTGTGATGTCAGTTCAACATGCTGGAAGCACTGTACCAAGAGTTGCGCGTGCCTGCAGCTCCGATTGCCGGTCTGGCGTGCGACACAGGGCTGCAGCCGCGCGGCCCGTTTGGCCCGCTGATTTGAGAAGCACCCGGCTTTGCTGTTAAATAGGCACTGTGCCGTCATTGCGCATTTTTTGTGCAATGGCTCATAGGCTGCAGCCACGCTTTGGCGCCTCATCGGTAACCGCGCACCGTGGGTTCAGCTCTTCCTGTGATATGCCTGAATAAAATGTGAGCCAAACCACCATGTTCAAGATCGTTCACCTGTTGACGGGCGCAGCTGCCTTGCTGCTGTCCCTGATTCCTAGCCTGAGGGGCGAAGCTGTCCCTTTCCTGCAACAACCCGATGCCATCTACCTGGCGCTGTTCGGGCTGCTCAACCTGATCCTGGTGCCTGTGCTGCCAATGCACTACCGCGGCGCGCGCCAGTACCTGCAACACACTGCCAGCGCGCTGCTGGTGCTTGCAGTGGTATTGCAAGCGGTCACTGTGCTGCTGCGCCCGGAGCTGGGCAATGTCGCGGCCATGGTCTGCGCCCTGCTGGCCGTGCTGCTGCATCTGGTGGCGGGCCTGGCCAAGGTTGGCCGTGCGCGCAGCCAGGCACCTGCCTACGACATGAGCAACCGCGACACGGGCACCGTGAAGTGGTTCAACACGTCCAAGGGCTTTGGATTCATTTCGCGGGATTCCGGCGATGACATCTTCGTGCACTTCCGGGCCATTCGTGGCGAGGGTCACCGGGTGCTGGTGGAGGGTCAGCGTGTGGAGTTTTCGGTGATGAACCGGGACAAGGGCCTGCAGGCCGAGGATGTGATTGCGGCACCGCGTCGCTGATCCTCGCGTGAAGAACCGCGACGGCCACTCGGCCGATCGCGGTTTTTTTACGCCTACTCACCCGCCCTGTTCTGCTGTCGATCTGCACTGAGCCTTTAGGCCCGCTGCGCGAGGCGCATGCATCAATAGTGCGGGGGCGGCGCTTCTTCCTCGTTGGACTCGTACTGCCCCACCATCTCCTCATAACGCTTGAGCAGCGCGCCCATCTGCAGCTGCAGCCGCTCAACCACCCGCTGCTGCTCCACCAGCACATCGTTCAGCGCCAGCAGCGTATCGTCCTGAAATGCCAGACGACTCTCCAACTCGGTTACCCGTGCTTCCAGGGTCATGATTCAAGCCTCGATCGGTTGAAGATAATCACCAAGCTCACGCTCGACGATGCGGCGCACATGAGCCAGCGCCTCGGCGGTATAAACCAGCGCCGGCACGCGCCCCCACACCGGGCCAGGCCATGCCACATCGCTCTGGCGTCGCACGATCACATGCATGTGCAACTGACTCACGACGTTGCCCAGGGTCGCGACATTCATCTTGTCGGCATCGAACAGCCCGTCGAGCAACTTGGCCAGCAACGTGGTCTCTTGCCAGAGTTGCTGCTGCGCCTCTTCATCAAGTTCGAATACTTCGCTGACAGCAGGACGCCGCGGCACCAGAATGAACCACGGATAGTTAGCATCCTTACTAAGTAACAAGCGACAAAGAGGAAAGTCCCCCAACGCAATCGTGTCTTGTTGCAAACGTGAATCAAGAGCAAACACAGAACAATCTCCTCGCACCTTTCAATCCCGATACCTGCACGCGGCAGGTGATTGACGCAAGGATACTCCCGATTGGAGTCACAGGCATGAGTACATGGCGCTCCATCCCGGGGCAGGCAGACCACACTGCACGCAGGAGGTCCGCTCACGCCGGTAACAAAACGCTACTTTTCGCACCAAAATAGCGCCTCGTGAACACAATCAGCACCGCCTCCTACCGAAAACTACTCACTTGTCCTACAAGCCGGTAACGTTTTGACTTCAAAGTCGATTTTTTGCTTATTCCGCGACGGCATCGACCCTCAAACCAAAAGATCTGTACACCCCCGGTTTTCGGGCACCACGCGCCCTTCGGCCGACGAAATGTGAAAATTTCATCAACGCACCGCGCAATTGAGCACGCTTGTTGCATTCATCTCTGCCCAACGTCGGCATGGCGCCTGCATAAGCAAGCCAAGTGCGACAAATAACAACAGCTGCAAGGGCAACCAGGGAGTTTTGGCATCAAAGGCTTGGCGTGATTGCGCTGCCTTTGCTGCTCTGCGAAACAGCGCTGTAGTTGAACGCACCGGTCATGCCGGGGCGTAATTTGCGACAGGGATTTAACCGTTTGCGACGGGACCATAAAGTTAATGAAAGGTTCCTTTCGCAAGTATCGCCAACGACAGTCAGCGTGATATACATTTCGCCGACTCAAAAAAGAAAGAGCCGCCCCATAAAAAAACCAGGGGGCAAGGCCGTAATCTTCCAAAACCAAAGGAGCAAATCACGATGCGCGTGATGAAGTGGAGCATAATCGCCCTGGCCGTAGCGGCAGGCACCTCGCAGCTGGCCATGGCGTCTTCTCAGGATGAATCCAAGGGGTTTGTAGAAGACAGCAGCTTGAACGTCAAACTTCGCAACCTGTACTTCAGCCGTGACTACCGCAACGTCCCCAACACCGAGCAGAGCCGCGCTGCAGAGTGGGGCCAAGGCTTCATCGGCACCTTCGAGTCGGGCTTCACCCAAGGCACCATCGGCGTCGGCGTCGACGCAATCGGCATGCTGGGCCTGAAACTGGACGGCGGTAAGGGCACTGCCGGCACCGGCCTGTTCCCGACCGGCTCCGACGAGCGCTCGCAGGACGACTACTCCAAAGGCGGCGCAGCCATCAAGTTCCGGATTTCCGACACCGTCCTGAAAGTGGGTGACCAGTTCACCTCGCTGCCAGTGCTGGCCACCGACGACAGCCGCCTGCTGCCTGAAATGGCCCAGGGCGCGTTGATCACCAGCAACGAAATCAAGGGGCTGACGCTCAACGCCGGTCGCTTCACCAGCATCACCGCACAAGACCAGACCAACCGTGACGGCGGCATCCACCTGACCAAGGCCGACGTACTGGGCGGCACCTACGCGTTCAGCGACGAGCTCAGCACCAGCCTCTACTACTCCAAGGTCGAAGACTACTGGCGCAAATACTACGCCAACGTGAACTGGAGCCTGCCGATCAACGACGAGCAGGGCCTGGTGTTCGACTTCAACTTCTACAACACCAAGAGCACCGGCGCCGCGCTGGAAAAAGCCTACGACGGCGACAAGATCGACAGCCGTGCATTCAGCCTGTCCGCCGCCTACACCATCGGCGCGCACACCTTCACCCTGGCGCACCAGCGCATCAGCGGCGACGGCGGCTACGCCTACGGCGTCGACGGCGGCGGTACCGTGTTCCTGGCCAACTCGGTGGCACGTTCGGACTTCAACTCCGAAGACGAGAAATCCTGGCAGGCTCGCTACGACATCAACATGGCCACCTTCGGCGTACCGGGCCTGAGCTTCATGACCCGCTACATCCGTGGTACCGATGCCAACGTTTCCTCCGGCAACAACGGCAAAGAGTGGGAACGCGACATCGAAGCCAAGTACGTACTGCAGGAAGGCCCGGCCAAAGACCTGAGCTTCCGCGTTCGCCAGGCCACCTACCGCTCCAGCGATGCGGTGTACAACAACTCGTCGCCTTCGATCGACGAACTGCGCCTGATCGTCGAGTACCCGCTGAGCATCCTGTAAGCCTTCCGGCTCACGGACCCCAGCTCGAAAAAGCCCGGCCCTGCCGGGCTTTTTCTTTTGTGTTGATGCACTTGGCGCAGTTTCCCGCGCCACCATCCTATACGTCACCGAATCGCCCCCGTACAATGCGGGGTCATTTCAGTTAAGCAACCGACAACGGCCTACCATGCGCACCAGTCAATATTTGCTCGCCACACAGAAAGAAACCCCTTCCGACGCGGTCGTCATCAGCCACCAGCTCATGCTGCGTGCCGGCATGATCCGCAAGCTCGCATCCGGCCTTTATACCTGGCTGCCGATGGGCCTTCGCGTGATGCGCAAGGTCGAAGCCGTGGTACGCGAGGAAATGAACGCCGCAGGCGCCCTGGAAGTGCTGATGCCGGCCATTCAGCCCGCTGAACTGTGGCAGGAGTCCGGCCGCTGGGAGCAGTACGGCCCCGAGCTGCTGCGCCTGAAGGACCGTCATGGTCGCGAGTTCTGCGTGGGGCCTACCCACGAAGAGGTCATCACCGATCTCGCGCGCAACGAGCTGAGCAGCTATAAACAGCTGCCACTGAACATGTACCAGATCCAGACCAAGTTCCGCGACGAGATCCGTCCGCGCTTCGGCCTGATGCGCGGTCGCGAGTTCATCATGAAGGATGCCTACTCCTTCCATGCCGACCAGGCGTCCCTGCAGCAAACCTATGACCGCATGCACCAGGCGTACTGCAATGTGTTCACCCGCCTGGGCCTGGATTTCCGCCCCGTGCAGGCCGACACCGGCTCGATCGGTGGCAGCTGGTCCCACGAATTCCACGTGCTGGCCGAGTCCGGTGAAGACGACGTGATCTTCAGCGACAGCTCCGACTACGCCGCCAACATCGAGAAGGCCGAAGCGATCCCGCGGGAAACCGTGCGCCCTGCCCCCACCGAGGAGCTGCGCCTGGTCGATACCCCGGACGCGAAAACCATCGCCGCCCTGGTCGAAAACTACGGCGTGCCGATCGAGCGCACCGTCAAGACCCTGATCGTGCATGCCGCCGAAGAAGGCAAGCTGATTGCCCTGATCGTCCGTGGCGACCACGAACTCAACGAAATCAAGGCTGCCAACCTGCCACAGGTGGCCAGCCCGCTGGTGATGGCCAGCGACGCCGAACTGCGCGACGCCATCGGCGCCGGCGCCGGCTCCCTGGGCCCGCTGAACCTGCCGCTGCCGTGCATCATCGACCGTTCCGTGGCCTTCATGAGCGACTTCGGCATCGGTGCCAACATCGACGACAAGCACTACTTCGGCGTGAACTGGGAGCGCGACCTGCCCGTACCGGAAATCGCCGACCTGCGCAACGTGGTAGCCGGCGACCCGAGCCCGGACGGCAAGGGTACGCTGATGATCAAGCGCGGCATCGAAGTCGGGCACATCTTCCAGCTGGGCACCAAGTACAGCGAAGCACTCAAGTGCCAGGTGCTGGGCGAGAACGGCAAGCCGGTGACCCTGGCCATGGGCTGCTACGGCATTGGTGTTTCGCGCGTGGTCGCCGCTGCCATCGAGCAGAACTACGACGACAAGGGCATCATCTGGAGCGATAGCCTCGCGCCATTCCAGATCGCCCTGGTACCGCTGCGCTACGAAACCGCCGAAGTGCGCGAAGCCACCGACAAGCTCTACGCCGAGCTGACCGCCGCCGGTTTCGAAGTGCTGCTGGACGACCGTGACAAGAAAACCAGCCCGGGGATCAAGTTCGCCGACATGGAACTGATCGGCATCCCGCACCGCATCGTGGTCAGCGACCGGGGCCTGGCCGAAGGCAACCTGGAATACAAGTACCGCAAGGACAGCGAGGCCCAGGCCTTGCCCGTGGCCGAGGTGCTGTCGTTCCTGCAAGCCCGTATTCGTCGCTGATAGCCAACACAAGAGTAGCCATGTTCAAGCGAATCACCTTCGGAGGCGCCGCCCTGTGCGGCGCCGTGCTGCTCAGCGGCTGCGCCAACCAGATGTCCCAGCGCAGCGAGCATGAGGAGCGGATCGAGCGCAAGCTGCTCGAGCACAGCCTGCAGATCGATGTCGGAGAGCCCAAGGTACTCGAGCTGCCGCAACGGCGCGTGCGCGTTCACGAACAGAAGAACTTCGAAGTCACCGAATTCGAAGTGACCCGTCGTTATGATCGCTACACGCCCTACCAACCCTGGCGCGAAATCTACGAGATCCCGCTGGGCGCAGTGGCCGTGGTTGCCGGTATCGGCGCCAATGTGGTCAATGTGTTCGCACTGGGCAACCTGCCCGACAGCGTGACCCATGACTGGCTCAGCTATGGCGTGGCCGGGCTCAACCCGTTCATGAACGTGCAGTCCAACGGCCGCGCACAACAGAACCTGGCCAGTATCAGCGAAGTGCAGAAGGACAAACGCCAGGAGTACACCAGCCTGCCGTGGGGCGAACGCCCGGTCGAGGTCAAGGCTGGCAAGCTCACCCACGAGCTGACCACCGACCGCAATGGTGTGTTGCGCCTGAACCTGCTCGACAGCCCGTTCACCGAACAGAACCTGACCCAGGTGGGCACCTTGCACCTGGCCGTGGCCGATGAAGAAAATAACGTGCGTGCCGACGCCAGCCTGCTGCTCAGCCCAACGCTGCGCGGCAAACTGGTCGAAGCCCATGAGCTGATCTACGACGACCTTGAAGACGACGAGGTGAGCGAGTGGGTGCACCGGGTCAAGCGCTTGTCCGAACTGGGCCTGGAAGAGGAAGCCAGCGAGCTGGAACAGAGCCTGATCGAGCTGACCCGCAATGATCCGGAGCTGCAACAGGAGTTTCTCAAGGCGCTGACCAGGGATGCCGGCCGCCTGGTGGCAGACCCCGGCGCGAAGTAGCTCCAGCTCCATGAACGCCAGGCATCGACCACGATGCCTGGCGTTTCATTCGGGCGTGAACAGCTCCAGCTGAACATGCGCCCCGCGCAAGTCGTGCAACCGCACGCCAATCCCCAGCAACCTGACCGGCTTGGCGCCACGCGCGAAAGCCTGGCTGAGCAGTTGCCGGTAGCTTTCAAGATCACGCCCCGCCCCCGCCTGCTCCAGGGTGGTCTGGGTGAAGTCATGGAACTTGACCTTGACGAACGGCTTGCCCGGCCGGTAACTGTCGTCGATCCGGGCCATGCGACCGCCCAGCGATTCCAGCAGTTCAGGCAGTTTTTCAAGGCAGCTGGCCAGGTCCGGCAGGTCGCTGTCGTAGGTGTTCTCGACGCTCACCGACTGGCGCCGGCTGTCGTTGTGCACCACCCGCTCGTCAATGCCGCGCGCCAGCCCGTAAAGACGCTCGCCGAAACTGCCGAACTCGCGGACCAGGGCCAGGCGGTCCCACTCGCGCAGATCCTTGCAATCGACAATGCCCAGGCGCCCCAGCTTGTCAGCCGTGACCTTGCCAACCCCATGCAGCTTGGTCACTGGCAAGCAGGCGACGAAGTCTTGCACCTGTGCCGGGGTAATCACGAACAAGCCGTTGGGTTTGCGCCAGTCACTGGCAATCTTGGCCAGGAACTTGTTGGGCGCCACCCCCGCCGATACCGTGATGTGCAGGCGCTGGGACACCCGCCGGCGAATGTCGTCGGCAATGCGCGTGGCACTGCCGGAAAACTTCGGGCTGTCGGATACGTCCAGATAGGCTTCATCCAGCGACAATGGCTCGATCAGCTCGGTGTACTCGCGGAAGATGTTGTGAATCTCCCGCGAGGCTTCCTTATAGGCATCCATGCGCGGCTTGACGATGGTCAGGTCGGGGCACAGCTTCAACGCGTGGTGCGACGACATCGCAGAGCGTACGCCAAAGGCCCGCGCTTCGTAGTTGCAGGTAGCAATCACCCCGCGCCGGTCGGCCGAGCCACCCACGGCCAGAGGCTTGCCGGCCAGCCGCGGGTCGTCGCGCATCTCGATGGCTGCGTAGAAACAGTCGCAATCGATGTGGATGATCTTGCGTTGGGACATGGATGACCGTTAACACCGTTGATTCGTACGCGCAGTATCTCACTCGTCACCACCGGCTGCACCCTGCACCCGTCACCCCGGGCAAATGCCCTGCAGCCCCCGCCTTAGCGCGCCCGCAGCCAGATCACAAACGCTAAGCAATTGAACAAAAAAGGATTTCTGGATTTTAGCGGTTGACACGTTCTGAGATATCTGTAGAATCCACTCCACAGACGCGGGATGGAGCAGTCTGGTAGCTCGTCGGGCTCATAACCCGAAGGTCGTCGGTTCAAATCCGGCTCCCGCAACCAAACATCAGAGAAGGCCACTTGAAAAAGTGGCCTTTTTTGTTGGGCGCTGTTTGGCCCATAGCAGGTTTTTGTTGTAAATCAACAATTAAGCATTGACAGCATCTCCATACGCTGTAGAATCCGCCCCACAGACGCGGGATGGAGCAGTCTGGTAGCTCGTCGGGCTCATAACCCGAAGGTCGTCGGTTCAAATCCGGCTCCCGCAACCAAACAACAGAAAAGGCCACTTTGAAAAAAGTGGCCTTTTTTGCGTCTGGCGAAAAGTACCTTCCCCTCCTCTCCATGCCCTTGCGGCAGCATGAAACTTCTTTAACTATCCTGATGGGCGCGGATCGGCATGATCGCGAGTAAGATCCAGACATTATTTTTCCATAGGGATTGGTAACTTGGTCGGATACATCGTCCAGTCGCGCGCAATCCAAAAAGGTGATTGATGCGCCCACAAACGCCCGAAGCAGAAACCCCCGTTAGCGCCGCCCAGCCCATCGCCCCGCATCGCCTGCGCTGGCTGGAACTGCTCAGCCGGTATCGTCAGCCGATCGGCCTGGCGGTCACCCTGCTACTGTTCGGCATCGCCCTGATTGCCTGTCGCCATCTGCTCAGCGAGCTGGATATCTATGCCCTGCACGATTCGCTGCTGAGTGTGCCCAAGCCCGCCCTGGCCGGTGCACTGCTGGCCACGGTCGCAGGCTTTGTCATCCTGCTGGGCTATGAATGGTCAGCCAGCCGTTATGCCGGGGTCCGGCTGCCTTCAGCCACCCTGGCCATGGGCGGCTTCTGTGCATTCGCCATCGGCAACGCGATCGGGTTGTCGCTGCTGTCCGGAGGCTCGGTGCGTTACCGGTTGTACGCCCGCCACGGCATAGGCGGTGCCGAAGTGGCCCGCATGACGCTGTTTGCCAGCCTGTCGCTGGGCTGCGCGCTGCCGCCGCTGGCAGCGCTGGCCACCCTGAGCAACCTGCCCGCCGCGGCCATGGCGCTGCGCACGCCGGCCCCGGTACTGGCAGCCATCGCCGTCGCGGTACTGGGCCTGAGCATGGCCCTGGCCTACGGGCTGTACCGGCGTCGACTGCCGGAACAGCCGCTGGCCGACAACCTGCTGGTACGCATACGCCGACGCACACTGCGCCTGCCGGGCGCGCGCCTGACCTTGCTGCAGCTGCTGATCACCGCACTGGACGTGGCTGCCGCCGCCACGGTGCTGTACCTGCTGCTGCCCGAGGCTCCGCCCTTCGGTGCGTTCCTGCTGGTGTACCTGCTGGCCCTGGCTGCCGGTGTGCTCAGCCACGTGCCCGGCGGGGTCGGGGTCTTTGAGGCCATCCTGCTGGCCGCCTTCGCCGACCAGCTGGGGGCTGCGCCACTTGCCGCTGCGCTGCTGCTGTACCGCCTGATCTATGTCGTGCTGCCGCTGCTGGTGGCCTGCGTGGTCCTGCTGGCCAGTGAAGCCAAGCGCTTTCTGTTCGCGCGCCAGGCCATGAAGGTGGCCTCCGGGCTTGCCGCACCGGTACTGGCGATTCTGGTGTTCCTGTCGGGCGTGGTGCTGTTGTTCTCCGGGGCCACGCCCGAAATCGACACGCGCCTGGAGCACCTGGGTTTCCTGGTTCCGCACCGCTTGATCGATGCCTCGCACTTCGGCGCCAGCCTGATCGGCGTGCTGTGCCTGCTGCTGGCCCAGGGCCTGCGGCGGCGCCTGTCGGCAGCCTGGATACTCACCACCGTGCTGCTGCTGGTCGGCGCCCTGCTGTCGCTGCTCAAGGGCTTCGACTGGGAAGAGGCCAGCCTGCTGACGCTTACCGCCTGCCTGCTGGCAGTGTTCCGCGGTTCATTCTACCGGCCCAGTCGACTGCTCGAGCTGCCCTTCTCGCCGGTCTACGTGGTGGCCAGTGCCTGTGTGATCGGCGCGTCGGTGTGGCTGCTGCTGTTCGCCTACCAGGACGTGCCCTACAGCCACCAGCTGTGGTGGCAGTTCACCCTGGACGCCGATGCCCCGCGCGGGCTGCGCTCATTGCTCGGTAGCGCGGTACTGCTGGTGATCGTTGCACTGACCTGGCTGCTGCGTACCGCACGCCCGACCATCCACCTGCCTACAGGTGACGAGCTGCAACGGGCCAACCGCATCCTGCAGAGCTCCGACCAGCCCGATGGCGGCCTGGCGCTGACCGGCGACAAGGCGTTGCTGTTCCACCCTCAGGATGACGCCTTCCTGATGTACGCCCGCCGCGGGCGCAGCCTGGTGGCGCTGTACGACCCGATCGGCCCGGCCCAGCGCCGCGCCGAGATGATCTGGCAGTTTCGCGACCTGTGCGATATCCATCACGCTCGACCGGTGTTCTACCAGGTGCGTGCCGAGAACCTGCCCTTCTATATGGACATCGGCCTGACCGCGATCAAGCTGGGCGAAGAGGCCCGCGTGGACCTGCTGCGCTTCGACCTCGACGCCAAGGGCAAGGAGATGAAAGACCTGCGCTATACCTGGAACCGCGGCGGGCGCGACGGCCTGAGCCTGGAGATCCACGAGCCCGGGCAAGCCCCGCTCGAGGAACTGAAGGTGATTTCCGATGCCTGGCTCGAAGGCAAGAACGTGCGCGAAAAAGGCTTTTCGCTGGGCCGCTTCAGCGCAGAGTACCTGCAGCACTTCCGCATCGCGCTGATTCGCTTCCAGGGCCAGCCGGTGGCCTTTGCCAACCTGCTGGAAACCCACAGCCGCGAGCTGGCCAGCCTGGACCTGATGCGCGCACACCCGCAAGCACCGAAGCTGACCATGGAGTTTCTGATGATCGGCCTGATCCAACACTACAAGACGCATGGATATGCGCGCTTCAGCCTCGGCATGGTGCCGTTGTCCGGGCTGCAGCCGCGTCGCGGCGCACCTCTGACCCAGCGCCTGGGCTCGATGGTGTTCCAGCGCGGCGAGCAACTGTACAACTTCCAGGGCCTGCGCCGCTTCAAAGACAAGTTCCAGCCTGACTGGGAACCCCGTTACATGGCCGTACCCGCCGGGCTCGATCCCCTGGTGGCCCTGGCCGATACCGCCGCCCTGATTGCAGGCGGCCTGACCGGATTGGTGAAACGCTGATGATTCGACGCTACTGGCTTCATGTACTGGCCGCCCTGGTGCTGGCCCTGCTCGCGGCGGCCCTGGGCTTCTGGCTGTGGGCCCGCCCTGCCCCGCAACCGCACCTTGAACATTTGACCCTGGCCGATGGCAGCAGCCTGGTGCGGGTTACCCCAAGCACGCGAGGCAAGGACCTGGTGGCTGTGGCCGTGCCGCAGGACCAGGCCCTGAGCGACAAGCAACTGATCGACCTGAGCCAGAGTGCCCGCGCCCAGCTGGTACAGGTGATCCTGCCGCCGAGCGACTGCAACCTGCAGCAGCAGGCGCTGCAGCAGGCCTTGCAACAGTTGCAGGGCACGCCGACGCTGGTTGCCGGCATCGGCCCGGGAGCCGGGCTGGCCTGGAGCTGGCTGGCCGGGCAGACCAACGACAAGGCCCAGGCCATCTCCGTGGGGTTCAGCATCGAGCAGCCCGGCTGCAGCGCCGCGCTGCCCAAGTCGGCCGCCCATGGTCACTGGAACGTGGCCTGGAACGACAACCCGGATGACGCCAGCGCCGCCTTCGTGCGCGACCAGGCCAATGCACAGACCAGCATCAGCGATTACGACATCCACCTGCCCCAGGTGCTCAAGGCCCAGCTGACCCAGGCCCTGCTGGGCGTGGATGGCAATGCATTGAGCATTCCGGTGGTGGAGGTACCGGCCGGCCAGACCACCGACACCGTGACGCTGTTCCTGTCCGGCGATGGCGGCTGGCGCGACCTTGACCGCGACGTGGCGGGCGAGATGGCCAAGCTGGGCTACCCGGTGGTGGGCATCGATACCCTGCGCTACTACTGGCAGCACAAGACACCGGAGCAGAGCGCAGTCGACCTGTCCGAGCTGATGCAGCACTACCGCCAGAAGTGGGGCACCAAACGCTTCGTACTGACCGGCTATTCATTCGGTGCCGACGTGCTGCCGGCGATCTACAACCGCTTGCCACCCGAAGACCAGAAGCGCATCGATGCGGTGATTCTGCTGGCGTTCGCGCGCAGTGGCAGTTTCGAGATCGAGGTCGAGGGCTGGCTGGGCAATGCCGGCAAGGAGGCGCCAACCGGGCCTGAGATGGCCAGGATGCCGCCGAGCAAGGTGCTGTGCATCTATGGTGAAGAAGAGGCCGATGAAAGCGGCTGCACCGACCATACCGCCGTGGGTGAGCGCGTGAAGCTGCCCGGCGGGCACCACTTCGACGAAAACTACCCGGCCCTGGCCAAGCGCCTGATCAGCGAGATCGAAACGCGCCAGGGGAAGTCCAGCGTCGCTGAACAGTAGAAGCCTCGCCGGCAAGGCCGGCTCCTGCAACGGATCGCATCCTGCAGGAGCCGCCTTAGCGGCGAAAGCCCCCGCTAGATCTCCACCTGCGTACCCAGCTCGATCACCCGGTTCAATGGCAGGTTGAAGAACCTCAGGTTGCCGTTGGCATTCTTCAGCAGGAAGGCAAACAGCACCCCGCGCCAGCGCGACATGCCCACCAGCTTGGATGCGATCACCGTCTCGCGGCTGAGGAAGTAGGTGGTGCGCATGGGGCTGAAATCCAGCTCGTCCAGGTGACACAGCTTCAACGCCGCCGGCACGTCCGGCTCGTCCATGAAGCCGAAATGCAGGATCACCCGGTAGAACCCCTCGCCATACCCCTCCACCTCGAAACGCCGCTGTGGCGGTACCCGCGGTGAATCCTCGTTGACCACGGTGAGCAACACCACCTGGCGGTGCAGCACCTGGTTGTGCAGCATGTTGTGCAGCAGCGCATGGGGCACCGCGTCCGAACGCGCGGTCAGGAACACCGCCGTACCTTCCACACGGTGCGGCGGCTGCACGCGGATGCTGGCGATGAACACCGGCAATGGCAACGCGCCTTCATCCAGGCGCTCCACCAGGATCTGCTTGCCGCGCTTCCAGGTGGTCATCAGGATGAACAGCGCAATCCCTGCCAGCACCGGGAATGCCCCACCCTGCAGCACCTTGGGCACGTTGGCGGCAAAGAACAGCCCGTCGACGAACAGAAAGCCCAGCAGTACCGGTACCGCCAGCAGCGGTGGCCACTTCCACAGCAGCAACATCACCGCCGACACCAGGATGGTGGTGATCAGCATGGTCCCGGTTACCGCAACGCCATAGGCCGACGCCAGCGCGCCGGAGGACTCGAAGCCCAGCACCAGCAGGATCACCCCGACCATCAGCGACCAGTTGACCGCCCCGATGTAGATCTGCCCCTGCTCGTCGCTGGAGGTGTGCTGGATCTGCATGCGCGGCACATAACCAAGCTGGATGGCCTGGCGGGTGAGGGAGAAGGCCCCGGAAATCACCGCCTGGGAAGCGATCACGGTGGCCAGGGTGGCCAGCCCGACCAGCGGCACCAGCGCCCAGCCGGGGGCCAGCAGGTAGAACGGGTTGCGTGCCGCTTCGGGGTTCTCCAGCAGCAATGCGCCCTGACCGAAATAGTTGAGCACCAGCGCCGGCAGCACCAGCGCGAACCACGCCCGCGCGATCGGTTTGCGGCCAAAATGCCCCATGTCGGCGTACAAGGCCTCGGCCCCGGTCAGCGCCAGCACCACGGCGCCCAGAATCGCCACGCCCATGCCGGGGTGGACGATGAAGAAGCGCACAGCCCAGATCGGGTTGAGCGCCTGCAGCACTTCGGGGCGCTGGACGATGCCGTGCACGCCCAGGGCCGCCAGCACCACGAACCAGGCCACCATCACCGGCCCGAACAGAATGCCGATGCGCGCGGTACCGTGCTTCTGGATCAGGAACAGCGCCACCAGCACGACCAGCGCCACCGGTATCACCCAGTGATCGATGCCATCGAACGCCAGTTGCATGCCTTCGACCGCCGACAGCACCGAAATCGCCGGGGTGATCATGCTGTCGCCATAGAACAGCGCCGCACCGAACAAGCCGAACACCACCAGCAGCGCACGCAACCTGGGATAAGGTGCAGCCGCTCGTCGGGCCAGCGCGGTCAGGGCCATGATGCCACCCTCCCCCTGGTTGTCCGCGCGCAGGATGAACAGCACGTACTTGATCGACACCACCCAGATCAGCGACCACAGGATCAACGCCAGGATGCCCAGCACACCATCATGGTTGACCGGCACCCCGTAGCCGCCGGAGAAGACTTCCTTGAGGGTATACAAGGGGCTGGTACCGATATCGCCGTATACCACCCCGACTGCCGCCACCAGCAGGCTCAGCGGCTTTGCCGCCGTATGCCCGGCATTGGCCTGACTGCTTGCCTGAACCATCAACCACTCCCGCAACCAAGACCCAGAGGCCGGCGAAATTCGCGCCAGGCGCTATCATTTTTGCAACCCGTCGCAGCGTGCCGAACGCAGCGCTGAACGACGCGGGAGCGATGGCGCGAAGCATAGCGCAGCGTTCGTCGCATTTCTGCTAGTCAAGCGCGTTGTGCCTCGCTAGAATTGCGCACTTTTTGATCAGAGGCGCCCCAAAGCGCCCGTCAGGGCTGCCACCTTCGCGTGCCAAGCAGCCCCTCTACACCGAGGTTAACCATGTCCACCACCGCCACGCCCACCACGCCAAAGGTCGGCTTCGTTTCCCTGGGTTGCCCCAAAGCCCTGGTCGATTCCGAGCGCATCCTGACCCAGCTGCGCATGGAAGGCTATGAAGTCGTGCCCACCTACGAGGATGCCGACGTGGTGGTGGTCAACACCTGTGGCTTCATCGACTCGGCCAAGGCCGAATCGCTGGAAGTGATCGGCGAGGCCATCAAGGAAAACGGCAAGGTCATCGTTACCGGCTGCATGGGTGTCGACGCCAACAACATTCGCGACGTGCACCCCAGCGTGTTGTCGGTGTCCGGGCCGCAGCAGTACGAGCAGGTGGTCAACGCCGTGCACGAAGTGGTGCCACCACGTCAGGACCACAATCCGCTGATCGATCTGGTGCCGCCCCAGGGTGTCAAGCTGACCCCGCGTCACTACGCCTACCTGAAGATTTCCGAAGGCTGCAACCACACCTGCAGCTTCTGCATCATTCCGTCGATGCGTGGCAAGCTGGTCAGCCGCCCGGTGGGCGAGGTGCTTAGCGAGGCCGAGCGCCTGGTCAAGGCCGGCGTCAAGGAGCTGCTGGTGATCTCCCAGGACACCAGCGCCTACGGCGTCGACGTCAAGTACAAGACCGACTTCTGGAACGGCCGGCCGGTCAAGACGCGCATGCTCGAGCTGTGCGAAGCGCTCGGCAGCCTGGGCGTGTGGGTGCGCCTGCACTATGTGTACCCGTACCCGAACGTCGATGACGTGATCCCGCTGATGGCCGCCGGCAAGCTGCTGCCTTACCTGGACATCCCGTTCCAGCACGCCAGCCCCAAAGTGCTCAAGTCGATGAAGCGCCCTGCCTTCGAAGACAAGACCCTGGCACGCATCAAGAAATGGCGCGAACAGTGCCCGGAGCTGATCATCCGCTCCACCTTCATCGTCGGCTTCCCCGGCGAGACCGAGGAAGACTTCCAGTACCTGCTCGACTGGCTCACCGAAGCCCAGCTCGACCGCGTCGGCTGCTTCCAGTACTCGCCCGTCGAAGGCGCACCGGCCAACGACCTGGACCTGCCCGTGGTTCCTGATGACGTCAAGCAGGACCGCTGGGATCGCTTCATGGCCCACCAGCAGGCCATCAGCAGCGCGCGTCTGCAACTGCGCATCGGCAAGCGCATCGAAGTGCTGATCGACGAAGTCGAGGAGCAGGGCTCGGTGGGCCGCAGCTTCTTCGACGCCCCGGAGATCGACGGCAATGTGTTCATCGACGGCGACCACGGCTTCAAGCCGGGGGACAAGGTCTGGTGCGTCGTCACCGATGCCGACGAATACGACCTGTGGGCCGAGCCTGTCTGACGCTTTGCGGCCTGGAAAAGCCCTGCCATCATGGCGGGGCTTTTTATTGGACTATCGTGTCCAGTACGGACACCCCAGGAGACCCTGCGATGCGCGCGCATTCCACCGTGCAAACCCCTAGCCCCCACGACTACCCTCGCCTGCTGCAGGTATGGGAAGCCTCGGTACGTGCCACCCACGATTTTCTCCCCGAAAGCTACATCGTGCTGCTGCGTGAACTGGTGCCCAAGTACCTGGATGCAGTGATGCTGATCTGCTGCAAGGACAGCCAGCAACGCATCACCGGCTTTGCCGGTGTAGCGGCCGGGCGTGTCGAAATGCTGTTCGTCGACCCGCAGTATCGCGGTCAGGGCATCGGCAAGCAGTTGCTGCGGCATGCCATCAATGAGCTGAACGCCGATGAGCTCGACGTCAACGAGCAGAATCCCCAGGCCATCGGCTTCTATGCCAGCCAAGGCTTCGAAGTCATCGGGCGCTCGGAAAAGGACGGCATGGGCAAACCCTACCCCCTGCTTCACCTCAGGCTAGGTCGTACACAGTCTGCGAGCACGGGCTGAAGGACGCTGTAAGGCCGATCCGAAAATCATCCCCTCACGGCATTAATAGCCGCCCGGCACGAATGTAGCCGGGCCTTAGCTCGCCCGGGCGGTTACAATGGGCGCCTTTCCCTGTGCCACGGCCGCCGTCATGTCTGAACCCATTCGTCTTTCCAAACGCCTTATCGAACTGGTCGGCTGCTCCCGACGGGAGGCCGAACTCTATATCGAAGGCGGTTGGGTGACCGTTGACGGCAACGTCGTCGACGAGCCACAGCTCAAGGTCGACGGCCAGGTCGTCGCCCTGCTGCCGGGCGCCAAGGCCGAAGCCCTGGAACCGGTAACCCTGCTGCTGCACCAGGCCGCCGACCAGGACAGCGAAAGCGCTCGCCTGAGCATGACCCCGGCCACCTTGTCCGAGGCCCACGCCGAAGGGCATCGCCCGCTCAAGGGCCACTTTGCCCGGCTGACCTGCGTCGCCGAGCTGCAACAGGGCGCCAGCGGCCTGCAGGTGTACAGCCAGGACTGGCGTGCCGTGCGCAAGGTCACCTCGGACCTGGCCAAGCTGGAGCAGGAGTATGTGGTCGAGGTCAGCGGCGAGATGGTTGCCCATGGCCTCGAACGCCTTAACCGCGGTTTCACCTGGAAGAGCCAGGAACTGCCCCGCATCAAGGCCAGCTGGCAGAACGAGACGCGCCTGCGCATGGTGCTGAAAAACCCGGCGCCGGGGCTGATCGAGCTGCTGTGCCGCAGTGTCGGTGTCAGCGTGGTCAGCATGCGCCGTATTCGCCTGGGCGGCGTGGCCATGAGCAAGCTGCCGCTGGGCCAGTGGCGCTACCTGTCCAGCAAAGAAAAATTCTAGGCCTCGCCACTCGGGCGTTGCCACTTGATCAGGATTGTCCAATGATTCACAACGATGTGCTGCGCAGCCTGCGCTACATGCTGGATATCAGCGATGCCAAAATGGCAGAGATCACCCGCATCAACGGTTTTGACGTCAGCGATGCCGACATTGCCAGCTACCTGAAAAAAGACGAGGAAGAAGGCTTTGTGCGCTGCCCGGACGAGGTCATCGCGCATTTTCTCGATGGCCTGGTGGTGTTCAAGCGTGGTCGCGACGAGAGCCGCCCGCCTCTGCCGGTCGAACTGCCGGTCACCAACAACATCATCCTGAAAAAACTGCGGGTGGCCTTCGAGCTCAAGGAAGACGACCTGCATGCCATTCTCAAGGCGGCGGATTTTTCGGTATCCAAGCCTGAACTCAGCGCCCTGTTCCGCAAGGTCGGCAACAGCAACTACCGCCCCTGTGGCGACCAGTTGCTGCGCAACTTCCTCAAGGGCCTGACCCTGCGAGTGCGTGGCTGATTCGATCATGGCCTACAATGTCGAGCCGGTCGGCTACGTGCGCTCCTGCTTCAAGGAGAAGTTCGCCATCCCGCGCCAACCGCAGCTGGCTCCGGCTGCGCGCGGGGTGCTGGAGCTGGTATCGCCTTTCGATCAGGGGGAAGCGGTTGCCGGGCTAGAGCAGGTCAGCCACGTGTGGCTGCTGTTCCTGTTTCATCAGGCCCTGGAAGAAAAGCCGCGCCTGAAGGTGCGCCCGCCGCGCCTGGGCGGCAACACGTCGATGGGCGTGTTCGCCACCCGCGCCACCCACCGGCCAAACGGCATCGGGCAGTCGGTGGTGAAGCTGGAGGGCGTCGAGGCCGGGCGACTGCTGCTGTCGGGCATCGACCTGCTGGACGGCACGCCGGTCATCGATATCAAGCCCTATGTACCCTATGCCGACAGCGTAGCCGGGGCGGTCAATCACATGGCCAGCGCCCCGCCTGCGCCGATCACGGTGCAGTGGAGCGACTCGGCACTGCAGCAGGCCCATGCGCATGCGCTGCGTCTCGCAGAGCCGTTGGTGGAGCTGATAGAACAATGCCTGGCACAGGATCCACGCCCGGCCTATCAGGTGCCCCCGGTCGAGCGTGTGTACGGGGTCAGGTTCTGGGACGTGCAGGTACGCTGGCACTACCCTCAGCTGGATACGATCCGGGTGCTGGAGGTGGTGCGCGAGGCGTAGGGCCGGCGCCCGCAAGGTAGCAGGAACGCCGCGCCGGCGAATGCCGCACCACAAATCCAGGGCAAAAAAAAACGCAGACCACGGTCTGCGTTTTTTATTGGTACTGCCTGCTTACTTCTCGACGAACGCACGCTCGATCAGATAGTCACCTGGCTCGCGCATGCGCGCGGAGACTTTCAGGCCGAAGCTGTTCAGGACTTCGCTGGTTTCATCCAGCATGCTCGGGCTACCGCAGATCATCGCACGATCGTCCTGCGGGTTGATCGGCGGCAGGCCGATGTCGCTGAACAGTTTGCCGCTGCGCATCAGGTCAGTCAGGCGACCCTGATTCTCGAACGGCTCGCGGGTGACGGTGGGGTAGTAGATCAGTTTTTCACGCAGCGCCTCACCGAAGAACTCGTTCTGCGGCAGGTGCTCGGTGATGAACTCGCGATAGGCCACTTCGTTGACGTAGCGCACACCGTGGACCAGGATCACTTTCTCGAAGCGCTCGTAGGTTTCCGGGTCCTGGATGACGCTCATGAACGGTGCCAGGCCAGTGCCGGTGCTCAGCAGGTACAGGTGCTTGCCCGGGTTCAGGTCATCCAGCACCAGGGTGCCGGTAGGCTTCTTGCTGATGATGATCTCGTCGCCTTCCTTCAGGTGCTGCAACTGCGAGGTCAGCGGGCCGTCCGGCACCTTGATGCTGAAGAACTCCAGATGCTCTTCCCAGTTAGGGCTGGCGATCGAATAGGCGCGCATGAGCGGGCGGCCGTTAGGCTGTTGCAGGCCGATCATCACGAACTGACCGTTCTCGAAGCGCAGGCCCGGGTCGCGGGTGCACTTGAAGCTGAACAGGGTGTCGTTCCAGTGATGAACACTGAGGACACGTTCGTGGTTCATGTTGCTCATGTACGGGGGCTCCTGAAAAATAACGCAGCGCTGACCGTGAGCGCGATTGCGCGATAGTTTAGTGCGAGCGACAATATCTGTTAAATGAATTATCAAGATATGTCTTATCGGTTATATAGATATGCGATTTACACTGCGTCAACTTCAGGTCTTCG
Organism: Pseudomonas sp. UBA7500; assembly: GCF_002478435.1. Classification (NCBI taxonomy): domain Bacteria; kingdom Pseudomonadati; phylum Pseudomonadota; class Gammaproteobacteria; order Pseudomonadales; family Pseudomonadaceae; genus Pseudomonas; species Pseudomonas sp. UBA7500. The sequence goes on along the minus strand of NZ_DLNW01000028.1, from coordinate 109,094 downwards.
TGGCCGTCGCGCAACACCAGAGCGTCTCCCGTGCGGCCGGGATACTGGCGCTGTCGCAGTCGGCTGCGAGCACCTCCATCACCGAGCTTGAACGGCAATCCAGCTGTCAGCTGTTCGATCGTGCCGGCAAGCGCCTGAGCCTCAATGCACTGGGGCACCAGTTGCTGCCCCAGGCCGTGGCCCTGCTCGACCAGGCCAAGGAAATCGAGGACCTGCTCAACGGCAAGTCCGGCTTCGGCTCTCTGGCAGTGGGCGCCACACTGACCATCGGCAACTACCTGGCCACCTTGCTGATCGGCAGCTTCATGCAGGTTCACCCGGAAAGCCAGGTCAAACTGCATGTACAGAACACCGCCCATATCGTGCATCAGGTCGCGCACTATGAAATTGATCTGGGTCTTATAGAAGGCGATTGCAACCACCCCGACCTGGAGGTTCAGCCCTGGGTCGAGGACGAACTGGTGGTGTTCTGCGCGCCGCAGCACCCCTTGGCGCTCAAGGGTCGCGCCAGCCTTGAGGAACTGACCCATGAAGCCTGGATTCTGCGCGAGCAGGGTTCAGGCACGCGCCTGACCTTTGACCAGGCGATGCGCCACCATCGCTCGACACTCAACATCCGCCTGGAACTGGAACATACCGAAGCGATCAAGCGCGCGGTGGAATCAGGGCTCGGGATCGGCTGCATTTCACGTCTGGCGCTGCGCGATGCGTTTCGTCGCGGCAGCCTGGTGGCGGTGGAAACCCCCGACCTGGACCTGGCGCGGCAGTTCTACTTCATCTGGCACAAGCAGAAGTACCAGACCTCGGCGATGCGCGAGTTTCTGGAGTTGTGCCGCAACTTTACTGCCGGGGTACGACGCAGCGACGAAATCGTGCTGCCGCACATTGCCTAGAGCAGAATCACCGCCCACACCACCGCCACGATGCTCAACGCCACGAACTGGGCAGCACTGCCCATGTCCTTGGCGTTCTTGGACAACGGGTGGCGGTCCAGGGAAATACGATCGATCGCGGCTTCCACGGCAGAGTTGAGCAGCTCGACGATCAGCCCCAGCAGGCACACCGCGATCAGGATCGCGCGTTCGGCACGGCTTACATCCAGCCAGAAGGCGACCGGGATCAGCACCACGTTGAGCAGCACCAACTGACGAAACGCCGCTTCGCCGGTAAAGGCGGCGCGCAGGCCGTCGAACGAATAGCCGGCGGCGTTGAACACTCGTTTAAGGCCGGTCTGGCCCTTGAAAGGCGACATAGAAAGCCACTTGAACCCAATGAGGAGCGGTGCAGGCTAGTGCACGCCGAGTCAAAAAAGCGTGAAGGCCAGTGGCCTTAATTCGTTGAAACCGATTCCAATTGTTGCAGCAACAACGCGGCCTGGGTGCGCGTACGCACGCCCAGCTTGCGGAAAATCGCGGTGACGTGGGCCTTGATGGTGGCCTCCGACACGCTCAGCTCATAGGCAATCTGCTTGTTCAGCAGGCCTTCGCACACCATGGTCAACACGCGGAATTGCTGTGGGGTAAGGCTGGCCAGGCCCTCGCTGGCGGCCTTGGCTTCAGCGGACACATCAATCTTCTCGAAGGCTTGCGGCGGCCACCAGACATCGCCATCGAGCACTTTCTTGACCGCATCCTGAATCTGCTCCAGCGGGCTGGATTTTGGGATAAAGCCACTGGCACCGAATTCTCGGGACTTTACCACCACGGCCGCCTCTTCCTGGGCCGAGACCATCACCACCGGGATTTGCGGATACTGACCGCGCAGCAGCACCAGCCCCGAGAAACCATAGGCACCGGGCATGTTCAGGTCCAGCAGCACCAGGTCCCAGTCGTTTTTCTCGGCCAGGCGGGTTTCCAGTTCGGCGATGCTTGCCACCTCAACCAGTCGAACGTCCGGACCAAGGCCCAGGGTAACGGCCTGGCGCAGCGCACTGCGAAACAGCGGGTGGTCATCGGCAATCAGGATTTCGTATGTGGCCATCGATCTAATGATCCTGTTCTGTGCAGGCGCAGCCAGCGTGGGGGCGCCTGGCGGGGCAGCTCAAGGGCATCGGGCGGCAGTGCCGGAAGCCAAAAAGGCACGTCGGGGCCAGGAAAACAGCATTCAAGCCTTCGTCGTGCCCGAATCGGCGCCAAGGATGCCGAGCCCGGACCGGGTGGTCAAGTTCAAAGCCCGGTGGTTGTCTCGTAGCCCATGGCGCCAGTGCACACATTATGAAGCAAAGTGACGTACTTGCCCCTTGAACTATAGGAAGGGCCGCAGTTTTTGGTGCACGGCATCGTCTTCATCCAGCACAAGCCTGTTCTTGGCGCCCAGATAATGGGTGCTGAATACGTCCAGATAGGCATCCAGTGCCTGCGAGGCCTGCTGGTCATCGGCCAGTTCCAGACACATGGCTGCCACTTCAGCGGTACAGAAATGGTCGTCGCGCCGCGAGCGGCGCAATGTGTAGCGCGAGATCTGTTCAGGCTGCAGATTGAGCACCGGGAACCGTTCCAGGTACGGGCTTTTGCGAAACATCTTGCGGGCTTCGGGCCACGTGGCATCCAGCAGAATGAACAGCGGACGCTTGCCCGACGCTGGGGCGACGCTGCTGACCACTCGCTCCGGCGCCACGAATTCACCCGGGAAAACGATGTAGGGCTGCCACTGTGGATCATCAAGCAACGCTTGCAACTGTGCATCCACCGCCTTGCGTTCCCAGGCAAACGCCGTGGTGTCACCGATCACGTCGGCAATCAGCCAGCCCGTGTTCGTAGGCTTGAGTGGTTCGGTGTCATGCATGAGCAGGCAAATGCCCGAGTGCGCCTGCATCCGCGGGCGCCAGGCACACAGACAGTACTCGGGGATTACCCGGCAACCGGGACAGCGTGGCGCACGCGAGCCGCGCGCGACGAAGGGTTTGACACTGCGCGCCAGGCGCTCGGCGCGCAGGCGCGAGACGGCATGGCTCATGACAGGGCGCAACGGTGGCAATGGGGATGGCAATAAAGGCAGGGCACGACGCAGGCTCAGCGAGACTAAAACCCCGGCAGTTTACCAGAGCCCGCCTCCACTGGCCGTATTTGCCGTGCAGCGTTGCGCGCTACTCCCTTATAATCTCCAGCCTGTACAGACCTGCCAGTACTGCCATCGCGCCTGTGACGGAACACTGCGCGCAATGACCGGTCAAATCGCCAGTTATCGAACCAGGAGAGATTCATGCTGCGTTTCATTGCCCCATCCTTGAGCCTGTTGCTTGCCCTGCCGTTGGGCGCGCATGCCGTCTCCAAGCAAGAGTACGCCCTGAACCAGAAGCTTCAAGAAGTCGCCAAGGAAAGCAGCGTGGGTACCCCTCGGGCAATCAACGAAGACATCCTCGATCAGGGCTACACTGTCGAAGGCAACCAATTGATCAACCACCTCAGCGTTCGCGCCGGCCATGCACAAAAAATGCAGCAAAACCCGGAAGTCATGCGCGGCCAACTGGGAGACAGCGTGTGCCGTAACACCGGCTTTCGCCAGTTGATGGACCGCGGTGCCGTGCTGACCTACCGTTTCACCGAGTACAAGACCAACCGCCCGGTGATCGACCAGTCGTTCAACAAGGCCAGTTGCGTTTCCGGGCAGAAGAAGTAACCAGCGTTCTCTGTTGCGCCGCTGCTCGCCATCGGCGCGCAGCTCAGCGATCAAGGCCTGAATGTGACGCGTACTCTACGCACAGTCACCACAGGCCTTGCCACTTCAGGCCCCGGTTGTTGGCCTGTACTGCAGTTTGGGCCCGGCTTGTCCGCCCGGCTCCCACCTGAACATCACGCACAGCCCATTGCCTGCCGCGTCCTCGCGAGCCCACGATCGACACCGGCATAACCCTGCGACAAGGTCTAGATTTATAGCCAGGACCTTTCACTTTGCGGACAAGCAGAGGGGCCTGACCGATGTGCGGCCAGGCCGAAGGTTTTGCTGCAAAAGGAGAAGTTGAATGCCGTACCAGACCAACGAATTGCTAGCCAACCATTTCAAGAACAATGCAATCGACCTGACCCACCTCGAACAACAGCTCAACCTGGTCGCCCCCAACAGCCCCAACCTGCCACTGTACCGGGACATGATGCTGACCGTGTTGCGCATGGCGCACGATGACAGCGACCGCTGGAGCGCCAAGATCACCCTGCAGGCACTGCGTGAACTCGACCACGCCTTCCGTGTGCTGCACCAGTACAAGGGGCGACGCAAGGTCACCGTGTTCGGCTCGGCACGCACCCCGGTCGAACACCCCATGTATGCCCTGGCCCGCGAGCTGGGTGCGACCCTGGCGCGCTCGGACCTGATGGTGATCACCGGGGCCGGGGGCGGCATCATGGCTGCGGCTCACGAAGGCGCAGGCGTCGACAACTGCCTGGGCTTCAACATCACCCTGCCCTTCGAGCAGCACGCCAATGCCACGGTGGATGGAACGGACAAGTTGCTGCCGTTCCACTTCTTTTTCATTCGCAAGCTGTTCTTCGTCAAGGAAGCTGACGCGCTGGTACTGTGCCCGGGCGGTTTCGGCACCCTGGACGAGGCCCTGGAAGTGCTGACCCTGATCCAGACCGGCAAGAGTCCGCTGGTGCCGGTGGTACTGCTCGACTCACCGGGGGGGACCTTCTGGCAGGATGCACTGGACTTCATTACCCGCCAGCTCGAAGGCAATCGCTACATCCTGCCGAACGATCTGAAGCTGGTGCGCCTGGTGAACAACGCCGACGATGCGGTAGCGGAAATCAACCAGTTCTACAGCAACTACCACTCCAGCCGCTGGCTGAAGAACCAGTTCGTGATTCGCACACACCACCCGCTCAGCGAAGCGGCCCTTCTCGACATCCAGCAGTCCTTCGCCGACCTGCGCCTGAGTGGCGACTTCCATCAGCACGCCTATGCAGGCGAGGAACATGACGAGGCACAGTTCAGCCACTTGTCACGCCTGGCTTTTGCCTTCAATGGACGCGATCAGGGCCGCCTGCGCGAGCTGGTGGACTTCATCAACCGCTCGGAAAACTGGGCAAAGCCTCAGCACAATGAAGCCCCGCAACGGGCACGTGAACCCCTCAAGGTCACCTGAACAGTCACACCGTGAACATGCCTGGCCTACCCCCTTTCGGGGTCGGCCATCGCTCAATCGTCCAGGCTGCGACCACTCAGCACACGACCGACCATCTCCATGGAAAAACCACGGTAGACCAGAAAACGGGTTTGCTGTGCGCGACTGCGCGGATCGGAGGGCAGTTGCCCGGAAAACTTGCGTTGCCATACATCGATCAGCAGGCTTTGCCAGTCGATGCCGCACTCACGCAAGGCCTGTTCGATATCACTACGCTGCAAACCGCGCTGACTGAGCTCTTCACGGATACGCGCAGGGCCATAGCCCGAACGGGAGCGGTAACTGATGAAACTTTCGAGATAGCGCGCTTCGCTGAGCAGGCCCTCTTCCGTCAGACGGTCGAGTTCCTGGTCGATCAATTCGGGCTCAGCGCCGCGCTGACGCAACTTGCGCGTCAGCTCGACACGACCATGCTCGCGTCGCGCGAGCAGGTCCATAGCTGTCCGCCTTACGGCGACGGGGGTATCGAGTACGACGGACATGGTCTATCTGCAAATCAGAAGTTGGCGTCGGCGTCAGCGTCGACCAGATCATCTTCAGGTTCTGCAGCAGCCGTTTTACCAGCAGCCGCAGCAGCTGCAGCTTCAACACCACCGGTCAGCAGCTTGTCGCGGATCTGCTTCTCGAGGGTCGCGGCGATTTCCGGGTTCTCTGCCAGGAATTTGGCGGAGTTGGCTTTACCCTGACCGATCTTGCTGCCCTGGTAGCTGTACCAGGCACCGGCTTTTTCGAGGAAGCCGTGCAGCACGCCCAGGTCGATGATCTCACCGTTGCGGTAGATGCCCTTGCCATACAGAATCTGGAACTCGGCCTGGCGGAACGGCGGCGCCACCTTGTTCTTGACGATTTTGACGCGGGTTTCGCTGCCGACCACTTCGTCGCCTTCCTTCACCGCGCCGGTACGGCGGATGTCCAGACGTACCGAAGCGTAGAACTTCAGCGCGTTACCACCTGTGGTGGTTTCCGGGCTGCCGAACATCACGCCGATTTTCATGCGGATCTGGTTGATGAAGATCACCAGGCAGTTGGCGTTCTTGATGTTGCCGGTGATCTTGCGCAGTGCCTGGGACATCAGGCGAGCCTGCAGGCCCACGTGCATGTCGCCCATTTCGCCTTCGATCTCGGCCTTGGGTACCAGGGCCGCCACGGAGTCGACGATGATCACGTCGACGGCGTTGGAGCGCACCAGCATGTCGGTGATTTCCAGGGCCTGCTCACCGGTGTCCGGCTGCGAGACCAGCAGGTCGTCGACATTGACGCCCAGCTTGCCGGCGTACTCGGGGTCGAGGGCGTGTTCGGCGTCGACGAATGCGCAGGTGGCGCCGGCTTTTTGTGCCTGGGCGATCACCGACAGGGTCAGCGTGGTCTTACCCGACGACTCAGGACCGTAGATTTCGACGATACGGCCCTTTGGCAGGCCGCCGATGCCCAGAGCAATGTCCAGACCCAACGAACCGGTCGAGATTGCCGGAATCGCCTGGCGATCGTGATCGCCCATGCGCATGACCGCGCCTTTACCGAATTGACGTTCGATCTGACCCAGGGCCGCAGCCAAGGCACGCTTCTTGTTGTCGTCCATTGAAGTCCTCACGTAATCATCGATAGGGCCTGACGGCCACAACACCTGTATAAGTAGCCAGTATTATTCCACAGGGTTTTCTTTCCGCCTACCCCCGATTTGCGATTTACTCTGCGCCAAGCTGTAACAGGCCCTCTAGGGCGGCGATTACCGTTTGTCGGCGCACCGCATCGCGGTCGCCATCGAAGTGCCGGCGCTCGCTGGCCACATGCGCACCGTCGCCCCAGGCCAGCCATACAGTGCCCACCGGTTTGGCCGGCGAGCCGCCATCGGGCCCTGCCACGCCGCTGACCGCCACGGCAAAGCGTGCCCCGCTGGCAACCTGGGCGCCGCGCACCATGGCCTCGACCACTTCCTGGCTGACCGCACCGACCTGCGGGAACAGTGCCTGGTCTACCCCCAGCTGGCGAGTCTTCTGGGCGTTGGAGTAGGTCACGTAGCCCGCTTCGAACCAGGCCGAACTGCCAGGAATACGTGTGATGGCCTCGGCGATACCACCGCCGGTGCAGGACTCGGCCGTGGTGACTTGGGCATTGTAACGGCGCAGGTGTTCCCCCAGCCGGGCAGAAAGTGCGGTGATCGGGTCCATGGCAGGCTCCTTGAAGGTCTGGCGCCTACCCTACACCAGCTATCGGCGTGGCTGAACACTCAAGGTGTGAGCGCGCGTATGTAACCCTGGCAGGCGCGCAGGGCGATCAGTCCGGCGTCACCGGCATCGGTGATGGCGATAATTCGTCGAGCATGCGCCGGGTCAAGTCGGGCGCGTGGGGCGCCATGATCCAGGCTGCCGGCGCCGGGGGCGGCAGGCAGGTCGGGAGGGGCGTCGCGGTCGAGGAGGACCGACAACCGCAGATCAGCAGTAGCCAGCCGATCACGCAAGCGTGCCTGAGCCTGTTGTGCATCGAGAAGCTCCTGATAATGGGTGTTGTCGTTCAAGTCCAGCTGGCGCTCCAGCACATGGCGTTGCTGGCGTTCGCCCTGCAGCTCGGCGGCAGCACGCTCGGCCAGTTGCTGGCGTTCGAATGCCCAGGCCTGTTGCTGCTGCGCCAGCTGGCGGCCCAGGCGCCAGCCCTGGACCTGCCAGGTCAATGCGCAGGCCAGCAGCACCAGGCTCAGCAGCACCACAGCGTGCAAGCGGTTCAACACAGCACCTCGCGGGCGCGGGCCCAGAGTTTGAGGCGATCCTCCAGGCCATTGAGGCCACCGTTGATATGCCGCGTAATGCGGTTGAACTCACCGCGGTCGGCCAGCGCGTTAAGCCCGCGCGAGTGCCAGAACCAGGCAGCCGACTCGGCGGCCCAACGCGGTTGCTCGAGCAACTGCGGCAACTCCAGCAGACGCTCGTCGCCAAACAGCGCCATGCTGCAGGCGCGGTAGTTGTTGCGCCCTGTAACCTGGATCAGCCCCCGGCCGCAGTACCGCTGACCGTCGCCGTCCGCCTCCGGCGTGTTGCCCAGGCGCAGGGCCAGGGCGCCGGTGTCGTAACGGGACAGGTAGCGATCGCTGCCCAGCTCCTTCACGTAACGCAGGTGGCCCGACTCGTGGCCGATCTGCGCGAGGAAGGCAGCAATGCGTCGGGGGTTGTCGATTTCCCAACGGGCCATGGCAGTGTTCAGGGTGGGTACAAAAATGCCGGCATTGGCGCCGGCACCGGGAAGAATCTGCATCAAGTTCTGCTGAGTGATGACCATCATCATTCTCCAAAATGCATAGGGGTTCAGGCCTGTCCGGCCTTGAGCGAACGACCGGCATTACCCTGCCCGCCCTTGGCCCTGGCCTTGCCTTGCTTGCCGCCATTGCACTCGACCGTGGTGCTCCACCCGGACGCGCTGAACACCTGCTCGATCGACTCGATCAGGTACTCGCCATCGAGGCCGGGCTTGAAGCCCTGGGCGTCGAGGGTGCGTTCGACGAACAGGTCGGTGCGGCCCGGCATTTCCAGGCGCAGGCTGGCGGTGCTGCGGTTGAGCGCCGCCAGGCGGGCCTTGGCGGCCTGCTCGGCAGCGCTACGGTTGGGGTACAGGTGGCGGTCGGTGTGCACAGGCGAGAGGCCGTCGGGCGCGTCGTCGTTGGGCAGGTCGACCACGCTCTGCTGGCCGCTCTTGCTGTCCAGATGACGGGTTTGCACGGCCTTGTGGGTGCCTTTGTCGGTCATGCGAAACTGCCAGCTGCGCACGTCGCCACGGCTGATTCTGACGTTGCCAAGGGCCTTGCCGCTGGCGCTCTTGCCGGCCTGGCGCGGCATCACCAGCAGCGCGCCGTTCGCTACCTTGGCGGTGCAGTCGAACAGGCGCCCCAGGCGGGTGATGAAGTTGAAGTCCGACTCGTTGAACTGGTCGATGCGCGGTATGCGCAGCGTCACCGGGCACGCTGGCTGCCAGCCATTGCGCGCGGCGATGTCGCGCACAATCTGCTGCAGGGTGACGTTCTCCCAGCTGCCGCTGCGGGTGGTCTTGCCGCTGCCGCGCATGTCGCTGGCCTTGCCTCGGATCACGATGCTGTCGGGCGGCCCGGACAGCTCCACCTCATCCACGGCGTAGCGCCCCAGGCGGGTCAATGCCTGGCCGGCGTAGCCCAGATGCACCTCGATGAAGGCACCGCGTGCCGGCAATGCCACCTCGCCGTCGCGATCGTCGATACGCAGTTCGAACTCGTCCGAGTCCATGCCCGGCTTGTCGGTGGTACGCAGCGACAGCAGGCGATCATTGATCAGCGCGGTGATGTCCTTGCCATCGGCCACGATGCGAAACACAGGTTGCATGGTTGCTGCTCCAGAAGGGCCTGCCCGCGCACGCAGCGCTGGCAGGCAGGGGGGGCGCGCCAGCTCAGTCCCACAACTGCACCAGGGCCTGGCGGGCGGGCGTCAACGCGGGCAGCCTGATGAGCACCCCGGCACAAAACGGCTGCGCCTGGTCGGCCAGGCCCTGGTTGGCATCGAGTACCGCTTCGACGCTGCCGTTGAGGTGCCCGTAGTAGTGCTGGCAGAGGCTGTCGAGCAGATCGCCGTCAGAGGTTCTGCAGATCGTCGCCATAGCTCACGAACTCCAATGAAAAGCCTTGTTTGCGAGGAATGCCGCCAGCCACCAGGCTGCTCTGGTCCTCCTCGATGCTGGTCAGGCACCAGTTGCCCAGTACCTCGCCGTAGCCGGTGGTCAGGCTCAGTGGCTGCAATTGCCGACCGATGCTGCGCAGCGCCTGCAACTGGCCGAGCCCGCTTTTGGCACCGGGAAAGATCGTGCCCTTGAGGGTGATGCGCTCTTCGCCCAGCCCCACCGCCTGCTGCGCCGGGTGGCGGCTCAGGCGCTCCTGGCCCGCCCAGCGAAAGCCGCTCTGGCGACGCAGTTCATCGAAGGTCGCGGTGTCGAGGTTGAAGTAGTAAGGCTGCGCCTGCGCCTGCAACGACTGCAGAATGAGCAGGTGCGGGAACGGCTTGACCACCTCGGCTGCCGGCGTGACCGACGGCGCGAAACTGCCGGTGGGCAGCAACGTGCCCAGCGACGGGCTGATGCGACCCGCCACCTTGTTGATGGCTGCGGCAGCCTTGGCCGCCTTCTGCTCGAAGATGACGATGCGCTCCTGCACCAGCGCGACCTTGGCCACGGCACGGCTGTAACGGCCCAGCACCTTGTCGACGCCCCGCTGCGACCGGTTGATGGCGCGCATCGTGCGTTGCAGCCTGGCGCCGATCAGCGGCCCGACGTAGGGGATGTCCTCGAGCGCGGCAGCGGCTTCGGCGATATCGCTGATGGCGCCGGTCATGGGCTCCAGCATCTCGTCGGCACTGCGCCGGCCCGCCTCCCCCGCTGCGATCAGCGCCCGCAGGGCCGAGTGCAACTGGTCCATGTAGGTCATGGCAGCTCCTTATACAAATGTGGGGTCGGCCAGTTGCCGCATCGAAGCCTGACGGGTCAGTTCGAGGAACTGACGTCGAATGATCGGCTCGATGTTCATCGCCAACTGGGCCGGGTCGGTGACACTGCCCTGCACGGTGATGGGCATGTTCGGGGCGAAGGTGATCTGTTGGGCAATCGGCTGCGGCGCAGGGCTGATCGAAGGTGGCGCAGGCGGCAACGACAGAATTGTCATCGGCTCGCCAGCGCCGGGATTCATCGAACGAGCGACATCGCCCAGCGACTTGGACAAGTGAGTGGGTTCGCCAGCAGGAGGCTTGGCAGCATCGTCGTCTGCAAACCACTTCTTGGCTAACGAGGAGCCCCACTCGCTGAACACAATACCCCCGATCACCGAACCGATCGCAGGACCGATGACAGGAACGAAAGCGCCCAGCGCAGCCCCGGCCAGTGCGCCACCAAAACCGCCCACTGCCCCACCATATCCCTCGGCCTTCTGCTCGGTGGTTTCTGCAGTGAGGAAGGTCTTGCCGAACTTGTAGATGGCCTCGACGGCTGCGGGCGCTCGAGCGGCCTTGATCGCCGGAACAGCCTTGCCGAGGTAACCTTTGATGCTTTCCCAGCGCCCAACCGGAGCAGATGAAGGTCGGCGCCTGGAGGGGCTGTTCTTTCTTCCCCCTCTACCCCTTCTCGAAGTTATCGCGCCGCAGCAAAAGTCCTGGGCATTGACGACAAACACCCGTTGCGGCGCCCTTGCGCCTTTGGGAGCGTCGCCACCCAGCACGCCAGCCTTCCGTGGCCCTGCCCTGAAATCACTGGCAACAGCGATGATACCTATGGGCTGCGGCCCCTTTGCCGGGGGCCCGGTATCATCGCTCCCCGCCATCCTCCTGCTGAGCGGGTCGGATACCCGACCCGCCGCAGGTGTCCCATCGGTTGGCGAAGATGCAGGCGCTGCAGTCTCCAGTGAAGCAGCCGCAGCTGCCCCTGCGGGTGCCTGCGGTGCCGCTTGCGATCTGATGTTTACGGATACCCTGGCGGGCTTCGATTGCGAAAGCCGGCGCGCAACATCGGCGACCTGGAAACTGATCACCTGCAAGTGCCCGTCGATGCTCTTCAACAATGTCAGCCTGTGCCGGGAGCCCTGTGTTTCAGCAGCCTGTACGGCGCCCCCGGTCTTTGCTTGAGTTCTCGCGCCTGGCGGGTCACCAGGAGCGCTGTCGAGCATCCCGTTGCCCAGCGTCTCGTGCCCGATCGGGTACAGGTCGCCCTTGCCTTCGCTGCTCAATTGCCTGAGTTGCCGGATCCGCGCCTCAAGCAGCTTGAATGATGCGCCGATCGTCGAACTGACCGAGGCGCCGATAACCAGTTTCAACGCTAACGCGTTTGCCATACGGTCCCCCTGTGCGTGCAAAACCGGCTCACTCCGTGAGCCACCAGACCATGTCGTTGAACGACATGGTCATGATCTCGGTGGCAGAAAAATTCAGCTCACGGGCAAGCCGCCTGGCGGCCACCTTCTGAAGGGAGGGGTCAAAGCTCGTCGTCTTGCACCAGGCGAAAATAGCCCGCCTGCAGGCGGCCATAGTCCTTGAGCGCGAGGCCCTCCAAGTCCTTGATGCCCACCTCGGCGAGGGAGGCGAACAGGTTCAGCTCACGCTGCTCGTCGTCGCCGCTGCCGGCCGACTGAGCCGCACGAATGTCGCGTACCGTAGGCGAGCGCAACGACAGGCTGTCGACCTTGATGCCATTGGCTTCGCTCGGCCGGGTCAGCGCCACCACCACGCCGTCGGCGCTCAGCTTCATCCAGCTGGGGATCTTTGCTTGGGTCATGAGAAGTCCTTACAGGCCCAGGGCCGAACGTTGTGCCGCGAGCTGGTCGACGCCGTCGATCACGCGCTTCATGCCGATGGGGTCGATCTCGTAGATCAGGCGTCCGCCGACTTCCAGCTTGTAGTAGGTGACGGCGACGGTGTGCTTGACCTCGGCCTTGTCACCGGCCTTCCAATCGCCCATGTCGACTTCCTTGAGCGCGCCGCGCAGGGTCACGATCACCGGGGTGACAGCGCCCTTGAGGCCCTTGAAGGCACCGCGGAAGGTACCGTTGAACGCAGAACCATCGGCCAGGCCGAAGAACTTCAGCGACTCACGGCGCACGCCGGTAGTGGTGAAGCCGGCTTCCTGCTTCTCCATGCCCATGTCCATCTCGATGGGCATGTCCATGCCGCCCACCCGGTGCTCTTCCATTTTCAGGGTGAGCTTGGGCAGGGTCAGGCTGGTGACATCGCCCTGGAAGCTGGTGCCATCGACGAACAGGTTCAAGTTCGCCAGGGTTTCGGGAATCATTGCCATTGCTAGTGCTCCTTAAGCTGCGTTATCGAGAACTTCGGTGAGCCACTGGTTGGTGACCTCGACGCGGAAGTTGGGGTTTTCGGCCGGTGGTACGTCGGTGAAGCGGATGTTCCAGTACACCTTGCCCTGCTCCAGCTGGCTGGCACTGTTGAGTTCCGGGTCGGCGAACACTTCGAAGTTGATGATCGCGCCCTGGGCCTTGAGGTCGCGCATGAACGCCTGCAGGCCTTCGGTCACGTCCTTGACGTAGGTGGCGGTGATCGAGCGGTCGACTGCCCATTTGTGCCCGTAGAGAATCGCGTCCATCACGATGTCCATGGTGCGCACGCGGGTGACGAAGGCCCACTTCGGGTCGCTGCTCAGGGTGCGGTTGCCCCACAGGCGATAGCCGTCATCGCGGATGATGGTGGTGATGTTGGCGTTGTTGAGCAGGTTGGCGCGGCAGGTCTCGTCGCCATCGAGGAACTCGATGGGGCGGGTGGTGCCGGTGATGCCGACGAACTCCTTGTTCGAGGGCGAGGCCCAGAAGCCGTACTCGTTGTCGGTCCAGGCGAACAGGCCAGCGACCCAGGCCGAGGCCGCTGCATCGACGGTGGCGCTGGTGGTGGTGTCCCAGTACTGCACGCCCGGGTCGACCAGGAAGGCGCGCTTGGCACCGAAGTTTTCGGCGTAGGCCAGGGCGGCCTCGTCGGTGGTGGCCGGGCCGTCGATGATGGCCAGGCCGCGCAGCTTGTCGGCCAGGGCCACCAGGGCGGTGGCGACGGCTTGAGTTGCGCTGTGCTTTGGAGTGACCAGCAGGCGCGGCTGGGCGTTGAAACGGCTCTTGCCGTCGAGCAGCGCTTGCAGGCCGGTACGCTTGCCGTCGGCCAGCACGCTGCCGATGATGGCCGAGGTCTGCTCGGCGGCGTCGGCCACCTTGGCCACGCCGCAGGCGACGATGACCGCCTTGGCGCGCTGGTAGATGGCCTGGCAGGCACGGGTGATGGCCGCGTCGGCGCCGAAGGCGGCGATGGCTTCACGCTCGCTGGTGATCAGCACCAGGTCGTTGAACTTGGCGCTGGCGGTCGGGCCTTCGGTGAAGGTGTCCACCAGGCCGATGATCGAGGACGACGGCAACGCGATGGTGCGGGCGCCGGTGTCGACGTTGGTGACGGTGACGCCGTGAAAGAAACCACTCATGGGTAAACTCCGGGTATGAAAAAGGCCCTGCAATGCAGGGCCTCGGAAGGAGAATCAGAAATTTTCGAAATGCAGCCTGATGCGAGGATATGCAGAGCGCACAGCCAATCTCAGGCCAGGAAATCCCAGGTCAGGCAGATCGCTGCAGTCGGGTTGTTGGCTGCGGTCCAGAGCCCGTAGCCGGCTGGGATGAACAGCGGATAAGGCAGGGTGTACTGCGAGTCGTTGCGTCCGTCGATACCGCCAAAAATGCAGTGCACGGTCGTATCGCCGAGACGAGCAGGCGCCTTGGGGCCGCTGTACACATTGATGGCGCCACCGCCCGTGCAGAGGGTGGTAGTACGCAGATAGACACCTTCGGTGTTATCGGCCGGGTTGACCACCTGGATCATGCTGGTCGGGTGCCCGTAATAAAAATGCTTGCCTACTTTTACTGCTTCCATGTCTGTTTACCTATCGAGTCGAATGCTGAGTCGCGGAACATTCCGCGTTCATGTCGCTCACAGGCGATGGTTCGAGGCTCGTGGCCTTCACATGATTCAACGTTCCGCAGCGGGAACATTTGATCTGGAGTTCTGTGAACTCGCCCATACGGGCAAGCAGTCGTTTGCATCTGCCGCATCTGCAATCTTTCAACATCTGCAAAGCCTTAAGATTTTCTGCTGAAGGGTCTTGAAGAATGAAAAAGCCCCGACAGTGCGGGGCTTCAGGGGGTCATGCTTTCCAACCAGAGCGGCGGTACCGGCCGGTGCTCAGAAACTGGGAACAGCTCCGACTGGGGCCAGTCGCGCAGAGCCTGACGGTACTGCAGCATCTCGGCGAACTGTTCGGCTGACAAGCTGGTAGTCAACTGCATGTCAAGCTCATCTCTATGGCGAGTGACTAACCATTCCGTAGCACCTATTTGCGAATCACGGCCTGCGCGCTCGCGGGCCGAATGTTGTTCCAAAGTCAGTACCACCGGCGGGGGCTCAATCAGAATGGGCAGCCCATCGGGGCCGTGGGAGCGTACCTTGCTCGGATCAGGATTGGCGATCACGTCAAGAAAAAGCGCTTCGGTGATAGGGCGGGCGTCCGGTGGCATTTCCAGGTGAATGCCCTCCAGATAGGTAGTAGCGGTGGAGAGACTGTAGTAGCGCTGCATATTTATCGTCCTAGGGCGAGCCAACGTATGGATTGAGCGGCCTCTGCATAGATCACCGCACCCGACTTCGACAGTGAGTTCACCCACTGGTCGTTGTACTCGCCGACGGTCGCCTGGGTGGCTTGTCCGGTGAGCATCAACTGCAGGACACTGCTCGGAAACTCGAGAGGGAAGTTGAGGTCATGCACTCCCGCGCTACCTGACAACAAGCCCCACTGCACAGTGAACCCACCAAGCCAGGAAGGGAAAACCAGGTAGCCGTTGGTAGTGAAACTGGCCGTGAGCCCCCAGCGCAGTTTTTTTGGTGTAACGAGCACATCATCGGCCAAGCCTGCGTTGACCTGCGCTTGGGTGGCGATTCTCACCATACCCAAATTGGTTTCGGTCGCTTGAGCGGCCAACGCGGCCAACGCAGCAATATCAATGTTTCCTTGATTGATCGGCGCACTCCAGGCCTTGATGCACCAGACCACAGAAACGTTGCGCATGCGGGTTTCAGAGGCAGTACGGGCTACAAGCCCCGTATCGAACTCAGTACCCTGAAATGCTCCACTGGTGCTGCCATTTGCAACATAAAAGCCGGCGGTAGTAGTTGAGGACGCTTTGAAAGCCCCTTCCTGATCGGCAACCATAACGCCGCCCTGATAGGCACCACGGATGCCAAATTTGCCAGTAATCCGCTGCATCGCATCAAGCTGCTCGTCACCCAGCGCACGGCCGACGTCGATACCACGGCCATGATCCCAGCCCCGCAATGCAGCGCCGCGCGACTCCGGCAAACGGAAGTAACCCGCCGGTTCTGTGCCGTTGTTGTAGGCGCCGCCAAGGAACGCAGCCAAGTCGGGATAAGCAGCGATACTCTTCGCACTGTTATCGACCTCAAGCCAGCCTGGCGGGATCTTGTTCACCGGCAGTGCTGCCATGACTCCCACCGGCATCGCCGAGGCCTCGGCGATCATCTCTTCAATCTGCGCTTTGGTGTAACTGTCGGTGATGCCATACCCGCTCAGCGTGGTCGGATTCGTCGCGGCGACAACGCGGCCGTAAGCATCCACCTTGACGCTGCGATAGGTGCCAGCGGCAACCCCGCTGCGCCCGAACGCCATTTCAAACGCCAGCGCCGTTACGCCCAGAGTAATGGGTGCATCCGTGGTCAGTTGCCAGGCGCTGTCACCGTTGGCCGTACCCCGCTCCACCAGCACCAGCAGGCCGGGCGTGACCTTGGCGCTGCTGTCCGCATCCGGGCAACGTGTCCACGCTCCACTGGCAACCAGATACAGGCCGTTGTCCTTGGCAGCGGCCTGGTTCTTCACCAGCACGCGCGCGCCCGACTGTAGCGCAACACCATCCATCGTCTGCAACCCGTTCAAGGTGATCGCGGCCGTGGTCGCAGCCAGCACCGAGTGCTTGAAGTCGCGCTTGGCCAGTTCCTCGGTCACGAACTCGCGGGTCGCCAGCACTACACCCGGATCGATCTTGAGTTGCACATTGCTGGCGCTGCTGACCACCAGGTTCATGCGCACGACCTGGGTGCGGCCCGAGCCCTGGTTGAGCAGCGGTTTGTAGGTAGGGGCACAGTTGGCCACCGCCACCAGGTCGCCGTCGGCGTCGTACAGCCCCACCTCGCGAATCCAGCGCCCGCCAATCTCGGCAGGAATCACCTGCTCGGCGACGATGACCGCACTGTCCTTTTCGTCGACCTTGAGCTGGTTCAGCGGCGCCCGCCGCCACTCGTTGAGCAGGCTGGTCCAGCTCGCGTTGGGCATTGGCAGCGGCGGGTTGTCCAGCCCTGCCGGACTGGCGTCACCGACGGCCATGTGTGTGATTTTCCAAGGAATGCCCAGGGCATCCGCATTGGCCTGTTTCGCGGCCCCCATCTTGGTCAGGATCGCGTAGAACTGGGAGTTCTGATCAACCATTAGTAAATGTCCAGATAGTCAATGGTGTGTTCTCGCCCACCACGCCCGATGGCCCCCATGACCGTGAGGTCGGCCGGCGCAGGCGGGTAGATGTCAAGTTCGTCGCCGTCTTGCAGCGCGGCGCCGAGGTAAAGCGAGCCGGCGGTTTCCAGGCTGATGACCAGGCCGCTCAGGTGTCGGCTGACGGGCCTGGCGTCGTCGATCAGCCAGGTCAGTTCCTGGTACGTCTGTTCGCTGATCCCCGCCTCGGACACGCCGATCTTCAGCGCGAAAGTGCCGGGCACCGCCGGGGGCGTGGCCTTGAACCACTCGATCACTTCGATCAAATAGCCAAACGGCTCCACCACGCGGCGCAATGCGCCGATCGTGCCCTTGTGGGCATGCACGTAGAACGAGGAGCGAATCACCGAGCGCTTGATCGCCTCGGGCCAGGTGTCGTCCCAACGGTCCACCGACCAGGCCCAGGCCAGCTGGTACAACAGGTTCGCCGGGCAGGTATCGGGGTTGTACAGGGTGCGCAGGGTGACCTTGAGGTCTTCGTTGGAGGCCGCCTCGACGGCCCGTTCCAGCGGCGTGCTGTTGAGCGGCAGGAGGCTGTGCATGTCAGCCCCCCCGCGTCAGTTCGAACCCGGTGCACCAGGCCGCCTGCGCCTTGCTCGGGCGGATGTCGGTCCAGTTGCGCAGCTCCACCCGGCTCACACCGGCGATGTGCAGTTGCGCATCGATGGCCGAGCGCGAAACCTCCACGCCCAGGCGTCGCCGAGGGTTGACCCAGGCTTGCAGGCGCCGCTGGCACTCGGCCAGGGTCGCTTCGTTCTCCGGCCCCGTCCCGGCCATGTAGAGCACGGCATCGATGCGATAAGGAATCACCTCGGCACTGCGCACTTCCAGGCGGTCCGCCACCGGGCGTACATCGTCGTCGTTGAGGTAGGCGGCCACTTCGGCCAGCAACTGCGCACTGGCGATGCCGTCCTCCTCCAGGCTCAGCACCGTCACCTCCACCACTGCCGGTGACGGGCTTTCTGCAGAGGCATCGGCCACCTGCCCCGAGGCATTGCGTGCATGCAGGATGTAGCTGTTGCGCGGGCCGGCGGTGGTCAGGCCCTCGTACACCAGTTGCACCCGCTCGCGCAGTGCATCGTCTTCCTCAAGCACTTCGAGGGTCGGTGGCACACTGTTCGCGTCTTCGGCCTGTACCACCAGCCGCTTGAGCTGCACGTTGGCTGCCAGCTGGTCCAGGTCGCTGCCCTGGGCATAGGCCAGCAGCAGCGCCTTGGCGGCATCGTTGACCCGCGCCCGATTGAGCAGCTTGCGGTACGCGCCCACCTCCAGCAGTTTGGTTACCGGGTCGCTTTCCAGCAGCGCGTCCCAGTTCTCGCCCATGTGCGACCGAAAGGCCGCCAGGTCATCCTGGAAGATGTCCTCGAAGTCGAGGTCTTCCAGCACCTGCGGCGCGGGCAGCGCCGACAGTTCCACGTTGCTCATGCCGTTATCTCCAGCAGTTGGCTGTCGCCCAGGTACTGCCCGCTCAGTTGCAGGCTGATCTGCCCGCCCACTACCGCCACCACGCGCACCCGCTGCAATTTCAGGCGTGGTTCCCAGCGGGTCAGGGCGCGGGCGACCTCGGCCTGCACCGCACTCTTCCAGCCCTCGTTGACTGGCAGGTCGACGAAACGGCGCAGCTTGCTGCCGTAGTCGGGGCGCATGCGCCGGCTGCCCAGCGGGGTGGTGAGGATGTCTTCGATGGACTGGCGCAGGTGCCCGATGCCGGACAGCGTCTGCCCGCCGTGGCGGCTCATGCCGATCATCGCGGTACCTCCCTGGCCTGAATGCATTCACTAGCCATGTTGTCTCCAGGCATAAAAAAACCCGCGTTGGCGGGCGGGGTTCAGTGCTTGTGATTGGCGGTGTTGCCGCCGGTGTCGATGATCTTGCCGGCCCCCAGGATGTCACCGGTCACACGCAGGCCACCGTTGATGCTCACCTCACCGGTCAGGGCAATGTTGGCGGCGTTCAGGGTGATTGCGTTGTCGGTGACCAGCAGCGAGCTGCCGGCCACCTTGAGGCTGACGGTGCCACCGGGCAGCTCGATGCTGTAGCTGCGGGCCTGCCAGTCGTAGACCAGCGAACCACCGTCATCGAAGCGCCATACCTCGACGTGCTCGCGGTTGTCGGGTGGCGCGCCGGCATTGCCGTACAGGCCCGGTACGAAGGTACCCTGCGCCGGCTCACCGCTGGGGCTGAGCAGTGCGCCCTGCTCGTTCAGGCTCGGCGCACGCCAGTGGCGGGCCTTGCCTGCCGCGTGGCTGTGCCAGCGCACCCAGGCGCTGGTCCAGCCGGCGCCATCGGAGACCCGTACCCGCGCTGCTGCCAGGTCGATGCCGACCACCCGACATGGAATGACCAGCGCCGCCAGCATGCGGTCATGCATGGAGCTGGCGTAACTCATGCCATGTCCTCCGGTGCCTGGTAGCTGTCCTTGTGCGCGGGTCCTGTGTCGGGGCTGAAGGCGAACAGCAGCGAACCGGGTGGCTGGTCTGGCCAGGGCCACTGCAGGTCGCCAAGGTAAACGGGCTGCTGCCATTGCACCCGCCATTCCAGGGTGCCGGGTACTTCGGCAGGTATGGCTGAAGGACGGGCCTGCACCTGGGAGATGGCGTCGACGAAACCCAGGCTCCAGAACTGCTGGCGCAGCAGCGCGGTCAATTGCGCGGCCAGTGTCATTGCTTCCAGCGAAGCCTGCTGGCGCGCTTTACTCACCAGAATCCTCGCCTCGAACGAGGCGTTAACGCATGTACGCCCATCGCCGGGGTCGACGCCAGGCCTCATGCCGGTGAGGGTGTGCATCAGCGCAGGCAAGGCCGTGTTCTCGTCCGGCAGCGCAAACGCTTCCACGTGCCGCAACTGGGGCATGCCCGCACTCAGGGTGGCGCTGATCGCTTGATGTAACGTCCCAAGTTCGTTCACGGTCACTCCTCGCTATCGGTGCGCTGTTCTGTTATTGCATCGCAATGAAAACGCCCAGGCGAACCTGGGCGTGACAGATGGATGCCGGGTCTACTGCAAGGGTTCAAATACCCATCGATGCCATTTCAAGCGGCGATCGATAGGTTGCGGCAGCAGTGGCGATGCAGGCCCGGGCCTGCAGATTGGCCTCCTTCATGTCGTTGATGGTATCGGCGATCTTCTGCGCGCCTTCCACGATCCACATGCGTGAGTAGATCAATGCGGCACCCGCCCCGGTGGCGATCACCAGGGCCCGGAACAAATCAGCCAGCAGAGCACTGCATGTGCCGATTTCGTTCACCGCCGTACCTACCACGGCCAGGACCTCCTCGTTGTAGTCCAGGTTGTTTGCCACACTGGCGCCCCAGATGCTGGTGACCAGGGCCTTGCAGTTCTGAATCTGTTCAGCAGTAAGTGACATGAGTCTTTCTCCGTTGATTGATCAAATGCGGGCGTGTGCCCTGTAGGTGTCGCTCGCAGGCGATGACTGGAGGCTCATGGCCTTCACCTCCGAACACCGACGCCCGTCAGCGGGGTGGATGGTCGGTTGGTTGCGCAGGTGTGCAATCCTTCACACCCAGCCGCTTCGCAGCCCAGCGCTCGTAAAGCCCGATGGCCACGTCGGCGCCCGCCATGGCGGTCAGGCAACCAAAGGCTGCGGCGCTCCAGATCGACAGCCCGCTGGCATACAGCAGCATCACGGTCGATACGCCGCAGACCATGCAGGCCCCGGAGCGCAGCAGCAGTCGCCTGAACAGGCCCCAGCCGCGGGCGCCCTCCTTGTCTGCGCGCCACATCTCGCCAGACAGACCGCCCAGCAATGCCAGGACGATCACCAGCCAGATCGGCATTTCCAGCAACGTCTGTTGCTCGTTTGTCATGCTCGTGCTCCCTTGTTGAACAGCCGATCACTCGGCATTCCAAAAAGCCCGGTCGCCCAGGCTTTTCAGTAATGCGTTGTCGGACCGCCGGCCACTGCTGGTGCGCCGTGCGATCCCGCCTCAAATTGTTCCTCCGACCGCGGCCGCCTGCCCGCCGGATAACTGCTTACGGTGCTTTACGCTGCACACCCGGGTCAGTTGCCAACCCTCTGAACAGTTCAGGCCTGTTCATCGCTGCCTTGCCACTGCCGGTGTCTGACCGGCTTGAGACAAAGATTATGCATCAATGCATATGCAGTCAATGCATTTCTGGAAATATTTATGCATTTTATTTGCGCTGACGCATGCGGGCCTTGCGCGGTGGGGCCTGCAGGGCTGTTTTATGCAGTCAACACCGGCTGCGAATCGGCAAGAGCGGGCTCATGAGGAGCAGAGATTTTGACGGGCGCCAGCAGATGAATTCCGTTTCCATCTGGTTGCTCGTGATCGGTGAGATCTGCGCAGTTGCTCCTGAGCGGGCAGATAGATAGCTGTGGCATCGCCATCAACGTTGCATTGGAAGTGAGGCGAAAGGCTATAATCGCGGAATTTTCCTCGCTTTGACGGGGCTGTTCTCCTCCGTCGGACATCAAGTGCTTACCCTATAAATGACACAACCTACCCTTCATCTTTCTCATCCCAAATATCGCCCAGATATCGACGGCTTGCGGGCTGTTGCCGTCTTGGCAGTAGTTATCTATCACGCCTTCCCCAGTGTGCTCAGGGGAGGGTTTATCGGCGTCGATATATTCTTTGTCATCTCAGGCTACCTGATTTCCACTATCATTTTTGAAAGCCTGGATCGGGGCGCATTCAGTTTTACCGAGTTCTACGCACGACGTATAAAACGCATATTTCCTGCGCTGCTGCTGATACTTTCAGCGTGTTATGGTTTCGGCTGGTTCACGTTGCTGGACGATGAATTCAGGCAACTGGGAAAACATATCGCAGGCGGCGCCGGTTTCGTCTCGAACCTGGTGCTATGGAGTGAGGTCGGTTATTTCGACAACTCCGTGGAAACCAAACCGCTATTGCATTTGTGGAGTTTGGGCGTAGAGGAACAGTTTTACATTGTCTGGCCAATATTGTTGTGGGTGGCGTGGCGATTCAGGTTCAACGTTCTGGCCTTGACGATCCTCTTGGGTGCTGTCTCATTTTTCCTGAGCGTCAAAGGCGTCAAGCATGATGCGATCGCCACATTCTATTCACCACATACACGTTTCTGGGAGTTGCTGGCCGGCACGCTTCTCGCATGGCTCACCCTTTATAGAACGCGTGCCGTGCGAAAACGACTTGGGCATGTGCTTTCCGTGCTGGGTGTGTGTTTACTGGTATTCGGCTTCTTCAGGATAAACAAAGGCCTCAACTTTCCTGGAAAATGGGCACTCGTTCCAGTACTGGGCGCTGTGTTGATCATTGCGGCGGGCCCTGATGCCTGGTTCAATCGCAGGGTGCTGGGTAACAAGTTGGCCGTGTGGTTCGGCTTGATCAGCTTCCCTCTCTACCTGTGGCACTGGCCCTTGTTGTCTTTCGCAAGGATCGTGGAAGGCGAAGTACCCACTGTCGGCATTCGCGTAGCGGCCGTACTGTTGGCTATTCTTCTGGCTTGGCTGACATACAGGCTGGTGGAGCTTCCCCTGCGTTCAAGGTGGCAGGGGCGCTCCAAGGTCATTGTGCTCGTGCTGCTGGCAGCTGGCTGCGGAGCAACAGGCTATGCGACCTACACGCAGGACAGCATTGCACAGCGAACGCATAACCAAAAACTCATGGCCTACCAGAACAGTATAAAAGTCACTGAGCGAGCGGCCGAATGCTTTGAAATACCCTATGCCTACAAGAAGCCGGATGGCTGGTTCTGCGGGCTGGGTGAGCGTGGTGCGCCCGTTGAGTACTTTGCGTACGGTGACAGTCATGCACTGAGCCTGGTGCCGGCATTGGAGAAGTTTGCACGCGACCATAAGGTAGGCATGAAGTTTACGGGAACGTCTGGCTGCCCCTCGCTCCTGGGTATCCAGTCACTGCGTGGCGAAGCCGGAATTGAAAAACACAATTGCCAGGCATTGAACGAGCGCATCTTCAACGACGTTCGGGCCTCGGGTATTAAGCACGTCATATTGATCAATCGCTGGACGTATTACACTTCATCACCGTCACGCCCTTCGGAGTTCAATGGCATTGCAAGAGATCCATCCGCAAAGGCAACGGTCCAGAGCTCAACCCATGACCTTGTCTGGGCAATGGATAACACCGTTTCTCGCTATGCCCAGATTGGCGTGAACGTTATCTTCATCGAGGATAACCCGCAGCAGCGGTATGAGCCCAAGGATGTATTACGGCGTGGGCGCGGCATAGAACGCGAATACTTGAAGTTGTCGGTCAGCCGCGAAGAGCATGTTCGCAATCAAGCATTCGTGAACGCGGCGTTGCGCAAGACATCCGCCACAATCATCAACTACGACCGCGCGCTGTGCCCTGGGGATATCTGCCCGCTGGTCGAGGGGAACGCGTTTCTGTATTCCGATGATGATCACCTGAGTATCACGGGGGCGCTCAAGGTCTATCCCGCGCTGGCCGAAGGGCTTACCCGCTCGGCACAAACCGCCGAAATGGCGAAGTAGCCAGCGCGCTGATGCTTGCTCCGACAGGGCCGACCCCGCAAACTTTTGCAGGTATCGGTCTTGCCGGAAAGGGTCAATAAGGGGTTTGAGCAGGCACAAAAAACCCGCCGGGGCGGGTTTCTGAGAAAGCGTAGAACCTAGCGGGCGTACATGCCCCACCAGAACACATGCCCGAGGATGCTGATTTGCTCTTCCTGCATCTGCTGGAAGGTGTAGTCCTCGTCCGGGTGCTCGTCGCGGTTGAAGCTGCGCAGGCGGATACCCGTGGGCAGGCGATACAGCTGTTTCACGCGCAACTGGCCATTGTGGTTGATGGCATACAGGTCGCCGTCGACAATGTCGCCGATGCCGCTCTTGCCCGCATTCACCCCCACCGTGGCGCCATCACGCAGCACCGGCAGCATGCTGTTGCCGCGCACCGTCACGCACTTGGCCTGGTCGAACTGCACGCCGTTGTGACGCAGGCTGCGCTTGCCGAAGCGCAGGCTGGCCTTCTCGCTTTCCTCGATGACGAATCGTCCTGATCCTGCTGCCAACTCGACCTCACGAAGAAACGGAATGGACACTTCGTCGTCCTCGACGGGGGTATCGTCATCCCACAGGCTGATGTCCTGCAGCTGCACGTCGGCGCGCGGCGCGTTCGCCGGGCGGGTATCGCCCAGGTCGGCACGGCCGCGCAACTGATCGGTGCTCACGCCGAAGTACTCGGCGATCTTCGACACATGCTTGTCGGAAGGATCGACGATCTTCTCGCTGAGAATCCGCGACAGGGTGGATTGGGGCACGCCGGTGCGACGGTGAAGCTCCGTGGGGGAGATCCCGTGGCGGTCGAGCAATGCTCTCAAGACGGTAGCTACGTTGCGTTTTTGCATAACGTGCATAGTAACCATCTCGTGCACAAATGCAAATTCAAATATGCATTAACACAATGCCAGGGGCAAAAGGTCGCTGCGCAGCGTTAGGCCCGGCAACGGGGAAAAAATCCCTGTACCATTGCCCGCTGCCTTTGGTCTAAACGACACTGCGAGCCAAGTTTCTGTAATGAGCGATCTTTCCGCACACACCCCGATGATGCAGCAGTACTGGAAGCTGAAAAACCAGCACCCGGACCAGCTGATGTTCTACCGCATGGGCGATTTCTACGAGATCTTCTACGAAGACGCGAAGAAGGCCGCCAAACTGCTGGATATCACCCTGACCGCCCGCGGGCAGTCAGCGGGCCAGTCGATCCCCATGTGCGGTATCCCCTACCACGCCGCCGAAGGCTACCTGGCCAAGCTGGTGAAGCTGGGCGAATCGGTGGTGATCTGCGAGCAGATCGGCGATCCGGCCACCAGCAAGGGCCCGGTGGAACGCCAGGTGGTGCGCATCATCACCCCAGGCACGGTCAGCGACGAAGCCCTGCTCGACGAGCGCCGCGACAACCTGATCGCCGCCGTACTGGGTGACGAACGCCTGTTCGGCCTGGCCGTGCTGGATATCACCAGCGGCAACTTCACCGTGCAGGAGTTCAAGGGCTGGGAAAACCTGCTGGCCGAGCTCGAGCGGGTCAACCCCGTGGAGCTGCTGATCCCCGACGACTGGCCCCAGGGCCTGCCCGCCGAGAAGCGCCGTGGCTCGCGCCGCCGCGCGCCGTGGGACTTCGACCGTGACTCGGCGCGCAAGAGCCTGTGCCAGCAGTTCGCAACCCAGGACCTCAAGGGCTTCGGCTGCGAGAAGCTGACCCTGGCCATCGGCGCCGCCGGCTGCCTGCTCGCCTACGCCAAGGAAACCCAGCGCACCGCCCTGCCGCACCTGCGCAGCCTCAAGCACGAGCGGCTGGACGACACCGTGGTGCTCGACGGCGCCAGCCGGCGCAACCTGGAGCTGGACGTCAACCTGGCCGGGGGCCGCGACAACACCCTGCAATCGGTGATCGACCGCTGTCAGACCGCCATGGGCAGCCGCCTGCTGACCCGCTGGCTGAACCGGCCGCTGCGTGACCTGAAGGTGCTGCAGGCCCGCCAGAGCTCGATTCGCTGCCTGCTCGACGGCTACCGCTTCGAGAAGCTGCAACCGCAACTGAAGGACATCGGCGATATCGAGCGGATTCTCGCCCGTATCGGCCTGCGCAATGCTCGCCCACGGGACCTGGCGCGCCTGCGCGACGCGCTTGGCGCGCTGCCTGAACTGCAGAACGCCATGGCCGAGCTGGAGGCACCGCACCTGGCGCGCCTGGCGGCCATCGCCGGTACCTACCCGGAACTGGCCGACCTACTGCAGAAGGCGATCATCGACAACCCGCCTGCGGTGATCCGTGATGGCGGCGTGCTCAAGGTCGGCTATGACGCCGAGCTCGACGACCTGCTGTCGATGAGCGAGAACGCCGGGCAGTTCCTGATCGACCTCGAAGCCCGTGAAAAGGCCCGCACGGGCCTTGCCAACCTCAAGGTCGGCTACAACCGCGTGCATGGCTACTTCATCGAGCTGCCGAGCAAGCAGGCCGAACAGGCGCCGGCCGACTACATCCGCCGCCAGACCCTCAAGGGCGCCGAGCGCTTCATCACCCCAGAGCTCAAGACGTTCGAAGACAAGGCGCTGTCGGCCAAGAGCCGCGCCCTGGCGCGCGAGAAGATGCTCTACGATGCGTTGCTCGAAACCCTGATCGGCCACCTGGCCCCGCTGCAGGACACCGCCGCGGCGCTGGCCGAACTGGATGTGGTCAGCAACCTGGCCGAGCGTGCGCTGAACCTTGACCTCAACTGCCCGACATTCGTCGACGAACCGTGCATGCGCATCAGCCAGGGTCGCCACCCGGTGGTCGAGCAGGTGTTGACCACGCCGTTCGTGGCCAACGACCTGGGCCTGGACGACAACACGCGCATGCTGGTGATCACCGGCCCGAACATGGGTGGTAAGTCCACCTACATGCGCCAGACCGCACTGATCGTGCTGCTGGCGCATATCGGCAGTTTCGTGCCGGCCGCCAGCTGCGAGCTGTCGCTGGTGGACCGCATCTTCACCCGTATCGGCTCCAGCGACGACCTGGCCGGTGGGCGCTCTACCTTCATGGTGGAGATGAGCGAAACCGCCAACATCCTGCACAACGCCACCGAACGCAGCCTGGTACTAATGGACGAAGTGGGCCGCGGCACCAGTACCTTCGACGGCCTCTCGCTGGCCTGGGCCGCCGCCGAGCGCCTGGCCCAGCTGCGCGCCTACACGCTGTTCGCCACGCACTACTTCGAACTGACCGTGCTGCCCGAAAGCGAGCCGCTGGTGGCCAACGTGCACCTGAACGCTACCGAGCACAACGAACGCATCGTGTTCCTGCACCATGTGCTGCCAGGGCCTGCCAGCCAGAGCTACGGCCTGGCAGTGGCACAACTGGCAGGCGTGCCGGCACCGGTGATCCAGCGAGCCCGCGAGCACCTGGGCCGCCTGGAAACCAACAGCCTGCCCCACGAAACCGCGCCAGCAAGCCCGGGAGCGCCCAGCACGCCGCACCAGAGCGACCTGTTCGCCAGCCTGCCGCATCCGGTGATCGAGAAGATCGGCAAGCTCGACGTGGACAACCTGACGCCACGCCAAGCTATCGAAATGCTCTATACACTAAAGACTCTGTTATAACGCCCCATCGCACAAACTGATAGAATCCCGCGCGGTTCGGCGGGGCAGCGAGTTATTAGCCTGGCTCGCTGCCGACCTACCGAACCGAGCGGCCCTGTCTGGAAGGGAACGCTGCCGTCGCCTGAGGAGAAAATTAGAAATGACCTTCGTCGTCACCGACAACTGCATCAAGTGCAAGTACACCGACTGTGTAGAAGTCTGTCCGGTGGACTGCTTCTACGAAGGCCCGAACTTCCTGGTCATTCACCCGGATGAGTGCATCGACTGTGCACTGTGCGAGCCTGAGTGCCCCGCCGTTGCGATCTTCTCGGAAGATGAAGTGCCGGCCGGCATGGAAAACTTCATCGAGCTCAACGCCGAGCTGGCCGAAATCTGGCCGAACATCACCGAGAAGAAGGATTCGATGCCAGACGCTGCAGAGTGGGATGGCAAGCCGGGCAAGATTGCAGATCTGGAGCGTTGATCGACGCCGGGTCAATGAAAAAGGCCCTTCGGGGCCTTTTTTTATGTTCGCTGCAGGGCCAGCCACTTTTTCGCAGGCAAAAAAAAGGGGCGGTATGACCCGCCCACATTTTTTTCCGTAGTCCCTGTATTCCCTATCATCATCCTGATGAATCGCATCCCGCGATGTCCTTGGCGCTCATCCTTGAGAACCTGTGTCAGTCCGTAGACACAGTTCAGATACTATCCCCTGCAGCCGGCAGAGCAACTGGTAAAAGCTCTCAAAAAAAGTCCGGAAGGTGACGCTACCTTAAAATAAACTCTTCCAATATCAATTGGTTAGACAAAATACCACGTCAAAACCGACTGGAATTTACACCCTCTTGATGTAAAGGCTTACGGATCTTGTAAGCGATAACCTACAAATCCAATAACAATACGCAACCGGGAAAGGTTGCCGCCGTGGTATCGGTGTTTCTGCGCGTGTCTGAGCGCTTGAGACAGCCACGAACAAAAACGCCTCGACTGGGTCGAGGCGCCTTTTCACAGCCGTCGCAGTTACTGGAACAGCGACTCGCTGGACAGTCCGTTCTTCTCCAGGATCTCCCGCAGCCGCTTGAGGCCCTCCACCTGGATCTGACGTACCCGCTCCCGGGTAAGACCAATCTCCAGGCCAACATCCTCCAGGGTGCTGCTCTCATGCCCGCGCAGGCCAAAGCGGCGAATCACCACCTCACGCTGCTTGTCGGTCAGTTCGCTCAGCCACAGGTCGATGCTCTGGGACAGGTCGTCGTCCTGCAACAGCTCGCAAGGGTCGGTGGGACGATCGTCGGTGAGGGTATCGAGCAGGGTCTTGTCCGAGTCCGGGCCCAGTGAAACGTCCACCGAAGACACGCGCTCGTTCAGGCCGAGCATGCGCTTGACCTCGCCTACGGGTTTTTCCAGCAGGTTGGCGATCTCTTCCGGTGACGGCTCGTGATCGAGTTTCTGGGTCAGCTCGCGTGCTGCACGCAGGTAGACGTTCAGTTCCTTGACCACATGGATCGGCAGGCGAATGGTGCGCGTCTGGTTCATGATGGCGCGTTCGATGGTCTGCCGGATCCACCAGGTGGCGTAGGTCGAGAAACGGAACCCACGCTCGGGGTCGAACTTCTCGACTGCGCGAATCAGGCCCAGGTTGCCCTCTTCGATCAGGTCGAGCAGCGATAGCCCGCGGTTGACGTAGCGGCGCGCAATCTTCACCACCAGGCGCAGGTTGCTTTCGATCATGCGTTTGCGCCCGGCAGGGTCGCCACTTTGCGACAAACGCGCAAAATGAACTTCTTCTTCCGGGGAAAGCAGGGGCGAAAAGCCGATTTCGTTGAGGTAGAGCTGAGTTGCATCAAGTGCTCGAGTGTAATCGATGTACTTGTGCTGTTTGAGCGGTGAGCCTTGTTTGGCCCGGGTCCGAACCGGAGATACAGCAGGTTCGTCTGACACCACATCCGTTTCCAAAACGATGCCGGTTTCCATAAGGAGCACCTCATCGTCGATGTCAAACTCCGGCACTTCTTTACTGAGAGCCATTGTTATAGTCCTTTGCTGAGTTCGAACTCAGACTCAAGCGGCGCCTTTATCCTTGGCAACGCTGAGCCTGTCCCCACTACGCGAAGGAACAGGCCGGGTACATGCTTATCAACGACGTGGCAGGAATTGCAACGGATCTACAGGTTTGCCCTGGCGGCGAATCTCGAAGTGAAGCTTCACCCGGTCGGTGCCCGTGGACCCCATTTCGGCAATTGTCTGCCCAACCTTGACCTGCTGTCCCTCCCGAACCAACAGCCTGCGGTTGTGACCGTAGGCACTGACGTAGGTATCGCTGTGCTTGATGATTACCAGTTCACCGTAGCCCCGCAAGCCACTTCCGGCGTACACAACGGAACCATCCGACGCAGCAAAAACAGGCTGTCCCAAATCACCGGCGATATCAATGCCTTTATTCAAACTACCGTTTGAAGCGAATTTTCCAATCAGCACACCGTTGGCCGGCCATGCCCAGCCACCGGCCGAACGCTCCGAAGCCGGCACTTGGACAGGGGTGGTGGCGACGACGGGCGGCGCGCTGGTACCGCCTGGAGACGTGGTTTTTGCCGGTGCCGGGGTACCTGCCGGACGACGGGTGACCGTGGTCTTGCTGGAGGGCGAGGTGGAGGTGACGACCCGCGAGCCGCTGCTGGTAGCCGTGCCGGAGCCGAAGCGGATCGCCTGGCCGGGCCGGATGGTATAGGGCGCCGGGATACCGTTGCGCGCAGCGAGCTCCTTGTAGTCCCAGCCGTAGCGAAAGGCAATCGAGAACAGCGTATCGCCCGGGCGAACCACGTACTGCCCCGTAGTGACCACCGGGCGCTTGGGCGCGGCGCTGTTGCGGTCGACCACCCGCACGCTGCTCGAAGATGAACTGGAACACCCTGAAACCAGGGTTCCCAAGGCGAGTGCAATCACCAGAAGCTTTAAGCTCGATAGACCCATGCGCTGCCGAATGACTGTGTGACTCACCCGCCGCTCCCTTATGTGGTGACCGATGTAGGAATGCAATATTGTTGCAATTATAACCGAGCGCACAGGCAATGCAGATCAACTGCTTGCCAGGTTGTGCGATCGTTCAAGAAACCGCACGCCCCATAGACCCGGCAATGCACCGGGAATTCGACGCCCGCGAAAAAAATCGACTCAGCTCAATGTGCCATTGAGCAACGGCACGAAGCGTACGTCACACAGTTTGCGCCGCGAGAAGCCCTGTTCTTCGCGCACGATCAACAGCAATTGCTGTGTCTCGCCACTGGCGCCCACCGGTATCACCATGCGCCCGCCCGGTGCCAGCTGGTCGAGCAAGGCCTGGGGCACTTCGGGTGCGCCGGCGGTGACGATGATGCCATTGTAGGGGGCCAGTGCCGGCCACCCCTCGAAACCGTCGCCCCAGCGGAACACCTGGTTGCGCAGGTTCAACTCGACCAGCCGTTCCTTGGCGCGGTCCTGCAGGGGCTTAATGCGCTCTACCGAGAACACCCGCTCCACCAGCCTGGACAGCACTGCTGTCTGGTAGCCAGACCCGGTGCCGATCTCCAGCACCTTGTCCAGCGGACCGTCCTCCAGCAGCACCTCGCTCATGTACGCGACCATGAACGGCTGCGAGATGGTCTGGTTGTTGCCGATGGGCAGCGCGGTATCTTCATACGCACGGTGCGACAGCGCCTCGTCGACGAACATGTGCCGCGGGATGTTGCGCAAGGCCTCGAGCACCCGCTGGTCCTTGATGCCTTCCTCGATCAAACGCTGGATCAGCCGTTCACGGGTTCGCTGCGAAGTAAAACCGATACCATGGCGCATCAGATCCTCCGGCTCTCGCATCAGAGCAGCCCCTCCAGCCAACCCTCGAGACGGTCGAAGGCATCGTTGAAGGTGCGGTCAAGCTGTAGCGGGGTGATCGAGACATAGCCCTGCATCACCGCGTGAAAATCGGTACCCGGGCCGCCATCCTCGGCGTCGCCGGCCACCGCGATCCAGTAGCCTTCCTTGCCGCGCGGGTTGACCACCTTGGTCGGCGCCGCCGCACGTGCACGATGTCCCAGGCGTGTCAGCTGGATGCCACGGATGTGCTCCAGCGGCAGGTTGGGAATGTTCACATTGAGTACGGTGCGCGGTGGCAGCTCAAGGCTTGCATGCGCCTCGACCAGCTTGCGCGCGAAATAGGCGGCAGTGGGCAGGTTGTCCGGCAGGCGCGAGAGCAGCGAGAAGGCAAACGAGGTGCCCCCCAGGAATCGACCTTCCAGCGCCGCGGCGACCGTGCCCGAGTACAGCACGTCATCGCCCAGGTTGGCGCCCAGGTTGATACCCGAGACGACCATGTCCGGCGGATGCTCCAGCAGCCCGTTCAGGCCCAGGTGCACGCAATCGGTCGGTGTGCCGTTGAGGCTGATGTAGCCGTTGGCCAGGGTCTGCGGATGCAGCGGGCGGTCGAGCGTCAGCGAACTGCTGGCGCCGCTCTTGTCCTGGTCCGGGGCAATCACCACGCACTCGGCATAATCCGCCAGCGCAGCATGCAGCGCGGCGAGACCGGGTGCGGTGACCCCGTCGTCGTTCGAAATCAGAATACGCATGGGCTGTCCGTCTGCCCTGCCGGCACCAGATCGACGAGTTCGCGCACCACCACGGTGGCGAAGCATCCGGCCGGAAGGACGAATTCCAGTTGCAGGATATCAGGCTCGGGATAATGCCACGTCAAGCCGCCAATGGGCAGCCGCAGAATGCGCCGTTCCTGTTTGAGGTTGGCATTGCCCAGCCATTGGCACAGGGCTGCCTCCTGTTCGGCCACGCGTTGCTCGATCGCACCGCCTGGCCCACTGGTGGCCGGCAGGCCCTCGCCCCACAGCGGCCCGGTAGGGTGCAGGTCGAGTATTGCCAGGCGCGGGTCGCTGCACTCGGCCTCGCCCGCCGCGAAAAAGCTGCGGCTGTCGGTGAACGCCAGCAGGTCGCCGACCTGAGCCTGTTGCCAGCTGCCATCGGCAACCCGCTCGGCCAGCACCCGGTTGAACAGGTAGCTGCGTGCGCTGGACAGCAGCCGCGAGCGCACATTGCGCTGCTCGGGCAGGGCCTTGCGCTCGGCCCACTGGCGCGCATCGTGCACGTTGCCGCCCGCAAAGCCAAATCGCTGGCTGCCGAAGTAGTTGGGCACGCCTTGTATGCGCAATTGCTCGAGGCGCGCGTCCAGGGCCTGGTGATCGGCGCTGAGCGCTGTGAGGCGCAGGGTGAAGCCGTTGGCCGAGTGCGCGCCACGCTGGAGTTTGCGCGAGTGGCGGGTGTGTCTGAGGATGCTCAGGGTTTCGTTTTCAGCCGCGCTCAGGTCAGGGTCGGCCTTGCCCGGCAGGTGCAGGCTGAACCATTGGCGAGTCAGCGCCTGACGGTCCTTGAGGCCGGCATAGCTCACGGTGCGCAGCGGTACGCCGGCGGCGCGGGCCAGGCGGCGGGCGGCCTCCTCGGTATTGAGGTCGCGTTTCTCGACCCACAGCCACAAGTGCTCGCCTTCACCCGACAGGGGAATGTCGAGCACTTCATCGACCTGGAAATCTTCGGCCGTGGCCTTGAGGATGGCGCTGCCCAGCGCCGGCCCGGCTGCCTGCGGGCCGAGCAGTTCGAGTTCGGTCATGCGCGCAGCAACAACGCGACGGCGTGAACGGCGATGCCTTCTTCACGGCCGGTGAAGCCGAGCTTCTCTTCGGTGGTGGCCTTGACGTTGACCTGGTCGAGCTCGACCTGCAGGTCCTGGGCGATCAGGGTACGCATGGTTTCGATGTGCGCGGCCATCCGGGGTGCCTGGGCCACGATGGTGGCGTCGACGTTGCCCACCTTCCAGCCCTTGGCATGGATGATCGACAGGATGTGGCGCAGCAGCACGCGGCTGTCGGCGCCCTTGAACTGCGGGTCGGTATCGGGGAAATGCTTGCCGATGTCACCCAGCGCGGCGGCGCCCAGCAGTGCATCGCTCAGCGCGTGCAGCAGCACATCGCCGTCGGAATGGGCCAGCAGGCCGAACTTGTGCGCAATGCGCACCCCACCCAAGGTGATGAAATCGCCTTCCGCGAAGCGGTGCACATCGTAGCCGTGGCCAATACGCATAAAAAAACGCCCTGATTGAGTCAGGGCGTGATTCTACCTGCTTTGCCGGGGGTTTGGCTTATTTGTAGGACTAGCCCTACGCCCGCCCCAGTGCCGCCGCATGATGGCGCAGGTGGTCATCGATGAAGCTGGCGATGAAGTAGTAGCTGTGGTCGTAGCCAGGCTGCAGGCGCAACGTCAGCGGGTAGCCAGCCGCCTGCGCGGCCTGGGCCAGCACTTCGGGCTTGAGCTGGGTTTGCAGGAAGTCGTCGCGATCGCCCTGGTCGACCAGCAGCGGCAGCGTTTCCTGCGCCTGCGCGATCAGCACGCTGGCATCCCATTCGCGCCAGCGCGAACGCTCCTCGCCCAGGTAGCGACTGAACGCCTTCTGGCCCCAGGGGCAGTCCATCGGGTTGCCGATGGGCGAGAACGCCGACACCGACACATAGCGCCCGGGGTTGCGCAAGGCGCACACCAGCGCGCCGTGCCCACCCATGGAGTGACCGCTGATGCTGCGCGCAGCGGAGGCCGGGAAATGCGCCTCCACCAGTGCCGGCAGCTCATCCACCACGTAGTCGTGCATGCGGTAGTGCTCGGCCCACGGCTGTTCGGTGGCATTGAGGTAGAACCCCGCGCCCAGGCCGAAGTCCCAGGCGCCGTCCGGGTCGTCCGGTACCTGTGGCCCGCGCGGGCTGGTGTCCGGCGCCACGATGATCAGGCCGAGCTCGGCGGCAAGCTTGTGCGCGCCGGCCTTCTGCATGAAGTTCTCGTCGGTGCAGGTCAGCCCGCTCAGCCAGTACAGCACCGGCAGCTTGCCGCCCTGCTCCGCCTGCGGCGGCAGGTACACGGCAAACACCATGTCGCACCCCAGCACGCTGGAGCGGTGCCGGTAGCGCTTGTGCCAGCCGCCGAAGCTCTTCTGGCAGGAGATGTTTTCCAGGCTCATGGCAGACCTCAGAAGTGGATGACGCTGCGGATGCTCTTGCCTTCATGCATCAGGTCGAAGGCCTTGTTGATGTCTTCCAAGCCCATGGTGTGGGTAATGAAGGTGTCCAGCGGGATCTCGCCCTGCTCGGCCATGTCCACATAGCTTGGCAGCTCGGTGCGACCACGCACGCCACCGAATGCCGAGCCGCGCCAGACGCGGCCGGTGACCAGCTGGAACGGACGCGTTGCGATCTCCTGGCCGGCACCGGCGACGCCGATGATCACCGACTCGCCCCAGCCCTTGTGGCAGCACTCCAGGGCCGCACGCATCAGTTGCACGTTGCCGATGCACTCGAACGAGAAGTCCACGCCGCCATCGGTCAGGTCCACGATCACTTCCTGGATCGGGCGATCGTAGTCCTTGGGGTTGATGCAGTCGGTGGCACCCAGCTGGCGTGCGATCTCGAACTTGGCCGGGTTGATGTCGATGGCGATGATGCGGCTGGCCTTGGCCTTGACCGCACCGATCACGGCCGACAGGCCGATGCCGCCCAGGCCGAAGATGGCCACGGTGTCACCCGGCTTGACCTTGGCGGTATTGAGTACCGCACCGATGCCGGTGGTCACGCCGCAACCGAGCAGGCACACCTTCTCCAGCGGGGCCTCTTTCTGGATCTTGGCCACGGAAATTTCCGGCAGCACGGTGTATTCGGAGAAGGTCGAGGTGCCCATGTAGTGGAACAGCGGCTGACCCTTGTAGGCAAAACGGGTGGTGCCGTCGGGCATCAGGCCCTTGCCCTGGGTCGCGCGGATGGCCTGGCACAGGTTGGTCTTGCCCGACTTGCAGAACTTGCACTGGCGACATTCCGGGGTGTAGAGCGGGATCACGTGATCGCCCACCGCCACCGAGGTCACGCCCTCACCGATGGCCTCGACGATGGCGCCGCCTTCATGGCCCAGGATGGACGGGAAGATGCCTTCCGGGTCGGCGCCCGACAGCGTGTAGGCGTCGGTGTGGCAGACGCCGCTGGCGACCACGCGCAACAGCACTTCGCCGGCCTTGGGCATGGCCACGTCGACTTCGACGATCTCCAGCGGTTTCTTGGCTTCGAAGGCAACGGCAGCACGGGACTTGATCATCAAGGTTCTCCACAAAGGTTTCAGTTCAGGCGTGAAGTGTAATTCATCGTCTTTTGCTTAATAATCGAGCCAAACACAAAACATTATTGCCATGCAGGGATAATCGATGAGCAGCCGCTGGGAAGGGATCGACGAATTCGTCGCGGTGGCCGAATCGGGCCAGTTCACCGCGGCAGCCGAGCGCCTGGGGGTATCGTCGTCGCACGTGAGCCGCGCGGTGGCGCGCCTGGAAGATCGCCTGCAGACGCGCCTTTTGTACCGCAGCACGCGCAAGGTGACCTTGAGTGAGGCCGGGCAGACCTTTCTTCAGCACTGCCAGCGCCTGCAGGATGGCCGCGAAGAGGCCCTGCGCGCCATAGGCGACCTGACCAGCGAGCCCAAGGGGCTGCTGCGCATGACCTGTGCGGTGGCCTATGGCGAGCGCTTCATCGTGCCGCTGGTCACCCGCTTCATGGCGCAGTACCCGCAGTTGCGGGTGGACATCGAGCTGACCAACCGCACCCTCGACCTGCTGCACGAAGGCATGGACATGGCGATTCGCCTGGGTCGGTTGCAGGAGTCACGCCTGGTGGCGGCACGCCTGGCCCCACGGCGCATGTACCTGTGCGCCTCGCCAGCGTACCTGGAGCGCTATGGGCGGCCCCACAGCGTGTCGGAGCTGGCGCGGCACAACTGCCTGATCGGCAGCACGGATATCTGGGCCTTGCAGCAGGAGGGCCGGGAAATCAGTCAGCGGGTGCAGGGCAACTGGCGCTGCAACAGCGGGCAGGCGGTGCTGGATGCGGCGCTGCAGGGGATGGGGCTGTGCCAGTTGCCGGACTACTACGTGCTGGAGCATCTGGGCAGTGGCGCGTTGGTGTCGCTGCTTGAAGCGCATCAGCCGCCGAATACGGCGGTGTGGGCGTTGTACCCGCAACAGCGGCACCTGTCGCCGAAGGTGCGCAAGCTGGTGGATTATCTACGGGAGAAGTTGGGACAGCTGCCTGAGTACCGCAGCGTGTAGAAAACGTCGCGGGCTCCCACAGGCAGTTCACCCGCCCTTGAACGTACTGCAGTCCCGTGTGGGGGCTGGCTTGCCAGCGAATGGGCCACCGCGGTCAATTGCCGCGATTGGCCCAGCGCTGCCTCAGCCACTCCAGGTCTTCCGGCCGCGTCACCTTGATATTGTCGTTGCGCCCTTCGACCAGGCGCGGCGCCTGCCCCGACCATTCGATGGCCGACGCCTCGTCGGTGATCGCCACGTCCGCCACCAGGCTGTCTGCCAGCGCACGGTGCAATGCCCCCAGGCGGAACATCTGCGGGGTGTACGCCTGCCACACCGTGCTGCGGTCGATGGTGGCGCTTACCCGCCCGTTGGCATCGGCACGCTTGAGCGTGTCGCGCGCCGGCACCGCCAGCAGCCCGCCCACCGGGTCATTCGCCAGCTCGCCCAGCAGGCGGTCAAGGTCGTCGCGCGCCAGGTTCGGCCGCGCCGCATCGTGCACCAGCACCCAGTCGTTGTCGGCCGCGCCCTGGGCGTGCAGCAGCAGCAAGGCATTGAGCACCGAATCGGCACGCTCGCGCCCACCTGCCGCACGCTGGATGCGCGTATCGCTGGCGCAGGCCAGGCCCGGCCAGTAAGGGTCGTCGGCAGCAATGCTGACCACCACGCCCTTGAGGCATGGATGGTCGAGAAAACAGTCGAGGCTATGCTCGAGAATCGTCCGCCCGCCCAGTTGCAGGTACTGCTTGGGACGGTCGGCCGCCATGCGGGCACCAACACCCGCGGCAGGAATCACTGCCCAGAAGGCAGGCAGGAACGCCGTCATTGGGCCAACTGGTAGAGGGTTTCACCCTCCTTGACCATACCCAGCTCATGACGAGCGCGTTCTTCGACGGTTTCCATACCTTTCTTCAACTCCAGCACTTCGGCATCAAGCACGCGATTACGCTCCAGCAGACGCTCGTTTTCAGCGTGCTGGTCGGCGATCTGCTGCTTGAGGTCGGCAACCTGGGCCAGGCTGCCGTTGCCCACCCACAGACGGTACTGCAGGCCACCCAGCAACAGGAGCAAGACGAGGAACAACCAATAGGGACTACGCATCAGGGTATCCACTGGAAAAAGGCCGCCCGTGCGCAAGGGGCTGATGGCACGAAGCCTGACCGAAGCCAGGCTTTGTGGGGAAAGCACTTGCTGCACAGGGTTGCTGAAAGATTAGCTGCGTCTTTCAGCCTCACACTGCGGCCTTTTTACCATCTCTGGCTTAGCCGCGAAACTCGCCGCGACCACGGTACACAGCCTTGCTGCCCAGTTGCTCTTCGATACGCAGCAATTGGTTGTACTTGGAGACGCGGTCGGAGCGGCACAGCGAACCGGTCTTGATCTGGCCGGCAGCGGTACCCACGGCCAGGTCGGCAATGGTCGAATCTTCGGTTTCGCCCGAACGGTGCGAGATCACTGCGGTGTAACCGGCGGCCTTGGCCATCTGGATGGCTTCCAGGGTTTCGGTCAGGGTGCCGATCTGGTTGAACTTGATCAGGATCGAGTTGGCGATCTTCTTGTCGATGCCTTCCTTCAGGATCTTGGTGTTGGTCACGAACAGGTCGTCACCGACCAGTTGCACCTTGTCGCCGATCTTGTCGGTCAGGATCTTCCAGCCAGCCCAGTCGGACTCGTCCAGGCCGTCTTCGATCGAGATGATCGGGAAACGCTCGGTCAGGCCCTTGAGGTAGTCGGCAAAACCGGCTGCGTCGAACGACTTGCCTTCACCGGACAGGTTGTACTTGCCGTCCTCGTAGAACTCGCTGGCCGCACAGTCCAGCGCCAGGGTCACGTCGGTGCCCAGGGTGTAGCCGGCGTTGGCGACGGCTTCGGCGATGGCCGACAGCGCGTCTTCGTTGGAAGCCAGGTTAGGTGCGAAACCACCCTCGTCACCCACGGCGGTGTTCAGGCCACGGGCCTTCAGTACTGCCTTGAGGTGGTGGAAGATCTCGGTGCCCATGCGCAGCGCGTCGGAGAAGGTCTTGGCGCCGACCGGCTGCACCATGAACTCCTGGATGTCGACGTTGTTGTCGGCGTGCTCGCCGCCGTTGATGATGTTCATCATCGGGACCGGCATCGAGTACTGGCCAGGGGTGCCATTGAGGTTTGCGATGTGCGCGTACAGCGGCAGGTCCTGGTCCTGTGCAGCGGCCTTGGCGGCAGCCAGGGACACGGCGAGGATGGCGTTGGCGCCCAGGTTGCCTTTGTTTTCAGTACCGTCGAGCTTGATCATCGCCAGGTCGAGCGCTTTCTGCTCGACCGGGTCCTTGCCCAGCAGCAGGTCGCGGATCGGGCCGTTGATGTTGGCGACGGCCTTCAGTACGCCCTTGCCCATGTAACGGCTCTTGTCGCCATCACGCAGCTCCAGCGCTTCGCGCGAGCCAGTGGAAGCACCCGACGGCGCACAGGCGCTGCCGATGATGCCGTTGTCGAGCAGTACGTCCGCTTCGACGGTAGGGTTACCGCGCGAATCGAGAACTTCACGACCTTTGATGTCGACGATTTTTGCCATTGTTGTAAGCACTCCAGAATTGACGAAAACAACGCAGCTGAGAAAAAAACCGGGTCCGTCACAGGCGGTCGGCGCACGGGCAGGCCTGACGAGGACAAGCCCCTGACCCGGGGGTCAGGGGATGAACGGGCGGTACTTTACCGGAGAATCGAGGTTTACGCGGTTTCTACCGTCGGAAAACTCTTGACCAGTTCGTCCAGTTGCTTGAGCTGGGCCAGGAATGGCTCCAGTTTGTCCAGGCGCAGGGCGCACGGGCCGTCGCACTTGGCATTGTCAGGGTCCGGGTGGGCCTCGAGGAACAGGCCCGCCAGCCCCTGACTGAGGCCGGCCTTGGCCAGGTCGGTGACCTGGGCACGGCGGCCACCTGCGGAATCGGCGCGACCACCCGGCATCTGCAGGGCATGGGTCACGTCGAAGAACACCGGGTACTCGAACTGCTTCATGATGCCGAAGCCGAGCATGTCCACCACCAAGTTGTTGTAGCCGAAGCTCGAACCACGCTCGCAGAGGATCAGTTGGTCGTTGCCGGCCTCTTCGCACTTGCTCAGGATGTGCTTCATCTCCTGGGGTGCGAGGAACTGCGCCTTCTTGATGTTGATCACCGCGCCGGTCTTGGCCATCGCGACCACCAAGTCGGTCTGGCGCGACAGGAAGGCCGGCAGCTGGATGATGTCGCACACGTCGGCCACGGCCTGCGCCTGGTGCGGCTCGTGCACGTCGGTGATCACCGGCACGTTGAAGGTGCGCTTGATCTCTTCGAAGATCTTCATCCCCTCTTCCAGGCCAGGGCCGCGGTAGGAGTTGATCGACGAACGGTTGGCCTTGTCGAAGCTGGCCTTGAACACGTAGGGGATACCGAGCTTCTCGGTAACCCGCACGTACTCTTCGCAGACCTTCAGGGCCAGGTCACGGGATTCCAGCACGTTCATGCCGCCGAACAGGACGAACGGCTTGTCGTTGGCGATCTCGATGTTACCGACGCGAATGATCTTCTGGGTCATGGATCAGGCCTTGTTCTTTTGAGCCAATGCAGCTTTGACGAAGCCGCTGAACAGCGGGTGGCCGTCACGCGGGGTAGAGGTGAACTCCGGGTGGAACTGGCAGGCCACGAACCAGGGATGGTCCTTGGACTCGACCACTTCGACCAGTGCGCCGTCGCCGGAACGACCCGAGACCACCAGGCCCGCCTCGATCAGTTGCGGCAGCAGGTTGTTGTTGACCTCGTAGCGGTGACGGTGACGCTCGACGATCACGTCCTTGGCGTAGCAGTCGTGCACCTTGGAGCCGCTTTGCAGCTGGCACTCCTGGGCGCCCAGACGCATGGTGCCGCCAAGGTCCGAGGCTTCGGTACGGGTCTCGACCGCGCCGGTGGCATCTTCCCACTCGGTGATCAGGCCCACCACAGGGTGACCGCTGGCGCGATCGAACTCGGTGGAGTTGGCGTCCTTCCAGCCCATCACGTTGCGGGCGAATTCGATGACCGCCACCTGCATGCCCAGGCAGATACCCAGGTAAGGCACCTTGTTCTCGCGGGCGTATTGAACGGCAGTGATCTTGCCTTCCACGCCGCGCAGGCCGAAACCGCCCGGTACCAGGATGGCGTCCACGCCTTCGAGCAGGCCGGTGCCCTGGTTCTCGATGTCTTCGGAGTCGATGTAGCGCAGGTTGACCTTGGTGCGGTTGCTGATGCCGGCATGGCTCATCGCTTCGATCAGCGACTTGTAGGCATCGAGCAGCTCCATGTATTTGCCGACCATGGCGATGGTGACTTCGTGCTCGGGGTTGAGCTTGGCATCGACCACCGCGTCCCACTCGGACAGGTCGGCGCTGCC
This sequence comes from Pseudomonas sp. UBA7500, assembly GCF_002478435.1. Lineage (NCBI taxonomy): Bacteria > Pseudomonadati > Pseudomonadota > Gammaproteobacteria > Pseudomonadales > Pseudomonadaceae > Pseudomonas > Pseudomonas sp. UBA7500. The sequence goes on along the minus strand of NZ_DLNW01000028.1, from coordinate 68,294 downwards.
GCACTGCAGGCCGAAACGCTCGACGACGAAGTCGTCCAGGCCCTGGGAGTGCAGGATGCCCGGGATCTTGTAGATGGTGTCGGCGTCTTCCAGCGCGATCACCGCACGTTCTTCAACGTTGGTGAACTGCGCGATCTTGCGGCGCGACGAGCTGTCGATCGGGTGATCGGAACGGCACACCAGCACGTCCGGCTGCAGGCCGATGGAGCGCAGCTCCTTGACCGAGTGCTGGGTAGGCTTGGTCTTGGTCTCGCCGGCGGTGGCGATGTACGGCACCAGGGTCAGGTGCATCAGCATCGCGCGCTTGGCGCCCACTTCGAAGCGCAGCTGGCGGATGGCCTCGAGGAACGGTTGCGACTCGATGTCACCCACGGTACCGCCGATCTCGACCATGGCCACGTCGGCATCGCCGGCGCCCTTGATGATGCGGCGCTTGATTTCGTCGGTGATGTGCGGGATCACCTGGATGGTGGCACCCAGGTAGTCACCACGGCGCTCCTTGCGCAGCACGTGCTCGTACACGCGGCCGGTGGTGAAGTTGTTGTTCTGGGTCATGGTCGTGCGGATGAACCGCTCGTAGTGGCCCAGGTCCAGGTCGGTCTCGGCGCCGTCGTGGGTGACGAACACCTCACCGTGCTGGAACGGGCTCATGGTGCCCGGGTCGACGTTGATGTACGGGTCCAGCTTGAGCATGGTGACCTTGAGCCCCCGCGCCTCCAGGATGGCCGCCAATGAAGCCGAGGCAATGCCTTTCCCCAATGAAGAAACAACACCGCCCGTGACGAATATGTAGCGCGTCATGAAAAACCCTAGAAGTCTGCGTTAAAGCGGTCAGTGCCGCCGGGGAAAGCGAAGGAAGGCCGAAGCCCCCGATCACCTGCGTCAATCACAGTGCATCTTAAAAAACTGCCGCGCCTGGTCAGACCGGGGGTTGAAAACCCGGTAAGGAGCTCGCTAAACATTTTTAGAATCGCCCAGCAAAAAACTGCTTGGTAATCGGCAACTGCCGTGATTCAGATGAAGTCACAGAAGTTGTATCAAGAAGGGAGCGTAGTCTACCGGAATGTCCCTTTCATCTCAAACCTTGCGCGCTTGTCGGTACGCACCAGTGCAGTTGCCCGTCGGCAAGCCCCAGCCCCGGCAGGTTGGCCACCGCCAGCAACTGCCCGTCGCGGTACAGCAGCGGCACGCGCTGGCGGGCGAACAAGGGTAGCTGGCGCTCGTTGAGCAACCGCTTGAGGTCGCGATGGCCTCTACCCTCGACCGCCATCCTCTCGCCGCCCTGGCGATAGCGCACCTGCAGCGGGCCCTGCGGCAACCTGCCGCTTAGTGTCAACTGGCCATTGCCGGGCAGTGCAAGCGGCTGGCGCGGGTCGAGCCAAGGCACCGGCTGCGCCGGCGGCGTGAGCCAGTGCGCATCCAGCCAGTAGATACGCAGGCCACTGCGGTGCAGCTCGCCATCGGCCAGGCGCCATACAGGACGCCCTTCGCCGCCGGCATCGCGCACGTCTTCCCAACCCGACCAGTGGCGGGTGTCCGGCAGGCGCGTGCGCGCCGCCAGCCAGTACTGCAGGGCGTTGCGCTGGCGTGCCGGGGACAGTTGGCGCAGCACCTCCAGATCCAGCGACGGGCAGCCCAACCAGGCGAAGGCATCAGGGGTCGAGGCTTGTGCGAGGTCCTGCTGCGCCACTTCATCGAGCAGGCCCTGCGCCTCGGCCAGGTGCGCGGCGCTGCGCGCCAGGCTGCGCGCCGCCTGGGGCCAGCGTCGGGTCAGCGCCGGCAGCACCTGGTGGCGCAGGTAGTTGCGCGAGAACTGGGTGTCATCGTTGCTGGGGTCTTCTATCCAATGCAGGCCATGCGCGGTGGCGTAGGCCAGCAGTTCATCACGCGGGGTATCCAGCAAGGGTCGCAGCAGGCTGCCCTGCCCCAGCGCCCGCTGCGCCGGCATCCCCGACAGGCCACGCAGGCCGGCCCCGCGCAACAGCCGAAACAGCAGCGTCTCGGCCTGGTCGTCGCGGTGCTGGCCGGTCAGCAGCAGTTCGCCCGGGCGTAGGGCCTGGGCGAAGGCTGCATAGCGCGCGTCCCGGGCGCCCTGCTCCAGGCTGGCGCCAGGGGCGACGTGCACATGGATGATGTCCAGCGGTACGCCCAGGCTGTCGCACAGGCGCTGGCAGTGGGCCGGCCACGCATCGGCAGCGGCTTGCAGACCGTGGTGGACATGGAGGGCACGAAGGGGCGCAGTCGGCTGTTGGGCCAGTAGGTGCAGCAGGACGGTGGAGTCGAGGCCGCCAGAGAGGGCGACGCACCAGCCGGTAGCTTGGTGCCAGGGGGACAGGGTGTTGCGCAGGTCGATCATCGGTGGCCCTTCGCCGGCAAAGCCGGCTCCTACAGAAGCGAAAGGGCCACCGATGAGTTCAGATCAGAGCCCGTAGCTCATCAGGCGATCATAACGGCGCTTGAGCAGCGCGTCGTTGTCGAACGCCTTGAGCATGTCCAACTGCTCGATCAGCGAAGCGCGGATGTTGGCCGAGGCCGCCGCCGGGTCACGGTGTGCGCCGCCCAGTGGTTCGCCGATCACCTTGTCGACGATACCCAGGCCCTTGAGGCGCTCGGCCGTGATGCCCATCGCTTCGGCTGCGTCAGCAGCCTTCTCGGCAGTCTTCCACAGGATCGAGGCGCAGCCTTCCGGCGAAATCACCGCGTAGGTGGAGTACTGCAGCATGTTCAGCTGGTCGCAAACGCCGATGGCCAGTGCACCGCCCGAACCGCCTTCGCCGATCACGGTGGCGATGATCGGCGTTTTCAGGCGAGCCATCACGCGCAGGTTCCAGGCAATCGCTTCGCTCTGGTTGCGCTCTTCGGCGTCGATGCCGGGGTAGGCGCCCGGGGTGTCGATGAAGGTCAGGATCGGCATCTTGAAGCGTTCGGCCATTTCCATCAGGCGGCACGCCTTGCGGTAACCTTCAGGGCGTGGCATGCCGAAGTTGCGGCGTACCTTCTCGCGCACTTCACGGCCTTTCTGATGACCGATCACCATCACCGGCTGGTCGTCCAGGCGGGCGATGCCACCAACGATCGCGGCGTCGTCGGAGAAGTGGCGGTCGCCATGCAGCTCGTCGAACTCGGTGAAGATGTGGTCGATGTAGTCCAGGGTGTACGGACGACGCGGGTGACGCGCCAGGCGCGCGATCTGCCAGCTGGTCAGGTTGCCGAAAATGCTCTCGGTCAGCGTGCTGCTCTTGTCTTGCAGACGGGCGATTTCATCGCCGATGTTCAGCGAGTTGTCATTGCCGACCAGGCGCAGCTCTTCGATCTTGGCTTGCAGGTCAGCAATCGGCTGTTCGAAATCCAGAAAATTCGGGTTCATAGGCATCCGTCTTGGGTCGACGGCCAGGCGGCCGGCCGGTTGATCCGTTTGGCGCCCTACCTTAAGGGATCAGGCGCATTCAGGTCGAGATTAAAAATTCATCAATTCATCGATATTGCAGGAAGACGTTCTCACGCCCGAACTGGTCACGCAGGGCCTGAATCAGTCCGTCCGCGGGGTCGATGCGCCAACCTTCGCCAAACTGCAGCAGGGCGCGCGCATCGTTGCCGGTGTATTCCATGCTGATCGGGCACGCGCCGCGATGGCGCTTGAACAGCTCGCCCAGCCACGCCAGGCGGTCGCCCTTGAGGGCGTCGGCATGGATCTTCAGGCGCAGGCTTTCGGCCAGGTTGGTACGTGCATCTTCCATGCTCATCACACGCTTGACCCGCAGGCGCAGGCCACCGGAGAAGTCGTCATTGCTGACCTCCCCTTCGACCACCACCATCGCGTCGGTCTGCAGCAACGGCTGCGCGGCCATGAACGCATCGGCAAACAGCGACGCCTCGATGCGCCCGGAGCGGTCGTCGAGGGTCACGAAGCCCATCTTGTCGCCCTTCTTGTTCTTCATCACGCGCAGCGCAATGATCATGCCGGCCACGGTCTGGGTATCGCGGGCCGGCTTGAGGTCGATGATGCGCTGACGGGCGAAACGGCGGATCTCGCCTTCGTACTCGTCGATCGGGTGGCCGGTCAGGTACAGGCCCAGGGTGTCCTTCTCGCCGCGCAGGCGTTCCTTGAGGGTCAGCTCGCGGGCGTTGCGGTGGTTGGCATAGACGTCGGCGTCGGCCTCCACGAACAACCCGCCGAACAGGTCCGAGTGCCCGCTGTCGTGGGTGCGTGCGGTCTGTTCGGCCGACTTGATCGCCTCTTCCATCGCCCCCAGCAGCACCGCGCGATTACGGTCGATGTTGGCCTGGTAGGCCTTGATTTCGTCGTGGAAGAACGGCCCCAGGCGGTCCAGCGCACCGCTGCGGATCAATGCATCGAGGGTGCGCTTGTTGATGCGCTTGAGGTCGACCCGCTCGCAGAAGTCGAACAGGTCCTTGAACGGCCCGCTGCTGCGCGCCTCGACGATCGCGTCGACAGGGCCCTCGCCCACGCCCTTGATCGCGCCCAGGCCATACACGATGCGGCCGTCGTCGTTGACCGTGAACTTGAAGTCGGAGGTGTTCACATCCGGTGCATCGAGGCGCAGCTTCATGCTGCGCACTTCCTCGATCAGGGTCACCACCTTGTCGGTGTTGTGCATATCCGCCGACAGTACCGCAGCCATGAACGCGGCCGGGTGATGGGTCTTGAGCCAGGCGGTCTGGTACGACACCAGGCCGTAGGCGGCTGAGTGGGACTTGTTGAAACCGTAACCGGCGAATTTTTCCACCAGGTCGAAGATGTTGCCCGCCAGGTCCGGGTCGATGTTGTTGGTGGCGCAGCCTTCGATGAAACCGCCACGCTGCTTGGCCATTTCCTCGGGCTTCTTCTTGCCCATCGCCCGGCGCAGCATGTCCGCACCGCCAAGGGTGTAGCCGGCCATCACCTGGGCGATCTGCATCACCTGTTCCTGGTACAGGATGATGCCGTAGGTCGGCGCCAGTACCGGCTTGAGGCCTTCGTACTGGTAGTCGGAGTGCGGGTAGGCCAGTTCGGCGCGGCCGTGCTTGCGGTTGATGAAGTCGTCCACCATGCCCGATTGCAGTGGGCCCGGGCGGAACAGTGCCACCAGTGCGATAAGGTCTTCCAGGCAGTCGGGCTTGAGCTTCTTGATCAGCTCCTTCATGCCGCGCGACTCGAGCTGGAATACCGCAGTGGTCTCGGCCTTCTGCAGCAGGTCGTAGGTTTTCTTGTCGTCCAGCGGGATGAAGTCGATGTTCAGGTCCGGCAGGCCGGCCTTGGCCTGCTCGCGGTTGATCGTCTCCATTGCCCACTTGATGATGGTCAGGGTACGCAGGCCAAGGAAGTCGAACTTCACCAGGCCGGCCGCCTCCACGTCATCCTTGTCGAACTGGGTTACCAGGCCGCCGCCCTCTTCGTCACAGGCAATCGGCGAGAAGTCGGTGAGTTTGGTCGGCGCGATGACCACGCCACCGGCGTGCTTGCCGGTGCCCCGGGTAACGCCCTCGAGCTTGAGGGCCATGTCCCAGATTTCCTTGGCATCCTCGTCGGTCTTGAGGAAGTCGCGCAGCATTTCCTCCTGCTCGTAGGCCTTCTCCAGGGTCATGCCGACTTCGAACGGAATCATCTTCGACAGGCGGTCGGCCAGGCCGTAGGACTTGCCCTGCACCCGCGCCACGTCACGCACCACCGCCTTGGCCGCCATGGTGCCGAAGGTGATGATCTGGCTCACCGCATTGCGCCCGTAGGCATCGGCCACATACTCGATCACGCGGTCGCGACCGTCCATGCAGAAGTCGACGTCGAAGTCGGGCATCGAGACCCGTTCAGGGTTGAGGAAACGTTCGAACAGCAGGTCGTAGGCCAGCGGGTCGAGGTCGGTGATCTTCAGCACGTAGGCCACCAGCGAGCCGGCACCCGACCCCCGGCCCGGACCTACCGGCACGCCGTTGTTCTTGGCCCACTTGATGAAGTCCATAACGATCAGGAAGTAACCGGGAAAGCCCATCTGGATGATGATGTCCAGCTCGAACTTCAGCCGGTCGAGGTAGACCTGGCGCTTCTCTTCATAGTTGGGCGTGGTGTCCTTGGGCCAGAGCACCGCCAGGCGCTCTTCCAGGCCTTCATGGGACACATGGCGCAGGTATTCGTCGATGCCCATGCCGTTGGGCGTGGGGAAGTCGGGCAGGAAGTGCTTGCCCAGCTGCACCTCGATGTTGCAGCGCTTGGCGATCTCGACCGTGTTGGCCAGGGCGTCGGGCAGGTCGCTGAACAGCTCGGCCATTTCTTCCGGGCTTTTCAGGTACTGCTGGTCGCTGTAGTTGCGCGAACGCCGCGGATCGTCCAGGGCACGGCCTTCGCCGATGCACACCCGGGTTTCGTGGGCGTCGTAGTCGGTCTGCTTGATGAAGCGCACGTCGTTGGTGGCCACCAGCGGCGCGCCCAGGCGGTCGGCAAGGGCCACGGCGGCGTGCAAATACTCTTCGTCGCCGCTGCGGTTGGTGCGCTGCACCTCGACATAGAAGCGATCGGGGAACATCGCCATCCAGTCGCGCAGCAGGGCCTCGGCTTCCTGCGGGTTGTTGCCCAGCAGTGCCATGCCGATATCGCCTTCCCTGGCCGCCGACAAGGCGATCAGGCCCTCGCTGGCCGGGGCGATCCACTCGCGCTCGATGACCACCACGCCATTGCGCTGGCCGTCCATCCAGCCACGGGAGATCAGCTCGGTGAGGTTGCGGTAGCCCTTGGCGTTCATCGCCAACAGGCAGATGCGCGACAGCGGCAGGTCGGGGTCGGCGTTGGACAGCCACAGGTCGGCCCCACAGATCGGCTTGATCCCGCTGCCCATGGCGGTCTTGTAGAACTTGACCAGCGAGCACATGTTGCTCTGGTCGGTGACGGCCACCGCCGGCATGTTCATCCCGGCCAGGGCCTTGACCAGCGGCTTGATCCGCACCAGGCCATCGACCAGCGAGAATTCGGTGTGCAGGCGAAGATGAACGAAAGAAGCCGACATGATGATCCTATAGCAGCACAAAACAACAAGGCCCGGATTGTACCGGGCCTCGATCAAAACTACAGCCTGCGCGGGAGCGGTCAGGCTGAACGGGGGTTGCCTCTACACCGGCAACAGGCCGTTGGCCTGCAGGCCACGGGCCTCGAATGCAGCCCGTACCGGGGCGAACGAGCGCCGGTGAATCGGCGTGGGGCCAAGCCGGGCCAGGGCTTCAAGGTGCAGCGGGGTCGGGTAGCCCTTGTGCCCGCCGATGCCGTAGCCAGGGTAGATCAGCTCGAAGGCAGCCATTTCCCGGTCACGGGTCACCTTGGCCAGGATAGAGGCCGCAGCGATGGCCGGCACCTGGCTGTCACCCTTGACCACCGGCGCCGATGGCACGTTGAGCTTGGGGCAACGGTTGCCATCGATCAGTGCCAGCTTGGGCGTGATGTGCAGGCCTTCGACCGCGCGCTGCATGGCCAGCATGGTGGCATGCAGAATGTTCAGCTGGTCGATCTCGTCGACCTCGGCGCGGGCGATGTGAAAGCTCAGGGCCTTCTCGCAGATCTCGTCGAAGAGCTTTTCGCGGCGCGCCTCGGTGAGTTTTTTCGAATCGTTCAGGCCCAGGATCGGCCGGCTCGGGTCGAGGATCACGGCAGCGGTCACCACCGCGCCACACAGCGGGCCGCGGCCGACTTCGTCAACCCCGGCGACCAGGTCTTCGACCAGGTTGAAATCCAGTCCGATTTGCATTTATCGATGTTCCAGCAAGGCCAGTACCGCGTCGGCTGCCTGGTTGGAGGCATCGCGGCGCAGGGTACGGTGAATCTGATCGAAGCTCTCGGTCTGCTGCTCGCCACCGCTCACCAGTGGTGCCAGGGTCTGCGCCAGGGCCTCGCTGGTGGCGGCCTCCTGCAGCAGTTCGGGCACCAGCAGGCGCTGGGCCAGCAGGTTGGGCAGCGATACATAAGGGCTTTTGACCAGGCGCTTGAGAATCCAGTAGGTCACCGGGGCCACGCGGTACGCCACCACCATGGGTCGCTTGAACAACAGCGCCTCCAGGGTAGCGGTGCCCGAGGCGATCAATACCGCATCGCAGGCCGCCAGGGCCTGGTGCGACTGGCCGTCGAGCAGGGTCAGTGGCAGGTCGCGGCCTTCGAGCATCTGTTCGAGCTGGGCACGGCGCACCGGGTTGGCGCAGGGCGAGACGAAGCGCACCCCCGGCACCAGCTCGCGAAGCCGCTGTGCGGTATCCAGAAACAGTGCACCCAGGCGCCCTACTTCGCCGCCACGGCTGCCTGGCATCAGCGCCACCAAGGGGCCGTCGGGCAGGCCCAGTGCTTCACGCGCTGCAGTGCGGTCGGCCTGCAGCGGGATGGTATCGGCCAGCGGGTGGCCGACGAAACGCACCGGCACGCCCTGTTCTTCATAGAACCGCGCCTCGAACGGAAACAGCGTGAGCATCAGGTCGCAGCCTTCGCGGATCTTCAGCACGCGCTTCTGCCGCCAGGCCCATACCGAAGGGCTGACGTAGTGCACGGTCTTGATGCCGGCCTGGCGCAGTTTCAGTTCGATGTTGAGGGTGAAGTCGGGCGCATCGATACCGATGAACACGTCCGGCTTCTGCTCGATCAGCGTCTGGATCAGCAGCTTGCGGCGCTTGAGCAGCTCGCGCAGGCGACCCAGCACTTCGACCAGGCCCATGACGGCCAGGCGCTCCATGGGAAAGTAGGAGCTCAGCCCCTCGGCTTCCATCAATGGGCCGCCGACGCCGATAAAGCGTACCTGCGGATGGCGGGCCTTGAGTGCACGCATCAGGCCGGCGCCAAGAATATCGCCGCTGGCTTCGCCTGCCACCAGCGCTACACAGAGTTGCGCCATGTCAGCGGGTGATGCCGCGGGCGGAGTTCTGGATCGACTTGACGAACAGGTCGACCTCGGGGAACTGCTGGGCGGGCTCGGCCAGTTCGGCGATAGCCTGGTCGACCGTCAGGTTCTGGCGATACACCACCTTGTAGGCGCGGCGCAGGGCATGGATAGCTTCATCGCTGAAACCGCGACGGCGCATGCCTTCGAAGTTCATGCTGCGCGCCTCGGCCGGGTTGCCGAACACGGTGACGAAGGCCGGCACATCCTTGCCGATGGCGGTACCCATGCCGGAAAAGCTGTGGGCGCCGATATGGCAGAACTGGTGCACCAGGGTAAACCCGGACAGTATCGCCCAGTCGCCCACATGCACATGCCCGGCCAGCGCGGTGTTGTTGACCAGGATGCAGTGGTTGCCGATCACGCTGTCGTGCCCGATATGGGCATAGGCCATGACCAGGTTGTGATCACCCAGGGTGGTTTCGCTACGGTCCTGCACGGTGCCACGGTGAATGGTCACGCCTTCGCGGATCACGTTGTGGTCGCCGATCACCAGGCGCGTCGGTTCACCCTTGTACTTGAGGTCAGGGGTGTCTTCGCCGACAGAGGAGAACTGGTAGATGCGGTTGTGCTTGCCGATGCGGGTCGGCCCTTTGAGAATCACATGCGGACCAATCACGGTCCCTTCCCCGATCTCGACCCCGGCACCGACGATCGACCATGGGCCGACCTCGACGCCGTCGGCAATCTTTGCTGATGGATCGATGATTGCCCGAGGGTCAATCAAACTCATAGTTTGCGTTCCGCACAGATGATCTCGGCCGAGCATACCGGCTTGCCGTCCACCGACGCCTGGCACTCGAACTTCCAGATCTGGCGCTTGCAGCTGATGAACTTGGCTTCGAGGATCAGTTGATCACCCGGCAGCACCGGCTGGCGAAAGCGCAACTTGTCGGAACCGACGAAGTAGTACAGGGTACCGTCCGCGGGTTTGACGTCCAGCATCTTGAACCCGAGGATGCCGGCTGCCTGGGCCATCGCTTCGATGATCAGCACGCCGGGCATGATCGGGTGCGCCGGGAAGTGACCGTTGAAGAAAGGCTCGTTGATGCTGACATTCTTGTAGGCACGAATGCGCTGGGCCTCTACGTCCAAGTCCACCACCCGGTCCACCAGCAGGAACGGGTAACGGTGAGGCAAATATTCGCGAATCTCGTTGATGTCCATCATTTCGGGGGGAAGCCTGTAGTAAAGATAGGGAGCGCGCACGTTCGAGCGGCGCTCCTTTAGCAAATCAAGGAGCGCAGTCTAGCGGCTGGGCGCTCTTGATCAGGAAATGGTATCAGCCTTCTGATGAAGCTTTGTCGCCCGAGGTCACGGCCTCGAGTCGCTTTTCCACTTGTTGAAGACGTTTGGCCATCTCATCCAGCTGGCGAATGCGCGCGGCACTCTTGCGCCACTCACCCAGCGGCTGCATGGCCGTACCGGACGAATAGGCACCTGGCTCGGTGATGGAACGGGTGACCATGGTCATCCCGGAGACGAACACCCCATCACACACATCAATATGCCCGACCATGCCGACACCGCCGGCGATGGTGCAATGCTTGCCGATCTTGGTGCTGCCGGAAATACCGACACACGCGGCCATTGCCGTGTGGTCGCCGACCTGTACGTTATGGGCGATCTGGATCTGGTTGTCGAGTTTCACGCCATTGCCGATACGGGTATCGGCCAGTGCACCGCGGTCGATGGCGGTGTTCACGCCGATCTCGACATCGTCGCCGATGCTCACGCCGCCGATCTGGGCAATCTTCTGCCATACGCCCTTTTCATTGGCGAAACCGAAACCTTCACCCCCCAGCACGGCGCCGGACTGGATCACCACACGCTTGCCGATATGCACATCGTGGTACAGCGTGACACGCGGGGCCAGCCAGCCGCCTTCGCCGATCACGCTGCGCGCACCGATGAAGCAGTGGGCACCGATGGTCACGCCAGGGCCGATCTGCGCCCCGCTTTCGATCACTGCACAGGCACCGATGCTGGCGCTGGCATCGACCTGTGCGTCTGCAGCCACCACGGCGCTGGGATGAACTCCCGCCACAGCCCTGGGCTTTGGATCGAACAGGTGGGAAACACGTGCGTAGGCCAGGTAGGGATCTGCAACGATCAGCGCGTGACCGGCAAAGCCCTCGGCATCGGCAGCCTTGAGCAGGACCGCAGCGGCCTTGCTCTCAGGCAGGAATTTGCGGTACTGCGGGTTGGCCAGGAAGCTCAATTGTCCCGGGCCAGCCTCGTGCAGGGTCGCAAGGCCAGTGATGTCGAGCTCCGCCGGGCCACTGAGGGTGGCCCCGAGGAACTCGGCCAGCTGGCCGAGTTTCATGGTCGCAGTCATGTTCAACGGGACTGGTTCATGCGCTCGATGACCTGGCGGGTGATGTCGTACTGAGGCTTGACATCAATGACCGCGCCACGCTCGAGTACCAGGTCGAAAGCACCCTTCTTGATCACTTCCTCCACTGCGCCGTCGAGCTTGGGCTTGAGCTGCTTGAGCATCTCGCGGTCGGCAACGGCCTTGGCTTCGTTCAGCTCCTTGGACTGGAACTGGAAGTCACGGGCCTTCTGCTTGAATTCAAGCTCCAGACGCTCGCGCTCGCCCTGGGCCATCTTGTCGCCACCCTTGACCAGACGGTCCTGGATGCCCTTGGCGCTGCTTTCCAGGTTTTTCAGCTTGGTCAGTTGCGGGCCGAATTTCTTCTCCGCATCGACCGCGTACTTCTTGGCCGCGTCCGATTCCAGCAGCGCCATCTGATAGTTCAGGACGGCAATTTTCATCTCGGCAAATGCCGGGGTCGCGATCAGGGTCGCAGCCAGTACAGCCAGTTGAGTCAACTTACGCACGATGCACTCCTACAGAATCCGTTGTCGTTTACGCGGGGCAGACCCTTAGAAGGTCTGGCCCAGAGAGAATTGGAACACCTGGGTATCGGCATCGTCCGGCTTCTTGACCGGCATCGCCAGGCTGAAGCTCAACGGGCCCAGTGCAGTAATCCAGGTCACGCCCAGGCCGACCGAGCTGGCCAGGCCGCTGAGGCCGACCTTCTCGCAATCCGGCTTGGAGCCGCAGTTGGTGTCGAACACGTTACCCACGTCCCAGAAAACCGAGGTGCGCAGCGAACGCTGGTCCTTGACGAACGGCAGTGGGAACAGCAGTTCCACGCCGCCCTGCACCAGCACGTTGCCGCCGAACGGCAGTGGATCCTGGTCCGGGTCGCGCGCAGTGCCAGGGTTGTTGCCTTTACTCGGGGTACTGCGCGGGCCCAGGCTGCTGTCCTTGAAGCCACGCACGGAGTTGAAGCCACCGGCGTAGTAGTTCTCGTAGAACGGCAGGCCCGAGGTGCCGCCGAAGCCGTCGCCGTAGCCCAGCTCGGTGTGCAGACGCAGGGTGTAGTCGTTGTTGATCGGCTTGAACAGCTGGCCACGGTAGTCAAGCTTGAAGAACGACAGGTCGCTGCCCGGGGTGGTCGCCTCGAGCACCAGGCTCTGGGAGTGACCACGGGTAGCCAGCACGCCCTTGTTCAGGGTGGACTCCGACCAGCCGGCCGATGCCTTGAAGTTCAGGTAGTTGTCGCCTTCCTTTTTGACGAAATCGAAGATCTCGTCAACGGTGTAGCGACCGGTCTTGATCTTGTCCTGCTGGGCGGTGAGGCCGAAGGTCAGGCGCGAAGTCTCGCTGATCGGGTAGCCGACGCTGACGCCCGCACCCAGGCTGTCCACCGCATAGCTGGCCACGTCGACGTCGAGGTCGTCGTAGTCGGTGGTGCGGTAGAAGGCGTTGTAGCCAAGGCTCACGCCATCGGCAGTCCAGTAGGGGTCCACGAAGCCGAAGTTGTAGCGGCTCTGGTATTCGGAACGGGTCAGGCCGATGGAGACCTTGTTACCGGTACCCAGGAAGTTGTTCTGGCTGATCGAACCACCCAGGATCAGGCCGGCGCTCTGCGCGAAACCGACGCTGGCGGTGATCGAACCCGATGCCTGCTCTTCGACGCTGTAGTTCACGTCGACCTGGTCGTCGGTGCCCGGTACGGCCGGGGTCTCGACGTTGGCTTCCTTGAAGAAGCCCAGGCGCTCGAGGCGGGTCTTGGACTGGTCGATCAGATAGGTCGATGCCCAGCCACCTTCCATCTGGCGCATCTCGCGGCGCAGCACTTCGTCCTCGGACTTGGTGTTGCCACGGAAGTTGATGCGGTTGACGTAGGCACGCTTGCCCGGGTCGACGACGAAGGTGATGTCGACGGTGTGGTCGTCATCGTGAGGCTGCGGCACGCCGTTGACGTTGGCGAAGGTATAGCCTTCGTTGCCCAGGCGGCGGGTGATCAGCTCGGAGGTGGTGGTCATCACCTTGCGCGAGAACACCTGGCCAGGCTGCACCAGCATCAGTGCCTTGACCTGGTCTTCCGGAACCTTCAGGTCGCCGGACAGCTTGACGTCACGAACGGTGTACTTCTCGCCCTCGTTGACGTTCACGGTGATGTAGACGTGCTTCTTGTCCGGGGTGATCGACACCTGGGTGGAGGCGATGTCCATGTTGATGTAGCCGCGGTCCAGGTAGTAGGAGCGCAGGCGCTCGAGGTCACCGGACAGTTTTTCGCGGGCATACTTGTCGTCGTTCTTGAAGAACGACAGCCAGTTGGTGGTCTTGAGTTCGAACAGGCTGGCCAGCTCGTCGTCGCTGAACTTGGTGTTGCCCACCACGTTGATGTGCTGGATGGCAGCGACGGTGCCTTCGTTGATCTTGATTTTCAGACCTACGCGGTTGCGCGGTTGCGGCACCACCTCGGCGTCGACCTCGGCCGAGTAGCGGCCCTGGGCCACGTACTGGCGCTGCAGCTCGTTGCGCACACCTTCGAGGGTGGCACGCTGGAAGATTTCACCTTCGGCCAGGCCCGACTGCTTCAGACCCTTCATCAGGTCTTCGGTGCTGATGGCCTTGTTGCCTTCGATCTCGATGCTCGAGACGGAAGGACGCTCGACCACGGTGATGATCAGGACGTTGCCGTCGCGACCCAGTTGGATGTCCTGGAAGAAGCCGGTCTTGAACAGCGCACGGGTGGAATCCACCAGGCGCCGATCATCGGCCTCGTCCCCAACGTTCAATGGCAAGGCGCCGAACACGCTGCCCGCGGAAACCCGCTGCAGACCATTGACACGAATATCGGAGATGGTGAAGGACTCGGCGTGAACTTCAGCGATCATCAGTACGGCGAGAACCGCAGTTAGCAGCAGACGTTTCATGAAGTCCTTTCTTATTCCAACTGGCAATAAACGACCCACCGCGGGACGCGGCAGGTTCGCAATTGAGCGAAGCGTTACAGTCGACCCAAATCGTTGATCAGGGCAAGCAACATCACCCCGACTACCAAACTGATACCGATCTGGACCCCCCAACCTTGCACCCGATCCGAAAGCGGACGACCACGCGCCCATTCGATCAGGTAAAACAGCAAATGCCCCCCATCCAGTACAGGAATGGGCAGCAAATTAAGAACCCCCAGGCTAATGCTCAGGTAGGCGAGGAAATTCAGGAAATCCCCAACGCCGGACTGGGCCGAAGCGCCCGCCACTTTAGCAATGGTTATCGGTCCGCTCAAGTTTTTTACCGAGAGCTCGCCGAACAGCATTTTCTTCAGCGAATCGAGGGTCAGCACGCTCATGTTCCAGGTGCGCGAAACACCCTCGCCCAGGCCCTGCAGCGGGCCATAACTGACCTCGCGCAACATGGCCGCAGGCCACTCCACCGGCGCCACGCCCGCCCCCAGGTAACCACTGGCATTCTGGCCTTCGCCACGGCTGGCGAGGGTTACCGGCAACTCCAGCGTCGCCCCGTCACGCGCCACGCTCAGCACGATGCGGCTGCCGGCACGGCCGCGCACGGTGTCCACCACCTGCTGCCAATCGTCAAGCGCCTTGCCGTCGAGTGCCAGCAGGCGGTCGCCGGTTTTCAGACCGGCGGCCTGGGCCGGCCCCTTGGGATCAAGTTCGGCCAGCACCGGCACCAGCGCCGGGCGCCATGGGCGGATGCCCAGGGAGCGGATCGGGTCGGGCTCGTCGGCACCCTTGAGCCAGGCATCGAGCTTGAGCACATGGCTGCTGTCGGTGCTGGCACCCTCTTCACGCACGCTGACCTGCAGCGCACCGCTTTCACCCAGCCGGCGCACCAGCTGCAGGTTGACCGCGGCCCAGCCGTTGGTCGGCTTGCCGTCGACCGCGACGATCTCCTGGCCGGCGCTAAGGCCTGCGGCGGCCGCCAGGCTGCCAGCCTCGACCGCGCCGATGACCGGCCGCGCCTGCTGGCTGCCAAGCATGGCCAGTGCCCAGAAGAACACGATGGCCAGCAGAAAGTTGGCAATGGGGCCGGCCGCGACGATAGCGATGCGCTGGCGCACGCTCTTGCGGTTGAACGACTGCTCCCGCTGGTCGGCAGGCACTTCGCCTTCGCGCTCGTCGAGCATCTTCACGTAGCCGCCCAGGGGAATGGCGGCCACCACGAACTCGGTGCCATGGCGGTCATGCCAGCGTACCAGCGGCATGCCGAACCCTACGGAAAACCGCAAAACCTTGACGCCGCAGCGCCGCGCCACCCAGAAGTGACCGAACTCGTGAAAGGTGACCAGCACGCCCAATGCGACCAGGGTGCCGATAATCATGTAGAGCGCACTCATGTCTTTCTCCGAATAGCGTTCAGCGGGAGCGGGCGCAACCCGTGGCGACGTCGCACCTCAGACCCCGTGACGATCCAACCAGTGCCCGGCCAGGCTGCGTGCACGCTGGTCGGCTGCAAACACCGCCTCCAGCGTCGGCACGGCAACGACCGCTTCCTGGTTGAGCACGTGCTCGATGATACTCGGGATCTGCGGGAAGCGGATGCGCCGCTGAAGAAATGCCTCGACGGCCACTTCATTGGCCGCATTGAGCATCGCAGGGGCACTGTTGCCGGCGTCCGCCGCTTCACGCGCCAGGCGCAGACACGGAAAGCGCTGCTCGTCCGGCGCCTGGAAATCCAGGCGGGCAACGGCGAACAGGTCCAGCGGCGCCACACCCGAGTCGATGCGCTGCGGCCAGGCCAGGGCGTTGGCGATCGGCGTGCGCATGTCGGGGTTGCCCAACTGCGCCAGCACCGAACCATCGACGTAGTCGACCAGCGAGTGAATCACGCTTTGCGGGTGGACCACCACCTCGACCTGGGCAGGCCTGGCATCGAACAGCCAGCACGCCTCGATCAGCTCCAGGCCCTTGTTCATCATGCTGGCCGAGTCGACGGAGATCTTGCGCCCCATGGACCAGTTCGGGTGCGCACAGGCCTGCTCCGGGGTGACATGCTCCAGCTCGGCCTGCGGCGTTTCACGAAACGGACCACCGGAGGCGGTCAGCAGGATGCGCCGCACACCCACCTGGGCCAGGCCGCGGGCATAGTCACCGGGCAGGCACTGGAAGATCGCGTTGTGCTCGCTGTCGATCGGCAGCAGTACCGCACCACTGCGCTGCACGGCCTGCATGAACAGGGCGCCGGACATCACCAGCGCCTCCTTGTTGGCCAGCAGCACCTTCTTGCCCGCCTCCACTGCGGCCAGGGTCGGACGCAACCCCGCCGCACCGACGATGGCCGCCATCACCGCATCCACCTGCGGGTCGGCCGCCACCTGGCACAGGCCCTGCTCGCCCACCAGCACCTCGGTACTCGACCCCGCAGCACGCAGGTCGGCCTGCAACTGCTGCGCGGCCTCATCGCCCGGCACCACGGCAAACACTGGAGCATGGCGCAGGCACAGGGCCAGCAGCTCGCCCAGGCGCGAATAGCCGCTCAGGGCATAGGCCTGGTAGCGCTCGGGGTGACGGGCAATCACGTCCAGTGTGCTCAGGCCAATGGAGCCTGTAGCGCCCAGCACCGTGATCCGTTGCGGGCGGCTCACAGCGCGCCCCAGTTGGCGGCCCACAGCAGCACGGCAAACAGCGGGATGGCAGCCGTGAGGCTGTCGATGCGATCCAGTACCCCACCGTGCCCCGGCAGCAGGTTGCTGCTGTCCTTGATCCCGGAACGGCGCTTGAACATGCTTTCGGTCAGGTCGCCGACCACCGACACCAGTACCACGACGGCGGCACCGAACAGACCGAGGATCAGCTCGCCGGCGCTCCACTCGCGGGTCACGCCCACCACCGCCGTGATCACCAGGCTCAGCGCCAGGCCACCGTAGACACCTTCCCAGCTCTTGCCGGGGCTGACCTGCGGCGCCAGCTTGCGCTTGCCAAAGGCCCGGCCCGAGAAGTAGGCGCCGATATCGGCGCCCCATACCAGGACCATCACCGCCATGATCAGCCAGTTGCCCAGGGGCCAGTGCTTGATCAACACCAGGCCTTGCCAGGCCGGCAACAGCACCAGCAGGCCGATCAGCAGGCGGCAGGCCACACTGGCCCACAGCTCGCTGGTACGCGGGTAGGTCAGCACCAGCCAGGTGGCCAGCGCCCACCACAGCACCGAAACGCCCAGCACCCAGGGTGCCAGCTCCGGCATCAGGTGCAGCAGCATCAGCAGGCCGGCGACCACCACGGCATAGGCAACCCGCAGGCCCTGGGCGATCAGCCCGGCCAGGCGGGCCCATTCCCAGGCCCCGAGGGTGACCACCAGGCCGATGAACAAGGCAAAGTTCGCCCCGTCGAGCAGGAAAAACCCGCACAGGGCAATCGGCAACAGAATCAGCGCAGTGATGATGCGTTGTTTAAGCATTAAGCACGGGCTCCAGCCTCGACCTGCTCGCTGGTTTTACCGAAGCGGCGCTGGCGCGAAGCGAAATCGGCCAATGCAGTGCGCATGGCCTCGTGTTTGAAGTCCGGCCAGAACAGGTCGGAGAAATACAGCTCGGCGTACGCCAGCTGCCACAGCAGGAAGTTGCTGATGCGGTGCTCGCCACCGGTGCGGATGCACAGGTCGGGCAACGGCAGATCGCCTGTCGCCAGGCACGGCTGCAGCAACTCGGGGGTGATGTCTTCCGGGCGCAGATGCCCGGCCTGCACTTCACGCGCCAGGCGCTGGGCGGCCTGGGCGATATCCCACTGCCCACCGTAGTTGGCGGCGATCTGCAGGATGAAGCGATTGCTGCCTGCGGTCAGCGCCTCGGCCTCGCGCATGGCAGCCTGCAACTCAGGGTGAAAGCGCGAGCGATCACCGATGATGCGCAGGCTGATGTTGTTCTCGTTGAGCCGCCTGGCCTCGCGACGCAGCGCCGAGAAGAACAGCTCCATCAGCGCACCGACCTCGTCGGCCGGGCGCTGCCAGTTCTCGCTGGAGAACGCGAACAGGGTCAGGACCTCGACCTTGGCCTCGGCGCACACCTCGATGACCGCGCGCACCGCATCCACGCCTGCCTTGTGCCCGGCAACGCCGGGCAACAGGCGCTTCTTCGCCCAGCGATTATTTCCATCCATGATGATCGCGACATGGCGCGGCACCGATGGAGGCACACCCTGCTTGGTCTTTTCCATTGAAAAAAGTCCCGGCCCTTAAACGGCCATCAGGTCCTTTTCTTTCTCTTCGGTGGCCTTGGTGATCTGGGCCTCGGTATCTTTGGTCAGCTTGTCGATATCAGCGATGGCGCGACGCTCTTCGTCTTCACTGATTTCCTTGTCCTTGACCAGCTTCTTCAGTTCACCCAGAGCATCGCGGCGAATGTTGCGCACAGCAACGCGCGCGTCTTCGGCCGCACTGCGCGCCTGCTTGGTGAAGCCCTTGCGGGTTTCTTCGGTCAGGGCTGGCATGCTGATCAGCAGCAGCTCACCCAGGTTGGTCGGATTGAGATTCAAACCGGCGCTCTGGATGGCCTTGTCGACGGCAGCGAGCATGTTGCGCTCGAACGCCACGACTTGCAGGGTGCGCGAATCTTTCACGGTGACGTTGGCCACGCCGCTGATCGGGGTGTCGGTACCGTAGTAAGGCACCATCACGCTTGCCAGGATGCTGGGGTGTGCCTTGCCGGTACGAATCTGGCCGAACGCGTAAGCCAGAGACTCCAGGGATTTCTGCATACGCGCTTGGGCGTCTTTCTTGATTTCGTTGATCATTTTTGAACTTCCTCGATCAGGGTCCCTTCAGCGCCACCATGCACGATGTTCAGCAGGGCGCCAGGCTTGTTCATGTTGAAGACGCGCAACGGCATCTTGTGGTCTCGGCACAGACAGATAGCTGTCAGGTCCATCACGCCCAGCTTGCGATCCAGCACTTCATCGTAGGTAAGATGATCGAACTTCTCGGCATGCGGGTCTTTGAATGGGTCTGCAGTGTATACACCATCGACCTTGGTTGCCTTCAATACCACGTCGGCATCGATTTCGATGGCGCGCAGGCAGGCGGCGGAGTCGGTGGTGAAGAACGGGTTGCCGGTACCGGCCGCGAAAATTACCACTTCTTTCGAGTTCAGGTGGCGCATGGCCTTGCGGCGATCATAGTGATCGGTCACGCCTACCATGGAGATCGCCGACATGACGATGGCGGTGATGTTGGCGCGCTCCAGCGCATCGCGCATGGCCAGCGCATTCATTACCGTGGCCAGCATACCCATGTGGTCGCCGGTAACGCGATCCATGCCCGCTGCGCTGAGCGCCGCGCCACGGAACAGGTTGCCGCCACCGATCACCAGGCCGACCTGCACACCGATACCGACCAGCTGGCCGACTTCCAGCGCCATGCGATCCAGCACCTTGGGGTCGATGCCGAACTCTTCCGAGCCCATCAGGGCCTCGCCGCTAAGCTTGAGTAGAATGCGTTTATAGCGAGCTTGATAACCACTGCCCTGCTGAGCCATTGCGAATCTCTCCTGCGGCGTTTTGAAAAAAAATCTGGGCGGGCTGTTTTCAGCCTGCTAACTGTAGCGTGGCGCAGCGACTGCGCCAGCGAAAGGGCGGCGTTGTAAACCGCCCCCGCTTTGACAAAGAGGCTGCGCGCGTGAGCGGGCAGCCTCTTTGGGGCGACAGAGGTGACTCTGTCTTACTGCTTGGCAGCAGCCAGCTGTGCAGCAACTTCTTCAGCGAAGTTGTCGACTGGCTTCTCGATGCCTTCGCCTACCTTGAAGTAGGTGAAGGAAACGATTTCGGCACCGGCTTTCTTGGCCAGCTCGCCGACCTTGATTTCCGGGTTCATGACGAAGGCTTGCTCGACCAGGCTGGCTTCGGCCAGGAACTTCGAGATACGGCCTTTGACCATGTTCTCGACGATGTTCTCAGGCTTGCCTTTGATCTTCTCTTCGTTCAGCTGCAGGAACACGGCTTTTTCGCGCTCGATCGCTTCGGCCGAAACTTCCGACGGCAGCAGGAACTCAGGGTTGCTTGCCGCCACGTGCATGGCGATCTCTTTGGCCAGTTGGACGTCGCCGCCCTTCAGGACCACTGCAACACCGATCTTGTTGCCGTGCAGGTAGGTACCGACAACGTCACCTTCAACGCGCACCAGGCGACGGATGTTGACGTTTTCGCCAACCTTGGCCACCAGGGCTTCACGAGCAGCTTCACGCGCAGCGATCAGCGGCGCAGCGTCGGTCAGTTTTTCAGCGAAGGCTTGCTCGACGCTTTCGGCGACGAAGGCCTTGAAGTCGTCTTGCAGGGCCAGGAAGTCGGTCTGCGAGTTCACTTCCAGCAGGACAGCGGACTTGTCGTCGGCCTTGATGGCGATGGCGCCTTCAGCGGCAACGTTGCCAGCTTTCTTGGCTGCCTTGATGGCACCCGAAGCGCGCATGTCGTCAATGGCTTTTTCGATGTCGCCGCCAGCCTTTTCCAGGGCTTTCTTGCAATCCATCATGCCTTCGCCGGTACGCTCGCGCAGTTCTTTTACCAGCGCTGCAGTAATTGCTGCCATTTCAAATTCCTCTTGGATAGGTTTTCAACCATTCCACCCGATACCTGACGGGCGTTCAATTCTGGAAATCCACTGCCAGAGCACATGCAGTTCGCAATGATGCAACGGCGACGCTGACAAGAGGATTTCAAGGTGGCAAAAAGGGGGCCAAGCCCCCTTTTTGCGTGCCGAGTCGACGCTAAGCGTCAGCTACTCAGGCTTCGGCAGCCGGTGCAGCTGCTTCTTCTGCGAACACTTCGGTGCCGCCGGCAACGTTGTTGCGACCACGGATAACGGCGTCAGCCATCGAACCCATGTACAGCTGGATGGCGCGAATGGCGTCATCGTTGCCTGGGATGATGTAGTCAACGCCTTCCGGGCTGCTGTTGGTATCGACAACGCCGATGACCGGGATACCCAGCTTGTTGGCTTCGGTGATAGCGATGCGCTCGTGGTCAACGTCGATCACGAACAGGGCATCAGGCAGGCCGCCCATGTCCTTGATACCACCCAGGCTGCGGTCCAGCTTTTCCAGATCGCGGGTGCGCATCAGCGCTTCTTTCTTGGTCAGCTTGGTGAAGGTACCATCTTCGGCCTGGGTTTCCAGGTCGCGCAGACGCTTGATCGAAGCACGGATGGTCTTGTAGTTGGTCAGCATGCCGCCCAACCAGCGGTGATCGACGTACGGCGAACCGCAACGTGCTGCTTCTTCAGCAACGATCTTGCCAGCGGAACGCTTGGTGCCGACGAACAGAATCTTGTTTTTGCCCTGGGCCAGGCGCTCTACGAAGGTCAGTGCCTCGTTGAACATCGGCAGGGTTTTTTCAAGGTTGATGATGTGGATCTTGTTGCGCGCGCCGAAAATGTACTTGCCCATTTTCGGATTCCAGTAACGGGTTTGGTGACCGAAGTGCACACCGGCCTTCAGCATATCGCGCATGTTGACTTGGGACATGATAGTTCCTTGATAAGTCGGGTTGGGCCTCCACGTATCCCAATGACCAACCCCGAAACCGAAGTCAGGGGCACCCAGGCCATCGTGTCGACACGTGTGTGGGTTTGAGCAGACGGGGCTATCCCCGAAAGCGGCGCATTTTATACCACACAAGTGAGCCGAGCGAAACCGAAAAAACAGACGACACCCGAGGGTTGCACCCGCCCTGCTCACGCAGCGACCGATGCAATCAACATAAATAGTAGGCAATGCCCCGCAGCCCAGGCCCCAGCCCGCCGCCTCGCTCTGTTAGAATCACGCCTTTCCCGTTTCATTTGCGCCTGCGCGCGCCGTAGAGAGCCTGCAATGACCGTCACTATCAAAACCGCCGAAGACATCGAAAAGATGCGCGTCGCCGGCCGCCTGGCCGCCGAAGTCCTGGAGATGATCGAAGAACACGTCAAGCCCGGTGTCACCACCGAGGAACTCGACCGCCTGTGCCACGACTACATCGTCAACGTGCAGCAGGCCATCCCCGCGCCCCTGAACTACAAGGGCTTCCCCAAGTCGATCTGCACCTCGGTCAACCACGTGGTGTGCCACGGCATCCCGGGCGACAAGCCGCTCAAGGATGGCGACACGCTGAACATCGACGTGACCGTGATCAAGGACGGCTACCACGGCGACACCAGCCGCATGTTCCACGTCGGCACCGTGCCGGTATGGGCCGAGCGCCTGTCCCAGGTCACCCAGGAGTGCATGTACAAGGCCATCGAGCTGGTCAAGCCGGGCTGCCGCCTGGGCGACATCGGCGAAGTGATCCAGAAGCACGCCGAAAAGAACGGCTTCTCGGTGGTGCGCGAGTTCTGCGGCCACGGCATCGGCAAGGTGTTCCATGAAGAGCCGCAGATCCTGCACTACGGCCGCGCCGGTACCGGCATGGAACTCAAGGAAGGCATGACCTTCACCATCGAGCCGATGATCAACCAGGGCAAGGCCGACACCAAGGTGCTGGGCGACGGCTGGACCGCCATCACCAAGGACCGGAAGCTCTCGGCGCAGTGGGAACACACCCTGGTGGTCACCGCCACCGGCTACGAGATCTTCACCCTGCGCAAGGACGACACGATCCCGCGCACTTCGGCCTGACCCTCACAGGAACGTCATCGATGCCCCAGGTGGACCCCGAGCTGTTCGACCGCGGCCAGTTCCAGGCGGAACTGGCCCTCAAGGCCAGCCCCATAGCGGCCTTCAAGAAAGCCATCCGCCAGGCCGGCGAGGTGCTCGACGGGCGCTTTCGCAGCGGCCGCGAGATCCGCCGACTGATCGAGGACCGCGCCTGGTTCGTCGACAACATCCTGCAACAGGCATGGAACCAGTTCAGCTGGAGCGAAGCCGCCGACATCGCCCTGATCGCCACCGGCGGCTACGGGCGCGGCGAGCTGCACCCCTACTCCGACATCGACCTGCTGATCCTGCTCGATGACGCCGACCACGAGGTGTTTCGCGACTCGATCGAGCGCTTTCTCACCCTGCTCTGGGACATCGGCCTGGAAGTCGGCCAGAGCGTGCGCTCGGTGGACGAATGCGCCGAACAGGCGCGCGCCGACCTCACGGTGGTCACCAACCTGATGGAAAGCCGCACCATCTGCGGCCCCGAACACCTGCGCCAGCGCATGCTCGAGGTCACCAGCACGGCGCACATGTGGCCGAGCAAGGAATTCTTCCTGGCCAAGCGCGCCGAGCAGAAGGCGCGCCACCACAAGTACAACGACACCGAGTACAACCTGGAACCCAACGTCAAGGGCTCCCCCGGCGGCCTGCGCGACATCCAGACCGTGCTCTGGGTAGCGCGCCGCCAGTACGGCACGCTCAACCTGCATGCGCTGGCCGGCGAAGGCTTCCTGCTGGAGAGCGAGAACAACCTGCTGGCCTCGTCACAGGAGTTTCTGTGGAAGGTGCGCTACGCCCTGCACATGCTCGCCGGGCGCGCCGAAGACCGCCTGCTGTTCGACCACCAGCGCAGCATCGCCGCGTTGCTGGGCTTTGCCGATGACAACCCCAAGCGCGCCATCGAACAGTTCATGCAACAGTACTACCGGGTGGTGATGAGCATCGCCGAGCTCAGCGACCTGATCATCCAGCACTTCGAGGAAGTCATCCTCGCCGATGACAGCGCCAGCAGCACCCAGCCGCTGAACCCGCGCTTCCAGCTGCATGACGGCTACATCGAGGCGGTGCGCAGCAACGTGTTCAAGCGCACCCCGTTCGCCATGCTCGAGATCTTCGTGCTGATGGCCCAGCACCCCGAGATCAAGGGCGTGCGTGCCGATACCATCCGCCTGCTGCGCGAGCACCGGCACCTGATCGACGACGAGTTCCGCAACGATATCCGCAACACCAGCCTGTTCATCGAGCTGTTCAAGTGCGAGATCGGCATCCACCGCAACCTGCGCCGCATGAACCGCTACGGCATCCTGGGGCGCTACCTGCCCGAGTTCGGCCTGATCGTGGGGCAGATGCAGCACGACCTGTTCCACATCTATACGGTCGATGCGCACACCCTGAACCTGATCAAGCACCTGCGCAAATTGCAGTACACCCCCGTGTCCGAGAAATTCCCGCTGGCCAGCAAGCTCATGGGGCGCCTGCCCAAGCCCGAGCTGATCTACCTCGCCGGCCTGTACCACGACATCGGCAAGGGGCGTCAGGGCGACCATTCCGAGATCGGTGCGGTGGACGCCCAGGCATTCTGCAGCCGCCACCAGTTGCCCGCCTGGGACAGCCGGTTGATCGTGTGGCTGGTGCAGAACCACCTGGTGATGTCGACCACTGCCCAGCGCAAGGACCTCTCCGACCCGCAGGTGATCCACGACTTCGCCCAGCTGGTCGGCGACCTGGTGCACCTGGACTACCTCTATGTGCTCACCGTGGCCGACATCAACGCCACCAACCCGAGCCTGTGGAACTCCTGGCGCGCCAGCCTGCTGCGCCAGCTCTACACCGAAACCAAGCGGGCCCTGCGCCGCGGCCTGGAAAACCCGCTGGAACGCGAAGAGCAGATCCGCCAGACCCAGAGCGCAGCTCTGGACATCCTGGTACGCGAAGGCACCGACCCGGACGACGTCGAACAACTGTGGTCGCAACTGGGCGATGACTACTTCCTGCGCCACACCGCCGCGGACGTGGCCTGGCACTCCGACGCGATCCTGCAGCAACCGGCCGACGGCGGCCCGCTGGTGCTGATCAAGGAGACCACCCAGCGCGAGTTCGAGGGCGGTACGCAGATCTTCATCTATGCCCCCGACCAGCACGACTTCTTCGCCGTGACCGTGGCCGCGATGGACCAGCTCAACCTGAACATCCACGACGCACGCATCATCACCTCCAGCAGCCAGTTCACCCTCGACACCTACATCGTGCTCGACAACGACGGCGGCTCGATCGGCGACAACCCGCAGCGCGTCAAGGAAATCCGTGAAGGCCTCACCGAAGCCCTGCGCAACCCCGACGACTACCCCACCATCATCCAGCGCCGGGTACCGCGCCAGCTCAAGCACTTCACCTTCGCGCCCCAGGTGACCATCCTCAACGATGCCCAGCGCCCGGTGACCATCCTCGAGCTCAGCGCCCCGGACCGCCCGGGCCTGCTGGCACGCATCGGCAAGATCTTCCTGGAGTTCGACCTGTCGCTGCAGAACGCCAAGATCGCCACGCTGGGCGAGCGGGTGGAAGACGTGTTCTTCATTACCGACGCCGACAACCAGCCGCTGTCCGACCCTGAACTGTGCCGCCGCCTGCAGGCAGAGATCGTCGAGCAGTTGCGCGTCGACCAGGCCACCGGCGTCGAAATGACCCGCCTCACCCTTTGACCGATTGACGAGACCCAGCGCCAATGAACAACGCTTTGAACCAGCTTCAGCCCTACCCGTTCGAGAAACTGCGTGCCCTGCTCGATGGCGTGACGCCGGCCGCAGACAAGCGCGCCATCGCCCTGTCGATCGGCGAGCCCAAGCACGCCTCGCCGGCATTCGTGGCCAAGGCGCTGGCCGACAACCTCGACAAGATGGCGGTGTACCCCACCACCCTGGGCCTGCCCGCGCTACGCGAAAGCATCGTGCACTGGTGCGAGCGCCGCTTCGGTGTACCGGCCGGCTGGCTGAATGCCGCACAGCACGTGCTGCCCGTCAACGGCACCCGCGAGGCGCTGTTCGCCTTCACCCAGGCGGTGGTCAGCCGTGGTGAGGACGCGCTGATCGTCAGCCCCAACCCGTTCTACCAGATCTACGAAGGTGCCGCGTTGCTCGCCGGCGCCCAGCCGCACTACCTGCCGTGCCTGGACAGCAACGGCTTCAACCCGGACTTCGACGCGGTGCCAGCCGAGATCTGGCAGCGTTGCCAGATCCTGTTCCTGTGCTCGCCAGGCAACCCGACTGGCGCACTGGTGCCGCTGGACACCCTGAAAAAACTCATCGCACTGGCCGACGAGCACGACTTCGTGATCGCCGCCGACGAGTGCTACAGCGAGCTGTACTTCGACGAGCAGGCCCCGCCACCCGGCCTGCTCAGCGCCTGCGTGGAACTTGGCCGCAGCGACTTCAAGCGCTGCGTGGTGTTCCACAGCCTGTCCAAGCGCTCCAACCTGCCAGGCCTGCGTTCGGGCTTCGTGGCCGGCGATGCCGAGATTCTCAAGGCCTTTTTGCTCTACCGCACCTATCACGGTTGCGCGATGCCGGTACAGACCCAGCTGGCGAGCATCGCCGCCTGGAACGACGAGGCGCATGTCCTGGAGAACCGCGACCTGTATCGCGAGAAGTTCGACGCCGTGCTGCAGGTGCTGGCCCCGGTAATGGATGTACAGAAGCCCGACGGCGGTTTCTACCTGTGGCCGAAGGTCCCCGGCGATGACGCGCAGTTCTGCCGCGACCTGTTCGAACAGCAGCACGTGACCGTGGTGCCGGGCTCGTACCTGTCTCGCGAGGTGGAGGGCTTCAATCCGGGGGCCGGACGCGTGCGCCTGGCGCTGGTGGCCCCGCTTGCCGAATGTGTCGAGGCGGCCCAGCGCATCCGCGCATTCGTCGAAGGCTGAGCCGGTACGCCTGGTCGGCCGACCGATAGATAAGTAACGCCCAAGGCCCGGTCGGCCCGCCAATCATGGAGCTCCACTCAACAGGAGCTCCAGCATGGACATACCAACCTTGTGCAAGGTCACCCAGGTGGCCGATCAGCAGCAATCCTACGAAACAGCCCTGAAAGAAAACCCGCTCAACGCCCCGCAGCCCTCGCGCTCGGGTCGTCAGAAACGCGGCGTTGCCTACCACAGCCGCCTGTGGGCGCCGGGCCGCACCCTGCTCATCGCCTTCGCGGCCGACGTACCGGAACAGACGCAACAGAGCATCTTCGAGGTTGCCTGCCAATGGCTGGCGTACGCCAACCTCAAGTTCCAGCGCACCGCCGACTGGGCCGAGGCACAGATCAGGATCGAGATGAAGCCAAGCGGCACGGGGATCAACCATTCACTGGTCGGTACCGACGCCTTGCTCCGCGAAGACAGCACCATGACCCTCAGCGACTGGCCTGGCGATGAGCAGTTCCAGCGCAGCGTGCTGCATGAGTTCGGGCACGCGCTGGGCCTGGACCATGAGCATCAGCACCCGGATGCGGACATCCAGTGGAACCTGGCCAAGCTGCTGGAATACGCCGAACAGGTCGGCATGCCCATGGAAGAGATTGCTGAAAACTTCCTCAACAGGATCGAACGCACGCAGGCATTGCACAACGCCTACGACCCGGGTTCGGTCATGCACTACCCGATTCCGGCCACCTTCACCCTGAACAATGTGGCCTTCACCGGCTCGGCGCAGCTCAGTGACGGCGACAAGGCGCTGGCGGGCAAGGCCTACCCCTTCACCCCGGTACACCCGTGAAGTACACCCCGCCCAGCCCGGCAGCGGGCGAGACCTGGGCGCCAGCATGCGCCTGACCTGTCCGCGCGACTGACCCCCAGCGCGGGGCCGCCATGCGACCCCGAGCACTTCACTTGACCGGCCCCAGGTTGGCCTCGCTCATGTCCAGCTCACCCAGCACCTGGCGCACCACGTCATCACCGATCTGGTGCTGGCGGTGCAGGCTGTACAGCTCCAGGCGCTGCGCCCGCAGCGCCCGCAGGCGCAGGCGTCGCTCCAGCTGATCCATCTGCGCGGCCAGCGCCTGGGCCTCGGCACTGTCGTTGAACACGTCCAGTTGCTGCCGGTACTCGGCCATCAGGCGCGCCTTCAACTCGGCGGCCAGTGCGGCCTGGGAGGCATCCTGGGGCGCGCCGGGCTCCACCAGTTCCTCGGCCTCCAACGCATGGATCGCCGCCTCGGCGGTGCGCCGCCAGGCCTCGCGCGCCTCCTGGCGCAGGGTATCGTCGGGGCTCTTCTCCACCCCGCGCAGCAGCAACGGCAAGGCAATGCAGGCCGATACCAGCGACAGCAGAATCACCCCTGCGGCAATGAAGATCAGCAGGTCGCGTTCGGGGAACGCCTTGCCCGCGCCGATCAGCAGCGGCACCGACATCACGCCCGCCAGGGTCACCGCCCCCCGCACGCCGCCCACGGTCAGCAGCCAGCACGAACGCGCGTTGGGCACCAGCACCAGGTCTTCCTTGCCGCGCCAGCGCCGGATCACCCCGATCAGGCGCCAGATGCTCTGCACCCAGATGAACCGCAGCGCCAGCAACACCAGGAAGATCGCCACCACATCCAGGCAGCGGTACAGCAGGGTTGGCCACAGCGATGCCTCATGGCTGGTCACCGCCTTGGCGATATCGGGCAGTTGCAGGCCCAGCAGCAGGAAGATCAGGCCGTTGAAGGCGAACTCCAGCAGCGACCACACACTGCGGTTGAGCAGGCGCGTGCTGGTCTGGCGCGGCAGCAGGTCAAGCCAGCTCTGCATCATGCCCGCCGCCACCGCCGAGAGAATGCCCGAGGCGCCCAGGCGCTCGGCCAGCACATAGGCGGCGAACGGCAGCAACAGCATGAACACCACGTGGGTGGCCGGGTCGTCCCAGCCGCGCGCGATCATCCACACCCGCAGGCGCCCCACCAACCAGCTCAGCGCCACGCCGATGGCCAGGCCACCCACGGCCACCAGCACGAAGGTCACACTGGCCTCGGCCAGCGAGAACACCCCGGTGATCGCCGCCACCAGCGCAAACTTGAACGTCACCAGGCCCGAGGCATCGTTCATCAGCGCCTCACCCTGCAGCATGTGCATCAACGGGGTGGGCAGGCGATCCTGGCTGATTGCCGACACCGCCACCGCGTCGGTGGGCGACAGCACGGCGGCCAGGGCAAAGGCCACCGGCAGCGGTATGCTCGGCAGGATCCAGTGGATGAAATAGCCGGCCCCCACCACCGTGAACAGCACCAGCCCCACCGCCAGGGTCAGGATCGGCCCGCGCAGGCGCCAGAACTCGCGCTTGGGCATGCGCCAGCCATCGGAGAACAGCAACGGGGGCAAGAACAGGAACAGAAACAGCTCAGGGTCCAGGGCCACGTGCAGGCCCAGAGTCGGCCAGGCCAGCAGCGCACCGGCACCAATCTGCACCAGCGGCAGTGGCAGCGGGATCAATCGCCCCACCAGTTTCGAGACACTGACCAGCATCAGCAGGATGAGAACGGTATAGGCTGACTGCATACGGCGTGTTTTTCCTGTTCAGTTTCAAATACGCTCAACGGCCAGGGTTATGCCATTGAAACAACATGTTACCGGGAACTGCATGAACACAACCGCTCCACCTAAGTCGCAGACCCGCCGGCAATCTGTAACACAATGCTACAAATGAGGAGCCTCGCATGATCACCCCCGCGTCGACCCTATTGACCCACGATAGCCCCAAC
The DNA here is from genome assembly GCF_002478435.1 of Pseudomonas sp. UBA7500. Lineage (NCBI taxonomy): Bacteria > Pseudomonadati > Pseudomonadota > Gammaproteobacteria > Pseudomonadales > Pseudomonadaceae > Pseudomonas > Pseudomonas sp. UBA7500. The sequence goes on along the minus strand of NZ_DLNW01000028.1, from coordinate 38,753 downwards.
CGTGCGCTGCTGGTCATCGATGTGCAAAACGATTTCATCCCCGGCGGCGCCCTGGCGGTGCCCGGTGGCGACGAGATCGTGCCGCTGGTCAACCAGCTCGGCCGCCAGTTCGAGCGCGTGGTGCTGGCCCAGGACTGGCACCCGGCCGGGCACGCCTCGTTCGCCTCGAGCCACCCGGGCAAGAATCCGTTCGAGGTCATCGAACTGTCATACGGGCCGCAGACACTCTGGCCCGACCACTGCATTCAAGGGAGCCCCGGCGCACAGTTTCACCCGGACCTGAACATTGCCCACGCACAGCTGATCGTGCGCAAGGGCGGCAACCGCCAGGTCGACAGCTACTCGGCGTTCACCGAAGCCGACCAGACCACCCCCACCGGCCTGGCCGGCAACCTGCGCGAGTGCGGCATCGACACGCTGTTCCTGTGCGGCCTGGCCCTGGACTTCTGCGTGGCCTGGACGGCACTGCACGCACGCCGCGAAGGGTTTGCCACCTATGTGGTGCTGGACGCCTGCCGGGCCATCGATACCGCAGGCTCCTGCGCGGCGGCGATGGCACAGATGCAGGCTGCCGGGGTGCAGTTCATTCAGGCGCGGCAACTGGGCGGCGCCAGCCGTGGCGCCCTGCCCGATGTTGTCGCATAATCCAGCCCACCCATTCTTCGAGGAGTTTCGGGGCGGCTGCGGGAATACCCGCGCGCCCTTAACGTTCAATGGCTTATATTCTCTTCGGCATCAAAGCCTGTGACACGATGAAGAAAGCCCGTACCTGGCTTGAAGAACACCACATCCAGTACGACTTTCACGACTACAAGACCCAGGGTATAGACCGGGACCACCTGAACCGCTGGTGCGACGAGCACGGCTGGCAGGTGGTACTCAACCGCGCAGGCACCACCTTCCGCAAGCTCGATGACGCGCAGAAGGCCGACCTCGACCAGGCCAAGGCCGTCGAGCTGATGCTGGCACAACCCTCGATGATCAAGCGCCCGGTGCTCGACCTGGGCGGCAAGACCCTGGTCGGTTTCAAACCGGACCTGTACGCGGCAGCCCTGCGCTGAACCGCGACGCCTTCACTCAATTTCGCAAGAGGTAACCGCATGTCCACTTCACTGTTCAGCCTGGCCTTCGGCGTCGGCACTCAAAACCGTCAAGGCGCCTGGCTGGAAGTCTTCTACGCACAGCCACTGCTCGCCCCGAGCGCCGAGCTGGTCGCAGCCGTCGCCCCGATCCTGGGCTATGAAGGCGGCAACCAGGCCATCGCGTTCAGCAACGCCCAGGCCGCGCAACTGGCCGAGGCCGTCAAGGGCGTCGACGCCGCCCAGGCTGCACTGCTGACCCGCCTGGCCGAAAGCAACAAGCCGCTGGTGGCCACGCTGCTGGCCGAAGACGCCACCCTGAGCTCCACCCCTGAGGCCTACCTCAAGCTGCACCTGCTGTCGCACCGCCTGGTCAAGCCCCACGGCCTGAGCCTGGCCGGCATCTTCCCGCTGCTGCCGAACGTGGCCTGGACCAGCCAGGGCGCCATCGACCTGGCCGAACTGGCCGAGCAGCAACTCGAAGCCCGCCTCAAGGGCGAGCTGCTGGAAGTGTTCTCGGTCGACAAGTTCCCGAAAATGACCGACTACGTGGTGCCGAGCGGCGTGCGTATCGCCGACAGCGCCCGCGTACGCCTGGGTGCCTATATCGGCGAAGGCACCACCATCATGCACGAAGGCTTCGTCAACTTTAACGCCGGCACCGAAGGCCCGGGCATGATCGAAGGCCGCGTTTCGGCGGGCGTGTTCGTCGGCAAGGGTTCGGACCTGGGCGGCGGCTGCTCCACCATGGGCACCCTGTCGGGCGGCGGCAACATCGTCATCAAGGTCGGCGAAGGCTGCCTGATCGGCGCCAACGCCGGTATCGGCATCCCGCTGGGCGACCGCAACACCGTCGAAGCCGGCCTGTACATCACCGCCGGCACCAAGGTGAACCTGCTCGACGAAAACAACGAGCTGGTCAAGGTGGTCAAGGCCCGCGACCTGGCTGGCCAGACCGACCTGCTGTTCCGCCGCAATTCGCTAAACGGCGCGGTCGAGTGCAAGACCCACAAGTCGGCCATCGAGCTGAACGAAGCGCTGCACGCCCACAACTAAGTGGTACGATCGGGTCTGGCCCTCTGCCAGACCCGATATCAGGCCCTACACATCATGTTCCAGCCCTCTCCCTGGCGCGCAGACTTCCCTGCCATCGCCGCCCTGCAACGCCAGCACCAGACCTACCTGGACAGCGCTGCCACCACGCAGAAACCCCAGCACCTGCTCGACGCCCTGAGCCACTACTACACCCAGGGTGCGGCCAACGTGCACAGGGCCCAGCACCTGCCCGGCGCACTCGCCACCCAGGCCTTCGAGGCCAGCCGCGAAAAAGTCGCCGCCTGGCTCAATGCCGCCGATGCGCAGCAGATCGTGTTCACCCATGGCGCCACCTCGGCGCTCAACCTGCTGGCCTATGGCCTGGAATGGCGCCTGGAGGCGGGCGACGAGATCGCCGTCAGCGCCCTGGAGCACCACGCCAACCTGCTGCCCTGGCAGCAGTTGGCCCAGCGCCGCGGCCTCAGGCTGGTGATCCTGCCCCTCGACGCCAACGGGCATATCGACCTGGAGGCGGCCCTGCAACTGATCGGCCCGCGTACCCGCGTGCTGGCGGTGAGCCAGTTGTCGAATGTGCTCGGCACCTGGCAGCCGCTGCAACCGTTGCTCGACCACGCCCGCGCCCAGGGCGCCCTCAGCGTGGTCGATGGCGCCCAGGGCGTGGTGCACGGGCGTCACGATGTACAGCAACTGGGCTGCGACTTCTATGTGTTTTCCAGTCACAAGCTGTATGGCCCGGACGGCCTTGGCGTGCTCTATGGGCGCCGCGAGGCGTTGGGCCTGCTGCGTCACTGGCAGTTCGGCGGCGAGATGGTGCAACTGGCCGGCTACCAGCAGTCGAGCTTTCGCGCCGCCCCGCTGGGTTTCGAGGCCGGCACGCCGCCGATCGCCAGCGTGATCGGGCTGGGTGCCAGCCTGGATTACCTGGCCAGCCTCGACGCCACCAGCGTGGTCGAACATGAAGCCGCCCTGCACCGCCATCTGCTGCGCGGCCTCAACGATCGTGAAGGGGTGCGGATACTGGGCGTGCCGCAACTGGCCCTGGCCAGCTTCGTGGTCGAGGGCGTGCACAATGCCGACCTTGCGCACCTGCTGACCGAACAGGGCATCGCCGTGCGGGCCGGTCATCACTGCGCCATGCCGCTGGTCAACAGCCTGGGCCTGGATGGCGCGATCCGCGTGTCGCTGGCGCTGTACAACGATTCCCACGACCTGGAGCGCTTCTTCAGCGCCCTGGACCAGGCCCTGGAGCTGCTGCGATGAGCCTGCCCGACGCCGCCCGCGAGGCGCTGGATGTATTCGAACAGGCTGCCGGCTGGGAGCAGCGCGCCCGCCTGCTGATGCAATGGGGCGAGCGCCTGCCCCCCCTGGACGCGACGCAGCAGTGCGAGGCCAACCGCGTGCACGGTTGCGAAAGTCAGGTGTGGCTGGTGGCCGAACAAACCGACGGTCGCTGGCACTTCAAGGCCGCCAGCGATGCGCGGCTGCTGCGCGGCCTGCTGGCGCTGCTGCTGGTGCGGGCCGACGGCTTGACCGGCAGCCAGCTGCAGCAGCTGGACCTGCCCGCCTGGTTCACCGCCCTGGGCCTTGGACGACAGCTCTCGCCGTCCCGCAGCAACGGCCTGAACGCCGTGCTGCGGCGCATGGCTCAGCTCGCCGCCGGCGCCTGAGCCGCTACGCGATCGGCCGGGCGGCGCTTGCCACCCACCAGTTTCTCCACGGCCTTGCTGGCAGCCACCATGCCGAAGGTCGCCGTCACCATCATCACCGCGCCGAAACCGCCCGAGCAGTCGAGCTTGACCCCGTCCCCGACGAAGCTCTTCTGCAGGCAGATACCGCCATCGGGCAGCGGATAGCGCAACTGCTCGGTGGAGAACACGCACGGCACCCCGTAGTTGCGGCTCACGTTGCGCGAAAACCCGTGGTCGCGGCGCAGCGTCGAACGCACCTTGGAGGCCAGTGGGTCATTGACCGTGCGGTTGAGGTCGGCCACCTGGATCTGCGTGGGGTCGAGCTGCCCGCCCGCACCGCCGGTGCAGATCACCTGGATCTTGCGCCGCTTGCACCAGGCAATCAGCGCAGCCTTGGCCATCACGCTGTCGATGCAGTCGATCACGCAGTCGATATGGTCGGTGATGGTCTGGGCCAGGTTGTCGCGGGTGACGAAGTCCACCACCGCGTGCACCTTGCAGTCCGGGTTGATTGCGCGCAGGCGCTCGGCCATCACCTCGACCTTGGGCTTGCCCACGTTGCCCTGCAGCGCATGCAACTGGCGATTGGTGTTGCTCACGCACACGTCATCCAGGTCGAACAGCGAAATTTCGCCAACGCCGCTGCGGGCCATGGCCTCGGCCGCCCACGAGCCGACACCGCCGATGCCGACGATCGCCACATGCGCCTCGCGCAGGCGCTGCAAGCCCTGCTGGCCATACAACCGGGCAACACCGGCAAAGCGTGGATCTTCTGTACTCATGGCCCAACCCTGAAAAAACCGGCGCGCATTATAGGCCCCACAACGCAGGATGACAGCCCGCAACCGACGCACTGATTGCCATGAATTGGTAAACCTGGCGCCAACCCTGCTTTAATGACCGGTGCAAACCCTGCTTTGGACGGCAATTGTACGGGCTTCAGAACTTCAGCATCTGAGGAAAATCCAAGCGCTACATGCACCCGTTTCCTATACCACGCTACCTGCCTGGTGCGTAGGATCCGTGCCCGCCGGCGCTTGCCCGTTCCACTTTTCGGAACCCGAAATATCTATGTCATCGCGTAAATTTGGTATCAACCTGGTGGTCGTCATGGCGATTGCCGCGCTATTCACCGGGTTCTGGGCACTGATCAACCGCCCGGTGTCCGCCCCCGACTGGCCGGAGCAGATCTCCGGCTTCTCGTATTCGCCTTTTCGCCTGGGCGAAAGCCCGCAAAAGGGCCAGTACCCGACCGAAGCCGAGCTGCGCGAAGACCTCGAGCAACTGAGCAAGCTGACCGACAGCATCCGCATCTATACGGTGGAAGGCACCCAGGCGCTGATCCCGCGTCTGGCCGAAGAGTTCGGCCTGCGCGTGACCCTGGGTGTGTGGATCAGCCCCGACCTGGAACGCAACGAGCGCGAAATCGAGACCGCCATCCAGTTGGCCAACACCTCGCGCAGCGTGGTGCGGGTGATGGTCGGCAACGAGGCGCTGTTTCGCGAAGAGGTCACCCCCCAGGCCCTGATGGACTACATGGACCGCGTGCGCGCCGCAGTGAAGGTGCCGGTCACCACCAGCGAACAGTGGCACATCTGGAAGGAAAACCCCGAGCTTGCCGGGCACGCCGACCTGATCGCCGCGCACATCCTGCCCTACTGGGAATTCATCCCGGTGAGCCAGGCCGAGCAGTTCGTGCTCGACCGCGCCCGCGAGCTCAAGCAACTGTTCCCGCGCAAGCCGCTGCTGCTGTCCGAGGTCGGCTGGCCCAGCAATGGCCGCATGCGCGGCGGTGCCGACGCCACCCAGGCGGATCAGGCCATCTACCTGCGCAGCCTGGTCAACCTGCTCAACCGCCAGGGCTACAACTACTTCGTGATCGAAGCCTACGACCAGCCCTGGAAAGCCAGTGACGAAGGTTCGGTGGGCGCCTACTGGGGCGTGTTCAATGCCGCGCGCCAGCAGAAATTCAACTTCGAGGGCCCGGTGGTGGCCATTCCGCAGTGGCGCGTGCTGGCCGTGGGCTCGGTGGTGCTGGCGATGCTGTCGCTGACCCTGCTGCTGATCGACGGCTCGGCGCTGCGCCAGCGCGGGCGCACCTTCCTGACCTTCATCGCGTTCCTGTGCGGCTCGGTGCTGGTATGGATCGGCTATGACTACAGCCAGCAGTACAGCACCTGGTTCAGCCTCACCGTGGGTTTCCTGCTGGCGCTCGGCGCGCTGGGAGTGTTCATCGTGCTCCTGACCGAGGCCCATGAACTGGCCGAGGCGGTATGGACGCACAAGCGCCGCCGGCTGTTCCTGCCGGTGGAGGCCGACAGCGCCTATCGGCCCAAGGTGTCGGTGCATGTGCCGTGCTACAACGAGCCCCCGGAGATGGTCAAGCAGACCCTCGATGCCCTCGCGGCGCTGGACTACCCGGACTTCGAAGTGCTGATCATCGACAACAACACCAAGGACCCGGCCGTGTGGGAGCCGCTCAAGGCCCACTGCGAGCTGCTGGGCGAGCGCTTCAAGTTCTTCCATGTGGCACCGCTGGCCGGCTTCAAGGGTGGCGCCCTGAACTACCTGATCCCGCACACCGCCAAGGACGCCGAAGTGATCGCGGTGATCGACTCGGACTATTGTGTCGACCGCAACTGGCTCAAGCACATGGTGCCGCACTTTGCCGACCCCAAGATCGCCGTGGTGCAATCGCCGCAGGACTACCGCGACCAGAACGAAAGCACCTTCAAGAAGCTCTGCTACGCCGAGTACAAGGGCTTCTTCCATATCGGCATGGTCACCCGCAACGACCGTGACGCAATCATCCAGCACGGCACCATGACCATGACCCGGCGTTCGGTGCTCGAAGAGCTCGGCTGGGCCGACTGGTGCATCTGCGAAGATGCCGAACTGGGCCTGCGCGTGTTCGAGAAGGGTTACTCGGCGGCCTATTCCCACGAGAGCTACGGCAAGGGCCTGATGCCCGACACCTTCATCGACTTCAAGAAGCAGCGCTTTCGCTGGGCCTACGGCGCGATCCAGATCATCAAGCGCCACACCTCCAGCCTGCTGCGCGGCAAGGACACCCAGCTGACCCGCGGCCAGCGCTACCACTTCCTGGCCGGCTGGCTGCCGTGGATCGCCGACGGCATGAACATCTTCTTCACCGTGGGTGCGCTGCTGTGGTCGGCGGCCATGATCATCGTGCCGCAGCGGGTCGACCCGCCGCTGCTGATCTTCGCGATCCCGCCGCTGGCGCTGTTCGTGTTCAAGGTGGGCAAGATCGTGTTCCTGTACCGCCGCGCGGTAGGGGTCAACCTCAAGGACGCGTTCTCGGCGGCGCTGGCAGGGCTGGCGTTGTCGCACACCATTGCCAAGGCGGTGCTGTACGGGTTCTTCACCAGCAGCATTCCGTTCTTCCGCACGCCGAAGAACGCCGACAGCCACGGGCTGCTGGTGGCACTGGCAGAGGCCCGCGAGGAGCTGTTCATCATGCTGCTGCTGTGGGGCGCGGCGCTGGGCATCTACCTGGTGCAGGGCCTGCCGAGCAACGACATGCGCTTCTGGGTGACCATGCTGCTGGTGCAGTCGCTGCCGTACCTGGCGGCGCTGATCATGGCCATGCTGTCGTCGCTGCCCAAGCCTGCGGATGTCACGCAGCCCGCACCTGCCGCCTGATAAACCGCCATCGCGGGCCAAGCCCGCTCCCACAGGGATTGCGCAGTACCTTGTGGGAGCGGGCTTGACCCGCGATAGGCCCGCACAGACAGCACAGATCCACAGTCCCTTCCCCGCACTTTTGCTATAAGATAACGCCCCTTCTTTTTGCCCCAGCCTTGCACCCCGGAGTCCTTCATGACGGCCCCAGCCGACCTCTCGCCTACCCTTGAACTGGCCTGCGACCTGATCCGTCGTCCCTCGGTGACCCCGCTGGACTTCGACTGCCAGAAACAGATGATGCAGCGCCTGGGCGATGCCGGCTTCATGCTCGAACCGATGCGCATCGAAGACGTCGACAATTTCTGGGCCACCCACGGCAGCGACGACGGCCCGGTACTGTGCTTCGCCGGCCACACCGACGTGGTGCCCACCGGCCCGGTGCAGGCCTGGGCCAACGACCCGTTCGACGCCCTGATCGACGCCGACGGCATGCTCTGCGGGCGCGGCGCGGCCGACATGAAGGGCAGCCTGGCCGCCATGATCGTGGCCACCGAGCGCTTCGTCGCCGACTACCCGAACCACAAGGGCAAGGTCGCCTACCTGATCACCAGCGACGAGGAAGGCCCGGCCCATCACGGCACCAAGGCCGTGGTCGAACGCCTGGCGGCGCGCAACGAACGCCTGGACTGGTGCATCGTCGGCGAGCCGTCGAGCACCACCCTGGTCGGTGACGTGGTCAAGAACGGCCGTCGCGGCTCGCTTGGCGCCAGGCTCACCGTGCGTGGCGTGCAGGGCCACGTGGCCTACCCGCACCTGGCTAAGAATCCGATCCACCTGGCCGCCCCGGCCTTGGCCGAACTGGCCGCCGAGCACTGGGACGAGGGCAACGATTTCTTTCCCCCCACCAGCTTCCAGATCTCCAACCTCAACTCGGGGACCGGCGCCACCAACGTGGTGCCAGGCGAGCTGACCGCACTGTTCAACTTCCGCTTCTCCACCGAGTCGACCGTCGAAGGGCTGCAGGCCCGCGTGGCGGCGATCCTCGACAAGCACGGCCTGGACTGGCAGGTGGACTGGGCGCTGTCGGGCCTGCCGTTCCTCACCGAACCGGGCGACCTGCTCGACGCGGTGTCGGCCAGCATCAAGGCCGTGACTGGCCGCGACACCCAGGCCTCCACCAGCGGCGGCACCTCCGACGGGCGCTTCATCGCCACCCTGGGCACCCAGGTGGTCGAACTGGGCCCGGTCAACGCCACCATTCACCAGGTCAACGAGCGGGTCCTGGCCAGCGACCTGGACGTGCTGAGCGAGATCTACTACCAGACCCTGACCCGGTTGCTCGCCTGATGCTCATCTGCCCCATCTGCAGCGCCGCGCTCGGCGCCCTGGACAACGGTGTCGGCTGCCCTGCCGGGCACCGCTTCGACCGGGCGCGCCAGGGCTACCTGAACCTGTTGCCGGTGCAGCACAAGAACAGCCGTGACCCTGGCGACAACCAGGCCATGGTCGAGGCACGTCGCGACTTCCTCAATGCCGGGCACTACGCCCCGGTGGCACGGCGCCTGGCCGAGCTTGCGGCCGAGCGCGCCCCCGCGCGCTGGCTGGACATCGGTTGCGGCGAAGGCTACTACACCGCGCAACTGGCCGACGCCCTGCCCCAGGCCGACGGCTATGCCCTGGACATCTCCCGCGAGGCGGTCAAGCGTGCGTGCCGGCGCAACCCGGCACTCACCTGGCTGGTGGCGAGCATGGCCCGGGTGCCACTGGCCGATGCCAGCTGCCAGTTCCTGGCCAGCGTGTTCAGCCCACTGGACTGGCAGGAAGCCAGGCGCCTGCTCAGCCCCGGCGGCGGCCTGATGCGGGTCGGCCCCACCCGCGGTCACCTGATGGAGCTGCGCGAACGGCTGTACGATGAAGTGCGCGACTATGCCGACGACAAGCACCTGGCCCTGGTGCCCGAGGGCATGCACCACGCCCACGGCGAAGTGCTGGAGTTTCGCCTGAGCCTGGCGGCCCCGGCCGACCGCGCCAACCTGCTGGCCATGACCCCCCATGGCTGGCGCGCCAGCGCAGAAAGACGCGCGGCCGTCATCGATCACCCCGAGCCCTTAGAGGTGACGGTATCGATGCGTTACGATTACTTTGTGCGCCAAGACTGAGCCGCACCCGGAGAGCCCCATGCGCCAACCCGATATCGAGATTTACCTGAAGGACGCCGACGTCGATCACAAGCAGATCGCCGCCTGGCTGGGCCAGGCCCTCGGCCCGTGCAGCGACTGGCAGCAGAAGGGCCAGACCTACAAGTGCAAGGCCGGTAACGTACCTGTTACCTGGCTGCCCAAGGCTGTGGGCAAATGGAACAGCCTGTACCTGGAAAGCGACCAGACCCCGTGGGAGGACGACATCGCCTGCGCCCGCGCCGCATTCGCCGCACTCAATGTCGAAGTACGCTGCGCGCCGGGTAGCTGGGTGGAAGAGGAAGGTGAAGAAGACGCCGACCGCTGGATCCGCATCAGCGCCGATGGCGAGGAAGAGATCACCTGGCGTACCAGTTGAGCCGTTGACCGGCTTTGCTTAGGCGCCAGCCTTGCTGGCGAAGCCCGGCATCGCCGGGCCAAGGGGCTGCTGCGCAGCCCATCGCCAGCAAGGCTGGCGCCTGCCGCTTTACAGCCCCACTACGTCTTCGGCCTGCAGGCCTTTCTGGCCCTGGGTCAGGTTGTACTCGACCTGTTGCCCTTCCAGCAGGGTGCGATGCCCTTCACCGCGGATCGCGCGGTAATGCACGAACACATCCGCACCGCCCTCACGCTGAATGAAGCCATATCCCTTGGCGTCATTGAACCACTTCACACTTCCAGTCTCACGAGACGACATCTGAACTACTCCGGATTTTTATTTTGGAATCGCCTTGTCGGCAGGGCCTCACCAGGCCCCACCTACGCCGCTTGCGGATTTGTCCTGCAAGTGGCGGACCGACTATAACGCAGCCATTCAACAATTTTCATGACCGGGGCGCTTTTTGCTGAACTTGCGCGGATACGGCACACTAACCTACCGAGCATCTGCTCGAATCCCATTACCCAGGGCACCTACCGAATGACCCGTTCCCCCTTGCGCCGTCTGATCTTCGGCGCCCTGCGCCGACTGCTGTACCTGTGGGTGCGCTCCGAAACCATCAACCAGTCATCCTTCTCGCTGAACCTGGACCGCAGCCGTCCGGTGTTCTACGTGCTGCAATCACCCGCGCTCACCGATCTGGCCGTGCTCGACCGCGAATGCACCAAAGCCGGGCTTCCGCGCCCGGTGCTGCCCGTGGCGGTAGGCCCGGTGATGGAGCCGGCGGCGTTCTTCTACCTGACCCCCGAACCCGACTGGCTGGGCCGCCACGACAAGCGCGGCGCACCGCCGACGCTGACGCGCCTGGTCAACCTGGTCAGCCAGCACGCCGAACAGGACGCGCAGATCATTCCGGTCAGCGTGTTCTGGGGCCAGTCGCCGGCCAGCGAATCGAGCCCGTGGAAGCTGCTGTTCGCCGACAGCTGGGCCGTCACCGGGCGCCTGCGCCGGCTGCTCACCGTGCTGATCCTGGGGCGCAAGACCCGCGTGCAGTTTTCCGCGCCGATCCATCTGCGTGAGCTGGTCGAGCACAACAAGGGCCACGAACGCACCGTGCGCATGGCCCAGCGCCTGCTGCGGGTGCATTTTCGCAACCTCAAGACCGCCGTCATCGGCCCCGACATCTCGCACCGGCGCAACCTGGTCAAGGGCCTGATCCACGACCCGCTGGTACGCCAGGCCATCAGCGACGAGGCCCAGCGCGAGAACATCCCGCTGGCCAAGGCCGAGGCTCAGGCCCTGCGTTATGGCAACGAGATCGCCTCGGACTATACCTACACCGCCATCCGCTTCCTCGAAGTGGTGCTGAGCTGGTTCTGGAACAAGATCTACGACGGCATCAAGGTCAACCATATCGAACAGGTGCAAGGCATCGCGCCGGGGCACGAGGTGATCTACGTGCCCTGCCACCGCAGCCACATCGACTACCTGCTGCTGTCGTACCTGCTGTTTCGCAACGGCCTGACGCCGCCGCACATCGCCGCCGGCATCAACCTCAACATGCCGGTGATCGGCAGCCTGCTGCGCCGCGGCGGTGCGTTCTTCATGCGCCGCACCTTCAAGGGCAACCCGCTGTACACCGCGGTGTTCAACGAGTACCTGCACACCCTGTTCACCAAGGGCTTCCCGGTGGAGTACTTCGTCGAGGGCGGGCGCTCGCGCACCGGGCGCATGCTGCAGCCCAAGACCGGCATGCTGGCGATCACCCTGCGCAGTTTTCTGCGTTCCTCGCGCACCCCGATCGTGTTCGTGCCGGTGTACATCGGCTACGAGCGCGTGCTCGAAGGCCGCACCTACCTGGGCGAGCTGCGCGGGGCGAGCAAGAAGAAGGAATCGATCTTCGACATCTTCAAGGTCATCGGCGCGCTCAAGCAGCGCTTCGGCCAGGTGGCCGTGAACTTCGGCGAGCCGATCCGCCTGGCCAGCTTCCTCGACCAGCAGCAACCGGGCTGGCGCGAACAGGACCACAGCCCGCAGTTCCGCCCGGCCTGGCTCAACGAAACCACCTCGCGCCTGGGCGAGAAGGTCGCGCAGCACCTGAACGAGGCCGCCGCGATCAACCCGGTCAACCTAGTGGCCCTGGCGCTGCTGTCCACCAGCCGCCTGGCCCTGGACGAACGCGCCCTGGCGCGGGTACTGGACCTGTACCTGGCGCTGCTGCGCCAGGTGCCCTACTCGGCCCATACCACCCTGCCCGAAGGCGACGGCCTGGCGCTGATCGGCCACGTGCGCGGCATGGACCTGCTGGCCGAGCAGCAGGACGCGCTGGGGCGCATCCTGTACCTGGATGAAAACAACGCGGTACTGATGACCTACTACCGCAACAACGTACTGCACATCTTCGCCCTGCCGGCGCTGCTGGCGAGCTTCTTCCAGAGCAGCTCGCGCATCAGCCGCGAACTGATCGGCCGCTACACCCACGCGCTGTACCCGTATCTGCAGTCGGAGCTGTTCATCCGCTGGGATGCCCAGGAGCTCGACGGGGTGATCGACCAGTGGCTGGAGGCATTCGTCGAACAGGGCCTGCTGCGTTTCGAGAACGGCGTGTACCTGCGCCCGGCCCCGAGTTCGCGCCAGTTCGTGCTGCTGACCCTGCTGGCGCGGGCCATCACCCAGACCCTGCAGCGCTTCTACATGGCCACCGCGCTGCTGCTCAACAGCGGCCAGCACACCCTCAGCGCCGAAGAGCTGGAAGACCTGTGCGTGGTCATGGCCCAGCGCCTGTCGATCCTGCATGGCCTGAACGCCCCGGAATTCTTCGACAAGAGCCTGTTCCGCCACTTCATCCAGACCCAGATCGAACAGGGCGTGCTGCGCCCGGATGCGGCGGGCAAGCTCGGCTACCATGAAAAACTCAGCGAGCTGGCCGAAGGCGCCGCCAAGCGCGTGCTGTCGGCCGAGGTGCGCCTGTCGATCCGCCAGGTGGCCTTGCAGCGCAGCGACGAAACCACCGAACACACCGAGCAACAAGTCTGAACAGGAGTACACGATGAAGAAATTGACCCTGGCTGTGCTGGGCAGCCTGCTGGCCGCCTGCAGCAGCACCCCGTCACCCTCCAAGGCCAGCCTGGACGGCGAGGTGTTCTACCTGCAGCGCATCGCCCTGCCACCGGCAGCCACCCTGAGCGTCAGCCTGCAGGACGTGTCGCTGGCCGATGCGCCAGCCGTCACCCTGGCCAACCAGAGCGGCCCGGTAAAAGGCCAGGTGCCCCTGCCGTTTCACCTGAGCTACGACCCGGCACAGGTCAAGCCGGGCCACCGCTATGCTGTGAGCGCGCGCATCGAGCTGGACGGCAAGCTGCTGTTCATCAACACCGAACACCACGGCGTGCAGCTGGACGGTAGCGACGCCCAGCCTGTACGAATCAAGGTCGACGCCGTTCGCTGATCCCCTTTTTGCCTTTGGATAAGGATGCTGCCATGTTCCGCCCTGCTCTTACCTTTACCGGCCTGTGTGCCGGCCTGCTGTTGTCGGCCAGTGCGCTGGCGCTGTCACTCGGCGACCTGTCGCAGAAGGACGCCACCGGGGGCCTCAAGGATGCCCTGACCCAGGGTGCGCAGATTGCCGTCAAGCAACTGGGCACCCCAGGCGGCTTCAGCAACAACCCGGACGTGCGCATCGAGCTGCCGGGCAACCTGGGCAAGGCTGCCAAGGCCATGAAGAAATTCGGCATGGGCGCCGAGGTCGACCAGCTCGAGGCCAGCATGAACAAGGCGGCCGAGGCGGCAGTACCGCAGGCCCAGGCGTTGCTGGTGGATGCGGTCAAGAAGATGAGCGTGGCCGACGCCAAGGGTATTCTCAGCGGTGGCAACGATTCGGCCACCCAGTACCTGAACAAGACCAGCCGCGAGCAGATCCGTGCCAAGTTCCTGCCCATCGTCAAGCAGGCCACCGACCAGGTCGGCCTGGCCAAGCAGTACAACAGCTTTGCCGGGCAGGCCTCGTCGCTGGGCCTGCTGGACAGCAAGAACGCCAACGTCGAGGGTTATGTGACCGAGCAGGCGCTGGATGGCCTGTTCGAGATGATCGGCAAGCAGGAAGCGACGATCCGCCAGAACCCGGCGGCCGCGGCTACCAGCCTGGCCAAGAAGGTCTTCGGCGCCCTCTAGGGCCCTTCGCCGGCAAGGCCGGCTCCTACAGGATGCGCAGTGCCCCCGTAGAAGCCGGCCTTGCCGGCGAACGCCTTCTCAGGGCTTGCGCACCTTGAACCACGCCGCATACAGCGCCGGCAGGAACAGCAGCGTCAACGCCGTGGCCACGATCAGCCCGCCCATGATCGCCACCGCCATCGGCCCGAAGAACACGCTGCGCGACAGCGGAATCATCGCCAGCACCGCCGCCAGCGCGGTCAGCACGATCGGCCGGAAGCGCCGCACCGTGGCCTCGATGATCGCCTGCCAACGGTCCAGCCCGGCCGCGATGTCCTGCTCGATCTGGTCCACCAGAATCACCGAGTTGCGCATGATCATCCCCGACAGCGCAATGGTGCCCAGCATCGCCACGAAGCCGAACGGCTGGCGGAACACCATCAGGAACAGCACCACCCCGATCAGCCCCAATGGCGCGGTGAGGAACACCATCACCGTGCGCGAGAAGCTGCGCAACTGCACCATCAGCAAGCTCAACACCACCACGATGAACAGTGGCACCCCGGCATTCACCGAGTTCTGCCCGCGGGTCGAGTCCTCCACCGTACCGCCCACTTCCAGCAGGTAGCCATCCGGCAGCTCGGCACGCACCGGCTCCAGGGTCGGCAGTATCTGCTTGACCAGGGTCGCCGGCTGCTCCTTGCCATAGATGTCGGCACGTACCGTCACCGTCGGCAGGCGATTACGGTGCCAGATGATGCCTTCCTCGAAGCCGTACTCCAGCGTCGCCACCTGCGACAGCGCAACGCTGCGCCCATTCTCGGTGGGCACCGCCAGGCTCGACAGGTTGGTCAGCTCGGTGCGTTCCTGGCGCGTGCCGCGCAGCAGGATCTCGATCAGCTCGTTGTCTTCGCGGAACTGGCTGACCGACGAACCGGTCAGCGAGCTTTGCAGGAACTTGGCCAGGTGCGCGGTGCTGATCCCCAGGGCCCGGGCACGGTCCTGGTCGATACTCAGGTAGATCACCTTGCTCGGCTCTTCCCAGTCCAGGTGCACGTTCACCACATGCGGGTTCTCGCGCACCCGGGCCGCCACCTTGCGCGCCAGTGCACGCACCTCCTCGATGTGCTCGCCGGTGACCCGGAACTGCACCGGGTAGCCCACGGGCGGGCCGTTTTCCAGGCGCGTGACCCGCGAACGCAGGTCCGGGAACTGCTCGTTCAGGGTCTCGATCAGCCAGCTGCGCAGCGCCTCGCGCTCCTCGATGGTCTTGGCCAGCACCACGAACTGGGCGAAGCTGGTCGCCGGCAACTGCTGGTCCAGGGGCAGGTAGAAGCGCGGCGAGCCGGTGCCCACGTAGGCCACATAGTTGTCGATGCCGGCGCGCTCCTTGAGCAGGGCCTCCAGGCGCGTGACCTGCTCGGCGGTGTTGCTCAGCGAGGCGCCCTCGGCCAGCTTCAGGTCGACCATCAGCTCCAGCCGTCCGGAGGCCGGGAAGAACTGCTGGGGCACGAAGCGAAACGACAGCACGCTGAGCACGAACAGGCCCAGGGTCGCCACGATCACCGTCTTGCGGTGCGCCACGCACCAGCCCACCAGCCGCCGTACACGCTGGTAGAACGGCGTGCCATAGGGGTCGGTGGCGCCATCGGTGGTGCCGTGCTTGGCCGCGTGCAGCTTGGCCAGGTCTGGCAGCAGCCGCTCGCCCAGGTACGGCACGAACACCACGGCGGCGATCCACGAGGCAATCAGGGCAATGGTCACCACCTGGAAGATCGAGCGGGTGTACTCGCCCGTGCCCGACTGCGCCGTGGCAATCGGCAGAAAGCCCGCCGCGGTGATCAGGGTGCCGGTGAGCATCGGGAAGGCGGTGCTGGTCCAGGCGTAGCTGGCGGCCTTGAAGCGATCGAAGCCCTGCTCCATCTTGATCGCCATCATCTCCACCGCAATGATCGCGTCATCCACCAACAGCCCCAGCGCCAGCACCAGCGCCCCCAGGGAAATCTTGTGCAGGCCGATCCCGAGGTAATACATCGCGGCAAACGTCATCGCCAGCACCAGCGGAATCGCCAGCGCCACCACCAGGCCGGTGCGCATGCCCAGCGAGAAGAAGCTCACCAGCAGCACGATGGCCAGTGCTTCCACCAGCACCTGCACGAACTCGCCTACCCCGGTTTTCACGGCGGCCGGCTGGTCGGACACCTTGCGCAGCTGCATGCCGGCCGGCAGATTGGCCGAGATACGGGCAAACTCGACCTCAAGGGCCTTGCCCAGCACCAGGATGTCACCACCGGCCTTCATCGATACCGCCAGGCCGATGGCGTCTTCGCCCATGAAGCGCATGCGTGGCGCGGGCGGATCGTTGAAACCGCGGCGCACATCGGCCACATCGCTGATACGGAAGGTGCGCTCGCCCACCCGAATGGGGAACTGCTCGATCTGCTCCACCGTCTCGAAACGCCCGCTCACGCGCAGTTGTAGGCGCTCGCTGGGAGTTTCGAAAAAGCCTGCGGTGGTCACCGCATTCTGTTCCTCCAGCGCCTGCTGCACAGCTTCAAGCGGCAGGCCCAGGGTCGCCAGCTTGAGGTTCGACAGCTCGATCCAGATCTTCTCGTCCTGCAGGCCGAGCAGCTCGACCTTGCCCACATCCTTTACCCGTTGCAGCTGGATCTGCACGCGGTCGGCGTAGTCCTTGAGCACCGCGTAGTCGAAGCCTTCACCGGTCAGTGCATAGATATTGCCGAACGTGGTGCCGAACTCGTCGTTGAAGAACGGCCCCTGGATACCCGGCGGCAAGGTGTGGCGAATGTCCGCGACCTTCTTGCGGATCTGGTACCACAGCTCGGGAACATCCTTGGAATGCATCGAGTCGCGGGCCATGAAAGTGACCTGGGACTCACCAGGGCGCGAGAACGAGACGATCTTCTCGTACTCGCCTGTCTCCATCAGCTTCTTCTCGATGCGTTCGGTGACCTGGCGCGAGACTTCCTCGGCGCTCGCCCCCGGCCAGTTGGTCTTGATCACCATGGCCTTGAAGGTGAACGGCGGGTCTTCGCTCTGGCCCAGCTTGGTATACGAAAGCGTGCCGACCAGGGCCAGCAGCACCATCAGGAACAGCACGATCTGGCGATTGCGCAGCGCCCAGGCGGAAAGGTTGAAACCCATCGGGACTTACTCCTTGGCCGCCAGATTCACCACGCGATTGGACCGGTCCACCGGTCGTATCTGCTGCCCCTCGTGCAGCACATGGCCGCCAGCCGCCACCACCCAATCGGTGGGCTTGAGGCCTTCGAGCACCGGCACGCTGGCCTGGCCGTAGGCGCCAACCCGCACCACGGTGCGCTTGAGCGTATTGTCAGGCTCCACCCGCCACACGTAGGTCTGGCCGTTCTCGGCGCTCAGGGCCGACAGCGGCACCGCCAGCGGCACCTGCTCGGCGTGCTGGATGAACACCCGTGCGCTCTGCCCCAGTTCTGCGGGTACCTTGCCGGCCGCGAACGCGATGCGCGCAGCGAAGGTACGTGAACGGGGGTCGGCGGCCGGCGACAGCTCGCGGATGCGACCCTCGAAGCGCGTATCCGGTTGCGACCACAGCTCCACCGACACCGGCTGGCCGACCTTGAAGCGCCCGAAGTTCTGCTCCGGCAGGCTGATCAGCACCTCGCGCTCGCCATCAGCGGCCAGGGTGAACACGGTCTGCCCGGCAGCCACCACCTGGCCCACCTCGACCTGACGCTTGGCCACCACCCCGTCCTGTGGCGCGCGCAGCACCGAATAGCCGGCCTGGTTGCCGGCCACATCGAATTCTGCGCGCACCTGGTTGGCTCGCGCCAGGCCTGCGCGGTACAGGTTTTCGGCGTTGTCGAACTGCGAGCGGCTGACCATCTGGCGTTCCAGCAGGGTCTGGTAGCGGTCGCGCTCGGCCTTGACCAGGCTCAGGTTGGCCTGGGCCGCTGCCATCTGCGCGCGGCTGGCCTCCAGCTGCAGGCGCACGTCCTGCGGGTCGAGCTCGGCCAATGGCTGGTCGGCCTTGACCCGCTGGCCCTCCTCCACCAGGCGCTTGCTGACCTTGCCGGGAATACGAAACGCCAACTCCGGCTCGAGCCGGGCGCGCACTTCGCCGGGGTAGCTGTCGACCGCCGCCGTGGACAGCTGCGGCTGCACCACCATGGCCGGGCGCAGGGTGCTTGGCGGGGGACTCTCCTGCCCGCAGCCGCTCAGCAGCAAGGCAAGGGTAAGCGGGAATGCAAGGGGCAAGGCATGGCGCAACATGATCGAGAACCTTCCGTGAGTAGCGCATCTAATATTTATACCGGCGGGTATAGTAAATCAGCGCAACGGCGCCGGGAAGCGATTGTCGGACAGAAATTTCAGGGTCGTCGCACGCACCGAACTGACACCTGGACCTGCCGCTTGGGCCCTCCGTGGAGCCGAAATAGCCACTTCCACCCGCCATCACTGGCGCTGATAGGCGTTCAAAGCGCAGATTGCAGCCCCCAGGCGGTGACCACGGTGTACCCTGTACCCCTTAACGAACCTGTACGTGTCATTCATGCCAAACGAAACCAGCGCCCCCAACGGCCCCGGCCGGCCCAAGGACCTCGCCAAGCGCCAGGCCATCCTCGAGGCGGCCAAAGCCCTGTTTCTCACCCACGGTTACGCCAACACCAGCATGGATGCGGTCGCGAATGCGGCAGGGGTTTCGAAACTGACGGTCTACAGCCACTTCAACGACAAGGAGACACTGTTCTCCTCGGCGATCGTGGCCACCTGCACGGCCCAGTTGCCCGAACTGTTCTTCGAACTGACCGAAGGCACGTCGGTGGAGCAGGTCCTGCTGAACATCGGGCGCGGCTTCCAGGCGCTGATCAACAGCGATCAATCGGTCAAGCTCAGCCGCCTGATCATGGCCCTGGGCACCCAGGACCCCAAGCTCAGCCAGATCTTCTTCGAAGCCGGCCCGTTGCGCGTGCTGCGCGAGATGGAGGCACTGCTGCAGCGCGTCGACCAGCATGGTCTGCTGCGTATCGAGCAGCCGGCCAGGGCGGCCGAGCACTTCTTCTGCCTGCTCAAGGGGGCGCCGAACTATCGCCTGCTGCTCGGCTACTCCCCGGCGCTGGACGCCGAGGCTGCCGAGGCACATGTGCAGGACGTGGTGGCGGTGTTTTTACGGGCCTACCGCCCCTAGTCAGGGCTTGAGGGCTTTCTTGGGGTAGATGTCGTAGCGGCTCGACTTGCCTTCCAGGCTATGGCTGGGCTTGGGCCCGTCGATGATCGGCGCCTTGCGCGGGCGTTTGACCACCACCCGGTGGCTGGCCAGGGCCAGGGCGGCCTCCAGCAGTGCCGGGGCATCCAGGTCATCGCCCACCAGCGGGCGGAACACGCGCATCTCCTTTTTCACCAGGGCGCTCTTGTCGCGGTGCGGGAACATCGGATCGAGGTAGATCACCTGCGGCGGTTCGCCCTGCCAGTCGCGCATGCGCTCGATGGAGTTGCCTGCCAGCAGCTGCATGCGGGCCACGATGGGCCCCACCTCGGCATCCGCTGCCGCACGCGCCAGGCCATCCTCGAGCAGCGCCGCCACCAGCGGCTGGCGCTCGATCAGTTGCATCTGGCAGCCCAGGCTGGCCAGCACGAAGGCGTCCTTGCCCAGCCCTGCCGTGGCATCCAGCACCCGTGGACGCACGCCCTGAGCGATGCCGACCGCCTTGGCGATCATCTGCCCGCTGCCCCCGCCGAACACCCGACGATGGGCCGCCGCGCCCTCGACGAAATCCACCCGCACCGGGCCCGGTGCCTGCGGGCCCAACTGCTGGATCTGCAGGCCGGTCTCGCCCACCTGCACGGCAAAGGCCGCCGACGCATCCTGCAGCGGCAAGCCCAGGCGCACCGCCCAGTGCTCGGCCTGTGCCTGATACTCGGCAGCCAACGCCTCGACCCGGATACCGCCGTCCGCCAGTTGCTCCACCGCTCACCTTCCCCACACAAAAAAATTAAATGATTGCCGGCCTGTGCCGATAACCGCAGTAATCGCTATTTTGCCAGACCCGGACAGCCTTCGACTGCCATGTCAGACATTCTTCAGCTCCCTTCCGGTTATTTGTCGCCCGTCGGCGACTTTGCCCGGCACAACACCCAGACCCTCGGCGGCGTCAGCCACCTGTGGCAGGACTTCTTTGCCCAGGCGTTGGCAGAGCAGCAGGGTGAAGGTGCGCAGGAAGGTCAGCTGGCGGTCCCCGAGGTCGACACCGTCACCGGCGAACCGATTGCCGGCAGCCAGACCCTGGCGCAGATCCACAGCCAGCGCCTGTGCGACGTGCACGACACCATCGTCGCCCCGCCCGAGCCGCTGTTCCTGCCGATTGCCGAATTCGAACTGGACCTGCTGGACAAGCCTGCGCCGCCATTCAGCGCGCTGGAACTGGTGGAGCAGCAGCGCCAGCTGGACATCAGCAACAACTGGGTGCGCCCGGTGGTGATGAGCCAGGGTCATCCGCTGCCGCAGCCAGGCCCGGCGCCGCAACCCTACCCGCTGCACCTGCCGATCGCGGAGCTGGAAGCCAGCCTGCTCGACCCGGCGCCGGAGCCGTTCGACCAGGCCACGCTGCTCAAGCAGCAGTCGGAGCTGGAGTTCGACCTCAGCTGGGCCCGTCCGGTGGTACTGAACAACGTGCGCATCGCCGCCTAACGGCAGATCTGCCAGAAGCCCATATCCAGGTGGAAGTGGTTGCGGTGGGCAGCGTTGTAGTCAGGCCCCAGCACCGTGTTGAAACTGTCGCAGCCGCCAGCCTGCACCTCGCGTAGAAACTTTGCCTTCACCCCCTCACCCGGCCAGTCGCGCAGCACCTCGATGCGCTGCCCATCGGCCAGCCTGAACCCGGCGATGTCGAGCGCATTGGCGCTGGCATGCTGGCTGCGCCGCCCTTCCTTGCGCCCGTACATATTGCGACAGGCAAAACTGCCCAGGTGATCGACCTGCACCACCGCCTGGCCGAATGCACGCTGCGCGGCCGGTTGCAGGCCGTGGCGCTCGAACAGCGCGAAGGCCACCGCCACCGGGCAACTGGCCAGAAAACTGCTGCTCAGGCGCACGCCCGAGCCCTGCACCCGCACCACGTTGTGCAGCGGGCAGGCCACATCTGGCGCGCTGTCGGCCTGCTTGCTGTAGCGCAGCGTCGAGGTGGCCAGGGCCTGTTCGCAAAGCCTGGGGTCATCCTGCAGGCGGCTCAGCTTGTAGGGGGTCAGCAGGTTCGGGGGCGCCTTGACGTCCAGCACCGCCCACGGGTTCCAGGCAGCCGGCAGGCGCCAGCCCTGTTGCCAGGCCACCAACCCCGCAGCCATCGCTATCACCAGGAAAATGCCCACTCCCCGCATGGACGATCAGCGCCTGAACAACTGGTTGAGCTGGTCGAACGGCAGCGCCTGTTCGGCATAGTCGAAGCGGCCCTGCTGCTGGATCCGTTCGGCGGCGTGGAAGAATGCGCCGTAGGCCGCACGCGCCAGCGACGAGCCGACGCTGATGCGCTTGACCCCGAGCGCCTGCAGGTCGCTTACGCTCAGGTCCACCCCGCTCAGCCCCATCAGCACGTTGACCGGCCTGGGCGCCACGGCCTGCACCACCTGGCGAATCTCCTCGGCGCTGCGCAAGCCCGGCGCGTACAGCACATCGGCACCGGCCTCGGCAAAGGCCTGCAGGCGCTTGATGGTGTCGTCCAGGTCCAGGCGCCCGTGCAGCAGGTTTTCGGCGCGGGCACACAGGGTGAACGGGAACTCCAGGCTGCGCGCCGCCGCAACGGCTGCCTCGACGCGCTCCACTGCCTGATGAAAGCCATAGATCGGCTCTTGCGGGTTGCCGCTGGCATCCTCGATGGAGCCGCCTACAAGCCCCACAGCGGCGGCCTGCAGGATGGCCTCGGCGCAGCCCTTGGGCGTATCGCTGAAGCCGTTCTCGAGGTCTGCAGCCACCGGCAGAGCGGTGGCATCGACGATGCTGCGCGCGTTGCCCAGGGTTTCCTCCAGGCTCATGGCGCCTTCGGCATCGGGGCGCCCCAGCGAGAACGCCAGGCCGGCGCTGGTGGTGGCCAGCGCCTCGAAGCCGAGGCTGGCCAGCAGCTTGGCCGAGCCTGCATCCCAGGGGTTGGGGATGACAAAGGCGCCATCACGTTCATGCAGCGCCTTGAAGGCTTCGGCACGCAGGGTTTGCACATCCATGATCACGACTCCAGAGCAGGCGGTACGGGGCGGTCAGAGCAGGCCAAGCTGCTCGGCTGCGGGCGCCCTGTGCAGTTCAGGCAAGGCCGGCAAGCCGGGCAGGCGCTCCATCAGGCCCTGATGAAAACGCTGCGCCAGCGCGGCTGCCAGGCGGTTGTCGGCAGTATGCAGGAAAACGTACGGGGTGCGCCCCTCCTCGATCCAGGCCGCGACCTTGTCCAGCCACGGCAGCAGAAACGGCTCGTTGGCCGCCAGTTCCGGGTGGCCGATGAAGCGCACCTGCGGGCTCTGGCTGAAGGCGGCAGGGCGTGGCGGCACCCGCGGTTTCTTGGACTGGGCATGCAGCACGCCCGGATCGCGCGAGGTGCAACTGAACAGGGCACGCGGGTCCAGGCAGATGCGTTCGACGCCGCGATCGAGCAACAGCCGATTGAGCAGACGTTCCTCCTCACCCTTGGCGAAGAAGGCCTTGTTGCGCACCTCCACCGCCAGCGGCACGTCCACCTCGTCGATGAACGCCACCAGCTCGCCCAGGCGTGCCGGACCGAAGCTGGCAGGCAGCTGCAACCAGTAGGGCGCCACACGGGCGCCCAGCGGCTTGAGCAGGTTGATGAAGGTTTGCGCGGCCACGCATTGCTGACGCAGGTCGTCTGCATGACTGATGTCGCCGGGGAACTTGGCGGTGAAGCGAAAGTGCGCGGGCATGATCTGCGCCCAGCGTTCGAGGGTGGCGGGCGCGGGGCGCGCATAGAATGTGGTGTTGCCCTCCACCGCATTGAACACCTGGCAGTAGAGGCCGAGAAAGTCGCTGGGTCTGGCGTCGGCGGGGTATAGGTACTCGCGCCAGGCGTTTTCACTCCAGGACGGGCAACCGAGAAAGTAAGGTAAAGGCGTCATGCCTCAAATGTACAGGTCCAACCCCAGCACTTCCATCTCCCAGTCCACGAAGCCGGCAGTGGTCAGGTAGCTGGCCAGGGCCTGGGCGGTGCGCTTGTTGCGCGCCCGCGGGAAGATCATGTCCTGCTGGCGCACCGGCAGGCCGCTGCGGCTGGCGCCGCCTGCAGCACCTGATGGCGACGGCTGCGCCTCGAACTCGCCCGGCAGGTCTTCGTCCACGTCCTCTTCGCGCACCGGCGGCTTGCGCAGCGGGCGCTTGATCGGATAGGACTGGGAAGAGAAGCCGTCGACACGCATGAACGATTACTCAGGAGCAATGATGGCAATTTAGCGGCACCTGAGAGACTTCGCAAATGCCCGACTGATAACTGGACCACATATCGAGCAAAAGGTTTATGCGCAACGGCGATAGACGACCAGCGGTTTACCGCGCCTTGGGCGTGGCCACCTTGTCGCGCAGGTACACCGGTTGGGCGAGATCGGGCGCAATACCTTCGCCCCGGTCCCAGGCGAACCGCGCCAGGGTCAGCAGGTCGAGGGCGTGGGGCAGCATGCCGGCGTCCTGGCCACTGACGGCCACCGGCAGGCGCTCGGCGTAGCCCCAGCCGGTACCGGCACCGAACCAGTCGCCGGCCGCGCCCGGCGGCAGGCTGACCTGTTCGGGGGCCAGCACCGCCTCGCTGCCCAGCAGGCGCATTTCGCCGGCCTGCTGCTGGTAGCAGCCCCAGTACACCTCGTCCATGCGCGCATCGATCGCCGCCGCCACCTGCTCGGCGCCGTGCTCGCGCAACGCGCGCTGGCCCAGCAGCGCCAGGTTGGACACCGGCAGCACCGGGCACTCGAGGGCGAACGCCAGGCCCTGCACCACGCCGATGGCGATCCTCACCCCGGTAAAGGCGCCGGGGCCGCGGCCGAAGGCAATCGCATCGACGGCCGACAGGGCGATGCCCGCTTCGGCCAGCATCGTCTGGATCATCGGCAGCAGCTTCTGCGCGTGCAGGCGCGGGATCACCTCATAGTGGCTGAGCACCTTGCCGTCATGCAGCAGGGCAACGGAGCAGGCTTCAGTGGCGGTATCCAGGGCCAGCAAGGTGGTCATCGGGGGTTCCAGGGGGCAAGAAAAAAGAACGGCATTATAAACAACAACGGCCCGCAAGCGGGCCGTTGTGTGCACATCCGAGCAGTGATCAGCTCAGAGCGGCCAGCACCTTGGCGGTGATGGCATCGACCGAGCCCACGCCTTCGATGTGGCTGTACTTGGGCTTGCCACCGTTGGCAGCCGACAGCTTCTGGTAGAAGTCCACCAGCGGCTTGGTCTGCTCGTGGTAGACCGACAGGCGATGACGCACGGTTTCTTCGGTGTCGTCCTTGCGCTGGATCAGCGGCTCGCCGGTCTCGTCGTCCTTGCCTTCAACCTTCGGCGGGTTGTAGACCACGTGGTACACGCGACCCGAACCTTCGTGCACGCGGCGGCCGGCGATACGCTGGACGATCTCTTCGTCGGCAACGGCGATCTCGACCACGGCATCCAGCTCGACGCCGGCGCTCACCAGGGCTTCAGCCTGGGGAATGGTGCGCGGGAAACCGTCGAACAGGAAACCCTTGGCGCAGTCGGCCTGAGCGATGCGGTCCTTGACCAGGTTGATGATCAGCTCGTCGGACACCAGCTTGCCGGCGTCCATGATCGCCTTGGCTTCCAGACCCAGCGGGGTGCCGGCCTTGACCGCGGCACGCAGCATGTCGCCGGTGGAAATCTGGGGAATACCGAACTTCTCGGTGATGAACTTTGCCTGAGTACCTTTACCGGCCCCGGGAGCTCCCAGCAGAATTACGCGCATCTTGTGCTCCTCAATTTTTTATAAGCAAATCAATGGATTCGCCACTCAGGGCCAATCCCAAGAATCGGGTGATGACCGCAAATCGGTCAAAAGGCTGCTCAAGATACACAGCGCACCCGGACCACACAAGCGGTCGAAAGTCGGAAAAAAATACTGCGTGAGGCCCGTTCGTGCCCGGGTTGCGCCCGGCGCAACCGGGGGCGAAACCGCTTCGCCCGGGTGCTCGGGGCGCGCGCCGGGCACTGGCGCGCCACCCCTGCCCCGCCCTCAACCGGTGTTGCGCAGACCTGCCGCAATACCCGCCACAGTCACCAGCAGCGCCTGTTCCAAGGGGCTGTCCAGAGCGGCTTCGCGTGCACGCGAGCGTGCCAGCAGCTCGGCCTGCAATAGATGCAGCGGGTCCAGATAGGTGTTGCGCAGACGGATGAATTCCAGGGTGTCAGGGCTGTGCGCCAGTAGCACCGGCTGCCCCGTGAGACCCAGCACCACCTGGCACGCCTGCGACAATAGGTCGCGCAGATGTGCACCCAAAGGTCGCAGTTGCGGTTGCACCAGACGTTCGTCGTAGAAGCGCGCGATGTCGGCGTCGGCCTTGGCCAGCACCATCTCGAGCATGTCGATGCGGGTGCGGAAGAACGGCCACTGTTCGCGCATCTCGGCCAGCAGTTCGCCCTGGCCACGGGCCAGCGCGTTGTTCAGCGCCGCCTCCCAGCCCAGCCAGGCGGGCAGCATCAGGCGCGTCTGGGTCCAGCCGAAGATCCACGGGATCGCCCGCAGGCTCTCGATGCCGCCCGCGCGCCGCTTGGCCGGGCGACTGCCCAGTGGCAGGCGGCCGAGTTCCTGTTCCGGGGTGGACTGACGGAAGTACTCGACGAACTCGGGGTTGTCGCGCACCACGCCACGGTAGGCCTTCACGCCGTCGGCGGCCAGCTGGTCCATCAGTTCGCGCCAGGCCGGTTGCGGCGGCGGTGGCGGCAGCAGGGTCGCCTCCAGCACCGCAGCCAGGTACAGGTTGAGGTTCTGCTCGGCGATGTCCGGCAGGCCGAACTTGAAGCGGATCATCTCGCCCTGCTCGGTGGTACGGAAGCGCCCCGCCACCGAGCCCGGCGGCTGCGACAGGATCGCCGCATGCGCCGGGCCGCCACCACGCCCCACGGTGCCGCCGCGACCGTGGAACAGCAGCAGTTCGACCTGTTCTTCACGGCAGATGCGCACCAGGGTTTCCTGGGCACGATACTGCGCCCAGGCCGCCGCAGTGGTGCCGGCATCCTTGGCCGAATCGGAATAGCCGATCATCACCTCCTGCGGCCCGTGCAGGCTGGCGCGATAGCCCGGCAGGCCGAGCAGGCGTTCCATCACCGGGCCGGCGTTGTCCAGGTCGGCCAGGGTTTCGAACAGCGGCACCACGCGCATCGGCCGGCGCACGCCGGCTTCCTTGAGCAGCAGTTGCACGGCCAGCACGTCGGAAGCGGCGCCGGCCAGCGAGATCACGTAGGAACCCAGCGAAGCGGCAGGTGCGGCGGCCACCTCGCGGCAGGTGGCGAGCACCTCGGCGGTATCGGCCTGGGGCTTGAAGTCGCCAGGCAGCAGCGGCCGGCGGTTGCTCAGCTCCTGCTGCAGGAAGCGGATACGCGCGTCTTCATCCCAGTCGGCGTAGCGCCCCAGGCCCAGGTACTCGGTGATCTCGCTGAGTGCGTCGGCGTGCCGGGCGGCGTCCTGGCGCACGTCCAGGCGCACCAGAAACAGCCCGAAGGTAACGGCCCTGCGCAGGCAGTCGAGCAGCGGGCCATCGGCGATCACGCCCATGCCGCACGCGTGCAGCGATTCGAAGCACAGCAACAGCGGCTCGAACAGGTCGCGGTTGTCGTGCAGTACCTCGGCGGGGGCCGGCTGCGGGCTGGCCAGCGAGCTCTGGGCCCAGGCCCGCGTCACCCGCAGGCGATCACGCAGTTGCTTGAGCAGGGTGCGGTAAGGCTCGGCCGAATCACCGACCTTGGCGCGCAACGCCTCGCTGGCCTGCTGCATCGAAAGTTCGGCGGCCAACGAATCGATGTCGCGCAAAAACAGGTCGGCGGCCATCCAGCGCGCCAGTAGCAGTACTTCGCGGGTGACCTTGGCAGTGACATTGGGGTTGCCGTCACGGTCGCCGCCCATCCACGAGGCGAAGCGGATCGGCGCAGCCTCCAGCGGCAGGCGCAGGCCGGTGGCCTCGTGCAGCGCCTTGTCAGCCTTGCGCAGGTGATGCGGGATGGCGTGCCAGAGCGAGTGCTCGATCACCGCGAAGCCCCATTTGGCTTCGTCCACCGGGGTCGGCCGGGTACGGCGGATCTCTTCGGTGTGCCAGGCCTCGGCGATCAGCCGTTGCAGACGCTGGCGCACCTGGTCGCGTTCGGCGGGGGTCAGGTCGCGGTGGTCCTGGGCGGCCAGTTGCGCGGCGATGGCGTCGTACTTCTGGATCAGCGTACGGCGCGCGACTTCGGTCGGGTGGGCGGTCAGCACCAGCTCGATGCTGAGCTTGCCCAGCTGGCGAGCCAGGGCGTCGTCGCTGTGCCCGGCGGCCTTTAGCCGGGCCAGCAGCTCGGGCAGCACGCGCGACTCGAACGGCGCGGGCTGGTCGGCATCACGACGGCGAATCAGCTGGTACTGCTCGGCGATGTTGGCCAGGTTGAGGAACTGGTTGAAGGCCCGCGCCACCGGCAGCAGTTCGTCTTCGGCAAGGTCGTTCAGGGTCGAACTCAGCTGCTCGGCACTGCCGCTGCGGTCGGCCTTGGCGCTGCGACGTATGTCTTCGATCTTTTGCAGAAAGGCTTCGCCGTACTGCTCGCGCACGGTGTCGCCCAACAACTCGCCCAACAGGTGAACATCTTCTCGCAAGCGCACATC
This sequence comes from Pseudomonas sp. UBA7500, assembly GCF_002478435.1. Taxonomy (NCBI): domain Bacteria; kingdom Pseudomonadati; phylum Pseudomonadota; class Gammaproteobacteria; order Pseudomonadales; family Pseudomonadaceae; genus Pseudomonas; species Pseudomonas sp. UBA7500. The sequence continues at coordinate 10,751 of NZ_DLNW01000028.1, read as the reverse complement.
GATATCGGTCATCAGCCTTGCCTCCGCATCCTGGGAAAACAGCTCTGGGTCCAGAGTGCCCCGTCGAGGTTGGGCTTTCAAGCCGGGTGGGCGATGCAACCAAACTATGTGCGGTGGCGATGCTCTAACGAACACATCCACCTGTGGGAGGCCACCATGAAGATCCGTGATTTAGCCGAGCATTGGGAACACAGCGCCAAGGGCCCGTTGAGCGCCACCGGCCACGTCCTGCACCTGGACGTCGAAGCGGCGGCGCGCCTGGCGGCGCTGAGCGAAATGTACCCCAAGCGCCGGCCCGAAGAGTTGCTGGGCGAATTGCTCGGCGCGGCGCTGGAGGAGCTTGAGGCGAGCTTTCCGTATGTGAAGGGCCAGCAGGTGATCGCCACCGACGAGGAAGACAATCCGCTCTACGAAGACGTCGGCCCCACCCCTCGGTTTCTGGCGTTGTCACGCCGTTACCTGCGCGACATGAGTGAGCGCAAGGACGGGCCGGCGCACTAGTGATCCGCTGGCCGGCTGCGGGCTGCGCTGTGGAGCGCCACAGCCCGCAGGCCTCTGCAACGGGCCGTGCAGCCGCCTCGAGAACTCCGCATTCAAGACCCTTTGATGGCCCGAACCACAAACCCCGTCTATACCCATACAGGCACGCGTACTACGCACGCGCTGCAAAGTTCCCCCGAAAACCTACTGACCGATCAGTCAGATAAAAACACGATAAGGCGAGACTTTTTTCTGAACTATTCAAAAAACGCTTCGGTCACAGCCAATAGCCATTACGGCAAAACCCCTAAGCTACGGGCATATCGTGTTCCCCAGGCTGACGGGCCATGCCGATGGATTGTTACGGAATTCGTTGTTCATCAGGAGTGATCCAATGGAGTTGACCACCATGAAGACCCGCACCGAAAAAACCTCCTTCACCCAACTGCGCGGGCTCAAGCTGGCTGCGCTGGCATTGGGCAGCAGCCTGGTTCTGGCCGGCTGCGCAGGCAATCCGCCAACCGAGCAGTACGCCGTAACGCAGTCAGCGGTGAACTCCGCCGTCAGCGCGGGCGGTACCGAGTTCGCGGCGGTGGAAATGAAGGCGGCTCAGGACAAGCTCAAACAAGCTGAAATCGCCATGCATGACAAGAAGTACGACGAGGCCAAGCGCCTGGCCGAACAGGCCGAATGGGACGCTCGCGTCGCCGAGCGCAAAGCCCAGGCGGCCAAGGCCGAAAAAGCGGTGCAGGACGCCAACCAGGGCGTGCAGGACCTGCGTGAGGAAGGCATGCGCAGCGTGCAGTAAGCCGCTCGCCTCACCGACCCATGCATTCGTAATCGATAAAGGATGACCCACTATGCGTAAACACGTGATGATCCCCGCCCTTCTGGCCTTGAGCGTTGGTCTGGCTGCCTGCTCCACGCCGCCTAACCCGAACCTGGAATCCGCCCGCACCAACTTCTCCGCCCTGCAGAGCAACCCGCAGGCGAGCAAGGTCGCGGCTCTGGAAACCAAGGACGCGCAAGACTGGCTGAACAAGGCCGACCAGGCCTACATGAACAAGGAAGACGAGAAGAAAGTCGACCAGCTCGCCTACCTGACCAACCAGCGCGTGGAAGTGGCCAAGCAGACCATCGCCCTGCGTGACGCCGAGAACAACCTGAAAAGTGCTGCCGCCAAACGCGCCCAGGCCCGCCTGGATGCCCGTGATGCGCAAATCAAGCAGTTGCAGAACAGCCTCAACGCCAAGCAGACCGAACGCGGCACCCTGGTGACCTTCGGCGACGTGCTGTTCGACTTCGACAAGGCCAACCTGAAAAGCAGCGCCCTGCCGAACATCACCACCCTGGCGCAGTTCCTCCAGGAAAACCCTGACCGCAAGGTGATCGTCGAGGGCTACACCGACAGCAAGGGCTCTGCCAGCTACAACCAGTCGCTGTCCGAGCGTCGCGCCAACGCGGTTCGCACCGCACTGGTACGTGCCGGCGTAGACCCATCGCGCATCGTGGCCCAGGGCTACGGCAAGGAGTTCCCGGTGGCTGACAACTCCAGCAACTCGGGCCGTGCGCAGAACCGTCGCGTGGAGGTCACCATCTCCAACGACAACCAGCCGGTAGCGCCACGCTCGGTAAGCAAAGCCTACTGACAGGCTGAGCAACCCGCAGAATCCCGCCTGTTACAGGGCGGGATTTTTTTTGCCTGCCCCTTGCGCAAATAACTACCACCGCCACCTGCCGGGCCTCTGGATCAATGCCACATTCCCCCTCCACCAGGACTGTGCACCATGCCCACTTCCAACACCGACGCGCAGGTGCGTCAATTCGATACCCTGTTCTCGCCGCTTGAAACCCAGGAGCAACCGGCCTGGCTGCAGCAGGCCAGCCCCGAGCAACGACGCCAGCTGCACCAGTACCAGGTACTGGGTCGACTGGCCCGACGGCGGGCAACGCAGGCATTCGCGCAGGTTCAGAGCCTGTACACCTACAACCTTCTGGACCTGTCTGCGAAGGACTTCGCCACCGTCACCGCACAGGTGTTCCATCGCGTGCAGCAGCGCAGGAGCCTGGACGAGGTCTACCTGACCTACCTGCAGGCCATGCTCCAGCGCCGTACGCTGCTTGACGCCAAGCAGGATGCCTACCTGGCGACCCTGCGCGAGGAATACAGCATCGCGCACATCCGGGGCCACCTGGGCAGACAAGGCAGGCAGTTGCTCGAGTGGATCATCGGCGCCTATCCGGACGGTTCGGTGGAGTTCCCACAACAGGGCCCGTACTTCGGCCCGGATGTAACGGTGTGCGCATCGCTCAGGCTGTTCGACGACCTGCTGGTGCCCGGCATCCTTCTGCTCGGCCCGCCGGTGGACGATGCCCCGTGCGTCGCGTACATGCCGGGCCACCCGCAGCACCCGCTGAAGCAGTACCCCTCGCGCACGCACTTCTTTTCCAACCTGCGTGGCGCGCTGGCGAGCACCGCCTTCCAGCAGTACTTTCTGCGCTTCATCCCCCTGCGTCACCAGCAGCGGGTGGTGAGCAGCTGGCAGGCCAGCGACGCGATGCTGGACCTGCCGATGGACACCAGCGCCCTGGACCAGGGGCTGCGCTGGTTCGTGCAGAAGCACATGATCGAGCGCCTGCTCGACGATGCGCGCCTGCTGATCCCGACCACACCGCAGCAGGCCGACAGCCTGAACACCCTGTGCACCCCGTTCGCCAGCGCTCTCGAAGCACATCTGCTGATCGGCGCCGGCGCGGGCCTGTGCTGCACCGAGGAAGACGAAGGCCAGGCACCTTCGCAGTGGGTCACACCGCTGCGTGTGATCAAGCCGGCACCCGCCGACTATCGGCGCTGGCTACCCGACCTGAGCAGTTACCGCCTTGACGCCGCCAGCTCCCCGACCGGGCAACCGGATGCCATGGGGCTCTACACCCAGGGCGTGCACAAGGCGATCATGATAAACCAGGCGTTCTACCGGGTGGAGCAGGCCCCCGAGGGCCACTGGCAGATACGCCACCCCACCGACAAGGATGCCTACTGCCCGCCTCTGTACCACAACGGTGCCGGAGCCTGGCACCATCGCCACGAGCAGCCCCAGCGCTGGGAACGCCTGTCGCTGCTGCGTCGCATGGGGCCGCTCGCGGCCGGCTTCGACGATGCGCGCCTGCTGGAGTTGGGGCGCGTCAGCGGGGCTGACAATTCAAGCCTGCGCCAGATGTACCTGCGCGACCGACCCGCGCCCGCGCTGCTGGTGCATGTGCTGCAGCGGGCACGCATTCAGGACCAGGTAGCGCGCAGCATGGCCCTGATCGCCCAGGGGCTGGCGGTACCCGAAATCGATGATGTGCCCCAGCTGCAGGCCTTCTACCAGGCCGTGGCCGTCTATCTGGGCAAGGAACCGGCATCGAGGCGAACCCGTCGCAGCGGCGATTCGACCCCTACCCCCGGCGACACCGCCACCCCCTGCACCACTGGCTGCAACCCGCCGCCGGCCGACCTGTACGATGCCTGGTCACCACGGCTCAATCGGGCGATCGCCTTGCACCGCTTCGAACTGGCACAACTGGATACCGATCATGCGGTGCTGGAGCTCCAGCAACGCTATCCGAACCTGCCACTGAGTGTCGCGCAACGACTGCTGGACGAAAACCGCCAGCGCATCTATGCCCCGCTGCAGGCGACCCCGCCGCTGCCCCTGCCTCTGGACGTGGCCGAGCAGGCGCGTGCCCTCGACCATGACGCGCGCCTGAGCAATGCTCTGGAGGGCTTTACCCAGCCGGCCTCGATCAACCAGGACACCTTCATCCTGGCCGTGCGCCTGCTCGAACACCTGGACCACTGGCCGGCCGGTACCGCGCTGCTGCTGCGCAGCGGCGCACGGTTCGGCACCCCGCTTGCAGCGCTGGGCCAGACCGATGTCGATACCACCTCGGTGTACCTGGATGAAGACGAGGGCTGGCACGCGATCAGCGCGACCCAGGTGCTGCTGGCCCAGGACACCAGCGAGTTCGGGTTCTACCGCGCATTGCTGCATGCACTGGGCGAGTCGCGCAGCGCCCGCCTGGGCTTCGGACTCAACGAGCCGCAGCGCCTGCACCAGCGCCTGATGGAAATGGCGCTGGCGCGCCCCACCCGCGCCCGTCTGCTGCTGGGCCTGCCGGTGCAAAGAAGCTGGTTGACCACCACCGCCAATGCCCCGACCCAACGCAGTCCCAGCCGTGGCGAGCAGAACATGTTCAATCGCGAACCACTGCATACCCGCCTCGAACGCCTGATCAGCCACCATCGGCTGCCCATTGCGCGCCGCTACGTCAATGCCTACATCGCCCATCTGCTCAGCCAGAACCAGCCCATCGGCGCGCACGTGACACAGCTGGAACAGGAGCGCCTGCAACTCGATGGCAGCCTGGACCGGTGGGTCGAGCAAAGTGCCGATGCCACTGCCCGCGCCGAGCGCACAGAGGTGGCGCAGCAGCTGGTGCGGGCCTGGGAATGCCGCATTCTGCGTCGGCGGGACGAGGTTCGCATCGACAGCCAGCAGGCGTTGCCACCGTTGTCGGTGACGTTGCCGGCAGTGGTGGCGCTGAGGGTCCTGGATACACCGCGCATCGACGGCCTGGCAGCTTTCGTGCAGCGCTTTCCGAACCTGTACAGGCTGGAACTGGTCAACCTGCCGCTGACCGAGCTGCCGCAAGGTCTGGAGAACCTGCGCCGGCTCAGTCACCTGAACCTGTCGCGTACCCAACTGACCCCGACTCGCCTGGCCGAACTGGGCACCCTGAGCGGCTTGCAGACCTTGATCCTGAACGACATTGACGTGCCCGACTTCAGCTGGACGGCCCAGCACATGACCCGTCTGCTGACCCGCGACTCGCTGCGCATTCTGACCCTGCAGGGCTCGAGCGCGCGCTTCGAACAGGGCGTTTTCGCCGCACTGCAGCAGGCAACGCACCTGCACACCCTGAACCTGGCGCAGAACCTCATCAGCTTGAGCGAACAGGACATCATCGATCTGGGTGGCCTGCAGCGCCTGGTCAGCCTCGACCTGTCCGCCAACCCGCTTTCACGCATGCCGGACGTGACCCGCCTGCAGGCCCTGGAAGAGCTCGACCTGTCGTACCTGGCCTCGCCCGTCGACCAGTGGCCCACGGGCCTTGAGCGACTGCCCCGGGTGCACAGCGCCGACCTGCGCGGGCTGGCCATTACCAGTGTGCCCGAAGGGGCCGGCCTTGTACGCGGCCTGCGCATGGCATACGAGTACCTGCCCGAATCACAGCGCCAGCGGTTCGAGGACGACATGATCGCCACGGGCAACACGCTGCAGGACTCCGATGCATCCAGCGCCGGGAGCTCCGACTCGCAGGGCTCCACCGACGTCGAACCGGCCTCGGTGCGCCACGCCACGGCACTGCGCGACGCACCGCGCCTGTTCGAAGGCATGTCCGCTGACGATCAGGCACGGGCCCGGCAATTGCTCGAAGACAACGGCTCGGCGGTGATCGAGTTCTTCGCCTTGCTGCTGCGCCAAGACCGCCTGCACGCCTTGCCGCCAAGGCACACGGCAATGCGCACGCGAATCCAGGCATTGATCCGGGGGGCTTTCGGCCAGGACCTGCGCAGAACCCTGTATGAGGTGGCGCTCGAGGCGGTGAGTTGCATCGACCGCGATGCGGTGGTGTTCTCGCAACTGGAAAACCTGCTGCACGCCGACCTGGCGCTGGCCAGCGTGGGCGATGCGGCAGCCGAGGGCGAACTGATCGACATGGCGATCAGCCATTGGCGCGCACTGCGCCTGCGCGAGCATGTCAGCGCCAACCTGCCGGGCTGGCGCCGCCTGGGGCACCAGATCGACTACAGCGAAATCGAACTGCACTTCAGGATAGCGTTGACCACGCGCCTGGGGCTGCGCGACCAGCCGGCCACCCAGGCCTTCACCGGCTACACCCGCTGGGTTACCCCGGCCATGCTCGATGAAGCCTGCGAGGCCGTGTTGCGCTCCCAGATGAGCCAGTTGCCCGACTACCTCTATGGGCAGGCCTACTGGCAGCGCTACCTGGATTTTGCCGCGTCACCGCAACTGGAGCAGGTCAACCGCTGGCGGGATCGAATCAGCGAATACCTGGACGCCGTCAGCAACGAAGAACTGCCGCCGCCCTTGAGCGAGGATGAACAGGCGCGCCTGCGCGACATCCTGCACCTGAGTGGTCGGCTGGGCCTGCACGAAGCGCTGCCGGACATGCTGTCGCTCAACAGCAGCGAATACCGCGCGGCCTACCAGGCCTTGATGAAACGGGTCGAACAGGCCCGCATGGAACTGACCAGGACCATTCTGCGCGAGCCGCGCCCGGGCCCTTCGTCACGTAGCTGACGCGTGCCCGGTACGCCGCAGGTGTTCACGCGGCGTACCGGGAACCGCTTACTGCTGGACCTGCTGGGGCGTCTCCTGCCCCATGCAGCGCACCGCCTGCTTGCGGTTGTCCACCAGCACGCCGGTCAGGCCCTTCTGTTCGGTGTCGAACAGCACCAGCACGCCATCGATGCACTGCGCCACCTGCGCCGCCGGCTTGAGCGAGATCTTGTAGTCCTCCCCCGGCACCGTCTTGAGCATGGTGTAGTCGGCCAGCAACAGTGCATCCTGGGGCTTGGCGAAATGCAGGTAGCCGTAGTACCAGAGCACGCCCACCGTACCGATGATGCTGCAGATACCGGTAATGATCAGAGGGATGGCGTTGCGTTCTTCACTCATTGCGACTTCTCGTCAGGGTAATTGGGGACTTCGGCCAAGCGCCGCAGCCCGTTGAAATGCTCGGGGTCATCCAGAAAGCGCAGCATCACCTGGCGCCAGGTCTTGTCGGCGAAGGTCTGCACATGCCCGCCACGGGTCAGTTGCAGAACCCGCGGTGGCGGCGCGGCGCGGTACAGCGCCAGGCCGTTGGCCAACGGCACGATCGGGTCGTCGATGCTGTGGAAGAACAGCTTGGGCGGTGTGCTCAGCTGGTCGATCGACCCGATGGCGCTGTCGCCATCGGGTACCAGCCACGACAACGGCACCTGGAACGGCCAGGTCAGCCAGGAAGTGCTCAGGGCAAACTGGCCCACCTTGCGGTAGCTGGCCGGCACCCCGTCGAACACCAGGGCCTTGAAGCGCTGGCGCTGCTCGGGATGCTGCGCCAGGTAGTGAATGCCCATCGCCCCGCCCAGGCTCTGCCCCAGCAGCACCAGCGGCTTGCCCTGCACTTCGGGGGCCTGCTGCAGCCAGTCCAGCGCCGCGGCGATGTCCTGGTACACCGCCGGCAGGGTCGGTTCGCCCTGGGACACCCCGTACCCCCGGTAGTCCACCAGCAGCACCTGGTAGCCCTGCTCGGGCAGCCACCAGCTGGCGCCCAGATGCCAGGCCAGGTTGCCGCCATTGCCATGCAGGTGCAGTACCGTGCCCTTGACCGGCACCCCGGCCTTGGCCGGCAACCACCAGCCGTGCAGGCGCGTGCCGTCCTCGGTGGTCAGGCTCACGTCGCGGTAGGCCAGCCCGGCCTTCTCGGGCGTGAACGGCAGGCCACGCTCGGGGTAGAACAACAGCGAACTGCAGCCGGCCAGGCTCAGCAGCGCGGCCAGCAGGCCGACCCGCCAGTGCTCAGAGAATGTTCGAATAATCGGCTTCAATCCGGTCCAGGCTCAGGTGGTTGAGGAAGTTGGAAAAACACATCCAGGCCGACAGCGCGTTCAGGTCGCGGAACTGCTCGGGCAGGTACTTGGGTGGCTCCACCAGGCCTTCATCGACCAGTTGGCGCAGGGTGCGCATGTCTTCCAGGGTGGTCTTGCCGCAGAACAGCAACGGAATCTGCTCCAGCTTGCCCTTACGCACGGCCAACTGAATGTAGTTGTAAACCATGATGAAGCCCTTGAGGTAGGACAAGTCCTTGGTGAATGGCAGGCCATTGGGCACCGAGCCGCGGAACACGCGGCTGGCATTGCCATAGCTTTCGGCCATTTCAAACCCCTGGGCACGGAAGAACTCGTACACCTGCATGAAGTCCGCCCCCTGCTCGACCATGTGGATGGCGCGGGTGCGGTTGGTGAGCTTGCGCAGGCGGCTGGGGTAGGAGGCAAAGGCGATCACTTCCATCAGGATCGCCAGGCCTTCCTGGGTCACCGTCGACGAGGGCGGGCCCTTGGCCAGGAAGGTGCAGATCGGCTGGTTGAGGCCGTTGAGCGTGGTGCCCACGTGCACCAGCCCTTCATGCACCTCCAGCGCGCGCACGTCGCGGCTGTTGAACATCGCGTCGCTGCGGATCTTGATATAGTCGGCGCCCGCCGCCGCGTCGGCGACGATACCGTCGGACTCGAACACGCGGATGGTTTCCTCGGCCTCGCCGAACACCTTGTTCAGGCGGCCCTGGAGCAGCTCCACGGCCTGCTTGGCGGTGAGGTCCTTGGGTTCGTCCTTGAGGTCGCCGCGCCCGTCGATGTTGTTCAGGTAGTCCGAGAGCATCAGGCCCAGGTCGGCCAGGGTCGGGTCGCCGGCATGGAAGGCGTCGGAGGCGGCGCCGTAAAGCTCCTGGGAAATCAGGCCGAAGTCTTCGGTGCCGCGCGCCTCGAGCATGCGCACCACCATGCGGTATTCCTTGCACATGCGCCGCATGATCTGCCCGACCGGGTTGAACTGGCCGAGCTGGCGGGTGATGTCGCGCTCGATGTTCTGGAACTCGAGCTTCACCGCGCTGGAGTCGAACGACAAGGGCCTGCCCTGATAGTAGGCGCGGTCCACGGCCGGCATTTCCCGGCCCTTGGCCTTGAGGAAACCCTGGCGAATGCTGTCGTCCCATTTCACCGCATCGAGTACGCGAATGGGGGTTTGCGCCAGGACAATGCGATCAGACAGGGTGCGTATCGTCTGCTGGTACTCGTCCACCCGAAACTCCTTGTGTTGGCCAGCCTACTTGCCGGCCCGCTGAAAACGTGCGACTTCGATGAACAGGTCGGAGTTGGCCGGGTCGTCCAGGTAGGCCAGCACCCGCGCCGCCGGGCTGTCGATGAGCACGCCCTGGCCGTTTTCCTCCGGTATCTCGATGGCGCGACCGCTCAGTTCCTTGTTCTTCAGGGCCTGGTTGATCTGCTCGACATCCAGGTTGTAGATCACCAGTTGCTTGTTGTCGATCACCTCGAACCCGCCGATCAGGAAGTTGCCCCCCAGGCGCTTGGGCACGGCGGCCGAGAGGTACCAGCGGTTGCCATGGCGGGCCACGGTGAAGGCGTAGGTTTCAGGCTTCTTGCCCTTGGCGGTGGCCACCGCCTTGTAGGCGTTGTCGCCCCTGCGGCTGATCTGCAACGTCAGCGGCTCGCCCCAGGCGTCCTTGCTGGTCCATTTGCCGAGCAGGGCCTTGGGCGCCGGCTGGTTGGTCGGGATCGGCTCGTTGAACGTCACCAGGCAACCACTCAACAGCACAAACGACAGGGCCAACAGCACACGCCAGGCTTTCATCCGATACTCCTTGAATTAGGTAGAGCCTCAGGCCGATGCCAGCACCAGATGCAGGTATCGGGTAAGGATAGCGAGCATCTGCGCTTCGGCCTGGGGTTGTGCAGCATCGAGCAGGCCCTGATATTCCATCTGCTCGATGATGGCCGTCAACACTATGGCATCTTGCTGTGGCTGGCGCGAACCCACCACCTGCAACAGCTGGCAGGTGCCGCGCAGCAGGATCTGCGCATGCAGGCGCACCAGTTCGGCCAGCCGCGGGCACAGCAGCGCTTCCTGGCGAAACGCCTGCTCGGCCATCAGAAAGTCGCGGCGGTTGTGCAACTGGCGCTGCACGTACTCGGCGCCCATCTTCGCCACTTCGTCGGCCAGCTGCGCGCGGGCGCCGGGGCTGCCGTCGCCCTTGGCGATCAGCTGGCGCAACAGCACCTCGGTGTTTTCCCACAGCTTGGCCATGTAGGCCGCGCTGCGTTCGACATACTGGGCGAAGGTGTCGGTGAGCAGGTCTTCGATGTCCTTGAAATAGTAGGTGGTGGCCGATAGCGGCACACCGGCCTCGGCGGCCACCGCACGGTGGCGCACGCCGCGCACGCCATCGCGCACGATGATGCGCATGGCCGCGTCGAGGATCTGCTGACGGCGCTGCTCGCTGCCCTGGCGGCTGGCCTTGCGCCCCTGGTACTGAACACTTTCGGCTACCGCTGTGGCCACGCCAGCAGCACCTTGTTGAGCCATTGCAGTCGTCACTGGGGTCTACCTCGTTGAATGCTGACTGATCGATCAGCTTGTCGCAGA
>NZ_DLNW01000025.1:15323-15620 GCF_002478435.1 Pseudomonas sp. UBA7500 | reverse complement strand
TGTCGAACATCACGCTCTGGAACCTGGCATACGGGCACATGTGCATGCACACCGCCTCGCGCAGCCAGCCGGCGTTGATGTAGGTGGCACCGGTGAAGAACAGGATCCAGAACAGGCTGACGCCACCCAGCTGCAGGGTGAACAGCTCCTGGGTCAGCGGCCGAATGGGGGTGAAGTAGCCGACGAAGGTCAGTGCGGTCAGCAGGCTGACGCCCAGCCACAGGGTGTGCTTGGCTGCGCGGCGCGCCAGCTTGTTGGGGCCCCAGGGCGCCGCATCGAGCTTGATGCGCTGGTTGC
>NZ_DLNW01000025.1:13276-15312 GCF_002478435.1 Pseudomonas sp. UBA7500 | reverse complement strand
GCGCCCGGCGAACACGGTGATGGCGAACAGGCCGAAGGCGCAGATGATCAGCAGCGCCGACAGCAGGATGAAGTCCTGCGGCCAGAAGGTGGCGCCGAAGATGTGGAACTTGCTGTCGGCCAGGTCCCAGAGGACCGCCTGGCGCCCGTCCCAGTTCAGCCAGACGGTGCCGAAAAACAGCAGAAACAGAAAACCCGCGCCACCCAGGCGCAGGTTTCGGAAAAAGCCGGTGAAGCTACGGGTGTGGATGTGTCTGTCGCTGCTGGCGGCCTTCTTCTTGAACGTGGAGGGCTCGGCAATTTCAACGATCTGGACGGGAATTCGTTCGCTCATGGTTCGTCGCTCATCAGGCCTCGATCAGGCCAGAGCACTATGGCGTCCCATCTGTTTGCATAACAGGTGCAGATATCTGGATAAAAACCGTATCAGATTATCCCTTGAAACCCTGCAGCCCTTATATGATCGAGCCCTCCTCGGAGGTCTTCAAATGCCTGCGACTATCCACCGCACCTGCCACGGTGAGCGCGTCAGCCTCTGCCTCGGTGATCGGCACCCGTTGCCCGGCCAGGGTCGCGATCGACATGCGCAGGACGGCATCGGTGATGATCTGCACCTCTGCCGCTTCACCTTCGATGTTCAGGTCATCGGCTATCAGGGTGCAGCGCTTGGTGGTTTCGTTGATTTCAATGGGCATGGCGGTGTCCTCGAACGGGGGGCTTACAGCTGTGACCCCGTTGCCGGCCGGGTTGCTGAGCGTGGCCGATCAGCGGTCGACAGCACTCGCGCGCCAGGCTGTTGTCCATCCAGTATCCCCTTGCTGATGGACGCTGCTCATGGACGCCTGGTGGCACCAAGTCTGGTCGACACTGATTGCCGAATTCGCCGATATCACCGATGCCAAGCAACTGACGCAGGTGACGGTGCGCCTGCTGATGGCTGCGCTGCTGGGGGCGGTGCTGGGCTTCGAGCGCGAGCTCAAGGGCAAGGCGGCGGGAGTGCGCACGCACATGCTGGTGGCCATCGGTGCGGCGCTGTTCGTGCTGGTGCCGCGCATGGCCGGGGCGGACGACGCAGCGTTGAGTCGGGTGGTGCAGGGGATCGTCGCCGGCATCGGCTTTCTGGGGGCGGGCACCATACTCAAGGGCAAGGAGGACGATGCGGGTCATGTGAAGGGCCTGACCACTGCTGCGGGCCTGTGGATGACCGCCGCCATCGGCGTGGCCGCAGGCATGGGGCGCGAAGCCACTGCACTGGTGAGCACGGTGCTGGCGTTGCTGGTGCTGGGGGTGATGCCGTGGGTGGTCGACCGCCTGGAGAAGCATAAGCCAGAGGATGACCAGCAGAACGAGTAGGGCAGCAAGCACTGAGGGGAGCCTGGGCTCCCCTCAAATTTTGTTGCGTGTGCTCTTTTTATTATTGGAGGGTGGTCTATTGTTGTTTTTGGCGACCCTTGCCTCTTGTTGCGTTGCGATCCCCATCCGGGATCAAGAGCAAACGTATTTTTTTGAGCGCTGATCGACCTTTATCATTGCTGATCCAACCGAGACGGGCGCTACCTTGGGGTAGTTTTATTATTCTCTGTCAGGTCGCGGGGCACGCCCCCGAAAAGCCATCCACTTCAAAAAAATCTGTTAGCTGCGCCTCTGCCGTGTTGTTCTTGTTATGTCAGAGCCGGTACGTCTTATTTTTATTGGGTTGTCGCATTTTTTATTGTTGTTGTACGAAAGATATAGCAGGTGCCGTGCCAACTTTTTAAAACCCAATAAAATCAATGGTTTGCTGGTTTGGTGGAAAAATCGTCACGGGAAATTGTGCTGATTTGTTTCCGTGTTACCCGGATTTTTCCTGTCGGGTGTGGGGGCGGTAACACTCGCCCCCCCATTGGCCCTGTTGCTGCGCACCGTTACCGGGCAGCGCGTGCCCTGGCCACACGCGACCCGCTGGCGCGGCCCAGCACGGCACTGATGCGCTGGCCGGCGTCAATCAGCTTGTCCAGGTCGATGCCGGTCTCGATGCCCAGGCCCTGCAGCAGGTAC
>NZ_DLNW01000025.1:0-13262 GCF_002478435.1 Pseudomonas sp. UBA7500 | reverse complement strand
TGGCCAGCGCCTGGCCGTAGGTATCGTGGAAGTGCCCGGCCAGCTCGGCACGCGGCACCTGCGCGCCGACCACTTCGAACAGGCGGCGGGTGGCGCCCGGGGTGCCGGTGCCGATGGTGTCGCCCAGCGACACTTCATAGCAGCCCATGTCGCGCAGCTCGCGGGCGATGGGGGCGACCTGCTCGGCATCTACCTGGCCTTGATAGGGGCAGCCCAGCACGCACGAGATATAGCCGCGTACCTTCACCCCGTGTTCGCGCGCCGCCTGCATGATGGGCGCGAAGCGCTGCAGGCTTTCGCTGATCGAGCAGTTGATGTTGCGCTGCGAAAACGCCTCGGACGCGGCGGCGAACACGGCCACCTCCTTGACGCCTGCGGCCAGTGCGTCTTCGAAACCGCGCAGGTTGGGGGCCAGCGCCGCATAGGTGGTGCCGGGCTGCTGGCGGATGCTGGCGAACACGTCGGCCGAACCGGCCATCTGCGGTACCCACTTGGGCGAGACGAAGCTGCCCACCTCGATATAGGACACACCGGCGTCGGTCAGGTCATCCACCAGGCGGACCTTGTCCGCCACGCTGATGGGTTGGGCTTCGTTCTGCAGGCCGTCGCGGGGGCCGACTTCTACCAGACGCACATGGGTAGGCAATGACATGGCTAGGGTTCCTGTGGGCCTCAATGGCCGTTTTTCTGATTGTTCAGGGTGGTGGCCAGCGCCTGCTGGCAGCGCTCCTCGGCGGTGTCGAGTTCCAGCTGCATCTGCTGGATGTCGAGCAGTTGCTGTTCGAGCTGGGCGCGGCGCTCGGCGATCTTAGCCAGCATGCTGTGCAGCTGTTTCTGATTGCCGCTGGTGGGGTCGTAGAGTTCGATCAGCTCGCGGCACTCGGCCAGCGAGAAACCGATGCGCTTGCCGCGCAGGATGAGCTTGAGGCTGACCTTGTCGCGGGCCGAATACACACGCTCCAGGCCACGACGTTCGGGGCTGAGCAAGCCCTGCTCCTCATAGAAGCGGATGGCCCGGGTGGTGATGTCGAGTTCGCGGGAAAGGTCGGAGATGCTGTAGGTCTGGCTGCTCATTGCATGGCTCGGGGAAGGGGGCATGCGGCTAAGCTACTGGCTGGTTGACGTATACGTCAAGCAGGCATTCGGGTGTGCCTGTCGCGGGNNGGCTTGACCCGCGATGGCTTCAACGCAGCCTGCAGCTTATGCGCGCGCCTCCCGCTCGTCCTGCGCCACCACCGCCTGGCACAACTCGATCATCTGCTCGCGCATCCAGCGGTTGGCCGGGTCCTGGTCGGTGCTTTCATGCCAGTACAGGTGGGTTTCCAAAGGCGGCACGTCGCCCACCGGCAGGCTCACGTAGTTCAGTTGGTGGCGCCGCGCGAAGCGCTCCGGCACGGTCATCACCATGTCGGTCTGCTGCAGCACCTGCGAGGCCATCAGGTAATGCTGCGAGCGCAGCGCGATCTTGCGCTTGAGCCCCTGCTTGCCGAGCGCCAGGTCCACATACCCCAGGCCGTTGCGCCGGCTGGAGATCTGGATGTGGGTCAGGCTCAGGTAATCCTCCAGGCTGATCCTGTCCCTGGCCAGCGGGTGGCCCTGGCGCATCGCGCACACGAACGGGTCCTGCATCAGCTTGACGTGACGCACCTGCGGGTCGGTGTTCAGCGGTGCATCCACGGCAAAGTCCAAGCGTCCGGCGGCCAATTCCTTGGTGGTCTCGCGGCGCTTGCACAGAAAGCTCTCGATCACCACGTTCGGCGCCAGCCGGCGCAGGCGCTGGAACAGCGATGGCAGCACCACCGCCTCGGTAAGGTCGGTCATGCTGATGCGGAAGGTCTTGTTGGCCTGCAAGGGGTTGAAGATGCGGCTCTCCTGCACCGACACCCGCAGCAGCGACAAGGCATTGCGCACCGGGCCGATGATGTTCTGGGCCATGGGCGTGGGCACCATGCCCTGGGCCGTGCGCACGAACAGCGGGTCGTTGAAGGTCTCGCGCAGCCGCGCCAGCGCATTGGACACCGCAGGCTGGGTGATGCCGACGATCTGCCCGGCACGGGTCAGGTTGGCTTCGGTGTAGATCGCATCGAAGACGATGAACAGGTTCAGATCGACCTTGCTGAGGTTCATGGATGCCGCTCTTGTTGGAGTTATGGCCCGATCATATATCGGTTATGAATGTTTATACACGCCGAGAATAGGCTAGGTGGATTTTGCCCGGTGATCTAGCATCCAAGCCAGATCTCTTAAATCACTCGCCTTTCCCAGCAGGTACCGCTCATGGATTTCGCCTATTCACCCAAGGTCCAGGCACTGCGCGAACGCGTCACCGCGTTCATGGACGCCTATGTATATCCCGCCGAGGCGGTGTTCGAACGCCAGGTTGCCGAAGGTGATCGCTGGCAGCCGACCGCGATCATGGAAGAACTCAAGGACAAGGCCAAGGCCGAGGGCCTGTGGAACCTGTTCCTGCCCGAGTCGCAGCTGGGCGCCGGCCTGACCAACCTGGAGTACGCGCCGCTGGCCGAAATCATGGGGCGCTCGCTGCTGGGGCCGGAACCGTTCAACTGCTCGGCCCCGGACACCGGCAACATGGAGGTCCTGGTGCGCTACGGCAGCGAGGCGCAGAAGCGCCAGTGGCTGGAGCCGCTGCTGCGCGGTGAGATCCGTTCGGCGTTCGCCATGACCGAGCCCGACGTGGCCTCGTCCGACGCCACCAACATGGCCGCACGGGCGGTGCGCGACGGTGACGAGTGGGTGATCAACGGCCGCAAGTGGTGGACCTCCGGCGCTTGCGACCCGCGTTGCAAGATCATGATCTTCATGGGCCTGAGCAACCCGGACGGGCCGCGTCACCAGCAGCACTCGATGATCCTGGTGCCTACCGATGCACCGGGGGTGAAGATCGTTCGCCCGCTGCCGGTGTTCGGCTACGACGATGCGCCCCACGGCCACGCCGAGGTGCTGTTCGAGAACGTGCGCGTACCGTATGACAACGTGCTGCTGGGCGAAGGGCGCGGCTTCGAGATCGCCCAGGGCCGTCTCGGGCCGGGGCGCATCCATCACTGCATGCGTTCGATCGGCATGGCCGAGCGTGCCCTTGAGCTGATGTGCAAGCGTTCGGCCGAGCGCACCGCATTCGGCAAGCCGCTGGCGCGCCTGGGTGGCAACATCGACAAGATCGCCGACTCGCGCATGGAGATCGACATGGCCCGGCTGCTGACCCTCAAGGCGGCCTACATGATGGACACCGTCGGCAACAAGGTGGCCCGCAGCGAGATCGCGCAGATCAAGGTGGTGGCACCGAACGTGGCGCTGAAGGTGATCGACCGGGCCATCCAGATTCACGGCGGGGCAGGGGNNCAGTGCCGACTTCCCGCTGGCCTACATGTACGCGATGCAACGCACCCTGCGCCTGGCCGACGGGCCGGATGAAGTGCACCGCGCGGCGATCGGCAAGTACGAGATCGGCAAGTACGTGCCCCGGGAGATGCTGCGCAGCGGGCACTGAGCCCGCGTCGATGCCCTCGCGGATCGCCTGCTGACCGGGTGGGGCGGGCATGATCCGCGAGGGTATCGACACGCTGCCCGAGGCTACTCCACCCGTTTAACCTCCTCGGCCGCCGTTCGTGTCTTGAACAGCGACAGCAGCACGCCACCGGCCAGCAGCCCGAACGTCACGCACAGCGACAGCAGCGGCGGCACCTTGCCGATCAGGCCGTGGGCGAAGATCTTGCCGCCGATGAATATCAGCACCAGCGCCAGGGCGTACTTGAGGTAAACAAAGCGGTGCACCAGCGCCGCCAAGGCGAAGTACAGCGCACGCAGGCCCAGGATGGCGAAGATGTTGGAGGTGTACACGATGAAGGGGTCCTGGGTGATCGCCAGGATGGCCGGCACGCTGTCTACCGCGAACACCAGGTCGGCCAGCTCGATCAGCACCAGGGCCAGGAACAGCGGCGTGGCGTACAGCAGTGCCCTGGGCTGGCCAGCCGGCTTGAGGCGCACGAAGAAGCGCGCCCCATGCAGGTCATCGGTCACGCGCATGTGCCGGCGCACGAACCTGATCACCGGGTTGTGTGCCAGGTCCGGGTGCGTTTCGTGGCGGGNNAAACAGCAAGAATGCGCCGAACAGGTACAGTATCCAGTCGAATTCCTGCACCAGCGCACTGCCCAGGCCGATCATCAGGGCGCGCAGCACCACCACGCCCAGAATGCCCCAGAACAGCACGCGGTNNGGTAGCGGCGCGGGATGCCGAAAAAGCCGAAGATCATCGCCATGACGAACACGTTGTCCATCGACAGCGACTGCTCCACCAGCAGCCCGGTGTAGAACTCCAGCGCGCTCTGCGCACCCAGCTCCAGCCACACCCAGCCACCGAACAGCAGCCCCACGCTGAAGTAGGCCGAGTACAGCAGCAGGCTTTCGCGCATTTCGATGTCGTGCGGGCGACGGTGCAGCACGCCAAGGTCCAGGACCAGCAGAGCCACCACCAGGGTGATGAACACCAGCCACAGCCACACGGCCGTGCCCAGGAAGTCGTCGAAGAGAAATAACGGCAGAGCGCTCATGAGCCCCTCCTTGTCGTCGTAGTTGTATGAAAACAACTGTGACTCCGACATGGCGGCGATCAGCCGTCAGAGGGGCCCGGTGTCACTGAGCCAAAGCCTAGCTCGCCTCTGGAAAGGGTGAGGGGGGAGGCTGTTACAAATGGTTTCCCGGGTGGGTGGGTCAGTAGACCCAGACTTCCACGCGGCGGTTGCGGATTCGGCCTTCCTCGGCGGCATTGGTCGCCACTGGCATCTGACCGCCCAGGCCCGTCACTTCGCGCAGGTTCACCCCTTCGCGCACCAGTTCGCGGCGTACCGCCATGGCCCGCAGCCGCGAGAGCAGGGCGGCGCGGTCGGGGTCGTCCTTGGCGTCGCCGAACCCCACCAGCACCACGCTGTGCTGCAGCTTCTGGTGTTCGCGCAGGTACTCCAGCACGCGCTGCACATCGCGCAGCGCCTTGTTGTCGAGGCTGGCGCTGCCTTCCTGGAAGCGGAAATTGACATTCAGGCGCCTGGCGTTGGCGATCAACTGGCGGTACTGCGCCGGCATCCCCGGCAAGGCCTGTACCTGGACCGGCCGCACCTGCTGTGCGACGAACCCGCTGCTGGCCACGATGGCCTGGCCCGCTGCGCTCTGGGCGAACTCCACCAGGGCACTGGCCAGCGGGTTGCGCTGGGCGGGCGGCAGGTACAGGTACAGTCGCCGCGACAGCGGGTAGTCTTCGCTGGCCACCAGGGCGGGGGTCGGCAGCATGGCCTGGGAGGTGCCGTCGACGATGGCCAGCACCTTGGCCCCGTGCACCGACGCCAGGCTGCTGAAACCGATGGCCTGGCGGTCGGCACTGACCTCGTCGGCCAACTGCTCGCCGGACTCGAAACGCCTGGCGTGGCTGGCCAGCGAATACTGCTGGGCGTCCAGCACCAGGGCCTTGAAGGTGTCGAAGGTGCCCGAGCGGTCATCGCGGGCGTAGAGGTGGATCGGCCCGCTGCCGGCGCCCAGTTCATCCCAGGTGGTGATGCGGCCGGCGAAGATCTGCGCCAGTTGCGTGGTGCTCAGCTGGGGCAGCGGGTTGTCCGGGTGCACGATGACGGCCACGCCATCGAGGGCGATGACCTGTTCGGCGTCGGCACTTTTCAGGTCGCCCAGCGCGTGCAGCGCCTGCTGCTCGCTGTCGTTGATCGGGCGTGAGGTGGCCGCCAGGTCGGCGTCGCCGCTTTTGAGCGCAGCAAAGCCGGTGCTCGAGCCATGGGCGGCAATGCTCACGCGCAGTGTCTGACCCTGTGGCGAAACCCCCTGCACCCACACCTCGTTGGGCCGTGCCCCGGGCAGGGTCTGGATCGACCGGGCGCCCTGGGCCTGCAGTAGGCCGCGTACCAGCGCGGGGCCGAGCACGCTGCCCACGGTATTGGAGCCTTGCAGGCGCAGGCTGGCCGGCTCGGCGCAGCACAGCGCCGGCAGCAGGCCAAGCAGCAGACAGAAAGATCGCAACATTGCCGGGGATGCTCTGCACTCAAGATGGTGAGCGCAGATTAAGACAGATCGATGACAGTCCAATGACTGCCATCGAGCGCATGGCTCAGTTCAGTTCCAGCCAGATCGGCGCATGGTCGGAGGGTTTCTCCATGGCGCGCAACTCGTAGTCGACCCCGGCGGCCTTGATGCGCGGCAGCAGTGCCTGGGAGGTCAGGATCAGGTCGATGCGCAGCCCGCGCTTGGGCTCGTCCTCGAAGCCGCGGCTGCGGTAGTCGAACCAGCTGAAGCGGTCGGCCACTTCCGGGTGCAGATGGCGGAAGCTGTCGGTCAGGCCCCAGTTCTTCAGGCGCGCCATCCACTCGCGCTCTTCGGGCAGGAAGCTGCACTTGCCGGTCTTCAGCCAGCGCTTGGCATTGTCTGGGCCGATGCCGATGTCGCAGTCCTCGGGCGAGATGTTCACATCGCCCATCACCACCAGTGGCTGGTCGTTCTGGAATCGGGACTCGAGCAGGGCCTGCAGGTCTTCGTAGAAGCGCTGCTTGGCCGGGAACTTGGTGGGGTGGTCGCGGCTTTCGCCCTGGGGGAAGTAGCCGTTCATGATGGTGATGGGGTTGCCGTGCTCGTCGGCGAAGGTGCCCCAGATGAAACGCCGCTGCGCGTCCTCTTCATCGGTGCTGAAGCCCTTGACCAGGCTCAGCGGCGCCTGGCGCGACAGCAGGGCGACACCGTAGTGGCCCTTCTGCCCGTGAAAGTGCACGTGGTAGCCCAGCGCCTGCACCTCGGCCAGCGGGAACTGCTCGTCGGACACCTTGGTTTCCTGCAGGCCGATCACGTCCGGCTGGTGCTTTTCGATCAGCGCGGCCAGTTGATGGGGGCGGGCGCGCAGGCCATTGATGTTGAACGAGACGATCTTCATGGGGGGGCGCAATCCTGGGCAAATCGGGAATGCTAGCCGATGGCGCCCGGCGTGTCAGCACGCGTGGCGTCCTGGCCTATAGTCAAAGGGAACGTTGGCCAGCGCGCACTACTCAGAAAGAGGCATTGAAGCCCACCAGGAGAGTCACCATGTCCGATNNCCCCTGCCGTACCGGCCGAAGTTCGTCAGCTCGACAGCGGCTACAGCCGTGAGGCGCGCTCGCTGCTGTACCAGGCCTACCGGCATGAGCCGACCTTTCGCTACCTGTTCGAGGCCGATCGCCCCGGCTACGACCATCGCGTGCGCGCCACGGTACGCGAGCTGGTGCGTCAGCATTTCTTCCAGGACCTGCCGGCGCTGGGCCTGCTGGTGCAGGACCGGCTGATCGGCATTGCCCTGATCGCCCCGCCGCAGCGGCGCCTGGGCATCACCGAGAGCTGGGCGTGGCGCCTGCGCATGCTGCTGAGCGCCGGCCTGCGCTGTACCCGGCGCTACCTGGACTACCAGGCCGCGGTCATGGCCTGTGTGCCGGGCGACGCGGTGCATGTGCTGCCGCTCCTGGGCATTCACCCGCAGTTCCAGGGCCATCACTATGGCGAACAGTTGCTGCTGGCGCTGCATGACTGGTGCGCCGAGGACGAACAGTCCGAAGGGGTGGTACTGAATACCGGCAATGACCACTACCTCGAGTTCTACAAGCGACAGGGCTACCTGGAAATCGGTGAAATTGCTGTAGGACCAATCCGCGAGCATGTGTTTTTTCATCCCAATCCCCAGCGTTTGCGCCAGGCACAGGCCTGAAGGGGTGGTGTATCAGACCGTCGGCGAGCTGCGGGCAACCGCCAAGCTCTGGTAGCATCCGCGCCTATGACGTATTCAGGACGATTCACCTGCGGGTTGATTTTATGGGTTGCCAGCTGCGCGGTGTACGCACAGAGCGAGCTGGTAGTACGCATCAAGCCCGCCAACAACGAGCTCAAGGCCAACGTCGAAGGCTATATCGGCAGCCTTGGCACCCGCGATGAAGAAGCGCTGCTGCGCTTCAGCCGCGGCGCCGTGGAGCAGGCCAGAAAAGCCGCCCAGGCGCTGGGCTACTACCAGGCGCAGATCGACAGCCAGGTCAAACCTTCGCCCAAGGCCGACAAGGGCCCGCAACTGGTGCTCAGCATCGAGCNNGGGCGAGCCGGTGCGCCTGCGCGAGGTGACCGTGCGCGTCGAGGGCCCGGCCAGCGAGATGACGGCCTTCCGGGTTCCTTCGAGCAAGGCGCTGCGGCCTGGGGCTGTGCTCAACCATGGCAACTACGAGGACGCCAAGCGGCTGATCCAGAACCAGGCCTCGCGCTACGGTTTCTTCAGCGGGCATTTCCTGCGCCAGCGCCTGGCGGTCGACCCGGCGGCGGGTGTGGCGGATATCGAACTGGTGTACGATAGCGGCCCGCGTTACCAGCTGGGCAAGGTCCGCTTCGAAGGCGACGCGCCGTTCGACGAGAGCCTGCTGCAACGCATGGTGCCCTTCAAGCAAGGCACCCCCTACGACTCCGAACTGATCGCCGAACTGAACAACGCGCTGCAATCGAGCGGCTACTTCGAAGGCGTGCGGGTCGACGCTGCGCCCACTGCCGCCGTGGCGCAGAGCATCCCGGTAGAGGTGCAACTGCAAACCCGCAAGCCCCGCACCATGGGCCTGGGCCTGGGCTTTTCGACCGACGTCGGGCCGCGCGGCAAGGCCAACTGGACCCGCCACTGGGTCAACCCGCAAGGCCACAGCTATGGCCTGGAAACCGAGCTTTCGGCGCCGCGCCAGAACGTCGGCCTGTGGTACGACATACCGCTCGNNCCCGCCGCTGACCGACAAGCTGCGCTTTGCCGGCGGCTACCAGAACGAAGAGATCGCCGGTACCGACAGCCTCAGCAAACTGCTCACCGTGGGCCCGGAATGGCACAGCAAGCTGCCCAGCGGCTGGCAGCGCGTGGTATCGCTCAAGTGGCAGCGCGAAGAGTACCGTCTGGGTGACGATTCGGGCTTGAGCACCCTGCTGATGCCGGGTGTGAGCTACAGCTACCTGCGCAGCGACAACCGCATCGACCCGCACAACGGGTACCGCTTGCAGTTCGACGCGCAGGTGGCCAAGGAAGGGCTGCTGTCCGACACCAACCTGCTGCATGGCAACGTGCTGCTCAAGGGCCTGACCACCGTGGCGCAGAACCACCGCTTCCTGGGCCGGGTGCAGTTCGGCGGCAGCGCCACCAACGGCTACAAGTCGGTGCCCCCCTCGCTGCGCTTCTTTGCCGGTGGCGACCAGAGCGTGCGTGGCTACGACTACCAGACCCTTTCACCCAAGAACGCCGATGGCGACCGTATCGGCGGGNNGCTACCTGGTGGCCGCCAGTGCCGAGTACCAGTACTCGATCGCCGAGAAGTGGCGCCTGGCGACCTTCGTCGACCAGGGCAACTCGTTCAACAGCCTGGAGCTTCCCAGCCTCAAGACCGGTGTCGGCTTCGGTGTGCGCTGGGTGTCGCCGGTCGGCCCGCTGCGGCTCGACCTGGCCAAGGCGCTGGACGATGACGGCGGCATACGTTTGCACTTTTCCATGGGGCCCGAGTTGTGAGCAAGGTGTTGAAACGCGGCGGGCTGGCCCTGCTGGCGCTGCTGGTCGTGCTGGTGCTGGCCGTGGGTATCCTGCTGGGTACCCAGGCCGGCAGCCGCTGGGCCTTGAGCCTGGTGCCGGGCTTGCAGCTGGACAATTTTCAAGGCCGCCTTGGCGGGCAATGGCAGGCCGATCGGCTGATCTGGCAGCAGGGCGAGGACCGGGTCGAAGTGCTTGCACCGGTGTTTGCCTGGTCGCCCGGCTGCCTGTTGCGCATGACCTTGTGCATCGACCAGCTGCGCGCCGGGCAGGTCAACCTGGACTTCGCCCCCAGCGAGGCAGCGCCCGACAGCGGGCCGCTGCAGTTGCCCAGCCTCCAGTTGCCAGTGGCGATCGAACTGGGCGAAGTACAGGTCGGCCAGTTGCATCTGGACGGCAGCGAGCAGTTGAGCCAGTTGCAACTGGCTGCACACTGGACCGCCCAGGGCCTGCAGATCGACAGCCTGAACCTGCAACGCGAAGACCTCAGCCTGAACCTCAGCGGCCTGCTGCAACCGGTGGGTGACTGGCCGTTGCAGCTGCAGGGTCAGGTGCAACTGCCGGCCATCGACGACCAGCCCTGGCAACTGGCGGTGCAGATAAAAGGCGACCTGCAGAAAAGCCTCGACCTGCAGGCCGACAGCAGCGGCTACCTGCAAGGGCGCCTGGCGGGTCAATTGCGGCCCCTGGCCGAGCACCTGCCGGCCCAGGTACGCCTGAGCGCCACCGGCTTCAAGCCATCGGCCGGATTGCCGGACACCCTGCAGTTCGAGCAGCTGGAACTCAGTGCCTATGGCGACCTGGCAAAAGGTTACCAACTGGTGGGCGCCGGCCGCCTGCCGGCCGAGCAGGGGCCGATCAGCCTGAGCCTGCGTGGCCGGGTGGATGCCAAGGGCGCCCAGATCGCCGCCCTGGACCTGAGCGCCGCCGCGCAGCAGCGTGTCACGCTCAGCGCCACTGCCGACTGGCAGAGCGGTCTGGTTGCCGATGCCAGCATCGACTGGCTGGACTTCCCGTGGCTGCGCCTGTACCCGCTGGACGAGGCTCCGCAGGTCACGCTGCGGCGCCTGAACGCCAAGGTCAACTACCGCGACGGCAACTACCAGGGCGATTTCAGTGGCGACCTGGACGGGCCGGCAGGTGCCTTCAAGGTCAGCAGCCCGTTCAAGGGCGACCTGGGCCAGGTCAGCCTGCCACAGCTGGCCCTTGAAGCCGGCCAGGGCAAGGTGGCCGGCAGCGTCGCCGTGCAGTTTGCCGAGGGCGTGGCGTGGGACGCGGCACTGGAATTGTCGGCGCTCAACCCGGCGTACTGGCTGGCCGAGCTGCCGGGCACCCTGGCGGGCCCGCTGCGCAGCAAGGGCGAACTCAAGGGCGACACGCTGCGCCTGAATGCCGATCTGGACCTCAAGGGGCGATTGCGCGGCCAGCCCGCCGTGCTGCAGGCCAAGGCCGACGGTGCAGGCGAGAACTGGACCCTGGGCACCTTGCTGATCCAGCTGGGGGACAACAAGATCAACGGCAGCGCCAGTGTGCAGCAACGCCTGGCCGGTCAGCTTGACCTCAACCTGCCGCGCCTGGGCCAGCTGTGGCCGCAACTGCAAGGCCAGCTCAAGGGCCGGCTCGATGTGGCCGGTACGCTCAAGGCGCCGCAGGGGCAACTGACCTTGCAGGGCCAGCAACTGGGCCAGGCCGAAAACCGCGTGCAACGCCTTGACCTGGACGCCCGGCTGGACAGCGCCCAGCGTGCCCTGATCGACCTGCAGGCCGGGTCGATCCGCCTGGGCGAAACCAACCTGGGCACCCTGACTGCCAAAGGCCAGGGCGACATTGGCAAGCAGCAATTGCACCTGGCCCTCGATGGGCCGCAGCTCAAGCTCGACCTGGGCCTGGACGGTCAGCTCGACAAGGGCAACTGGCGCGGACGCCTGGCCAGCGGCCAGGTGCAGGCGGGCGGGCAGGACTGGCAGCTGCAGGCACCGGCCAGGTTGCAGCGCCTGGCCAATGGGCAGGTGGATTTCGGCGCCCATTGCTGGCGCTCCGGGCAGGCCAGCCTGTGTGGTGAAGACCAGCGCCTGATGCCCGACCCGCGCCTGCGCTACCACCTCAAGCAGTTCCCGCTGCAAAGCCTGGCGCAGTGGTTGCCCAAGGACTTCGCCTGGCAGGGCATGCTCAATGCCGACATCAACCTCGACCTGCCGGCCAGCGGGCCCAAGGGGTCGATCGTGGTAGACGCCAGTGGCGGCACCTTGCGGGNNGCGGGAAAAGGATCGATGGCTGGACTTCCCGTACCAGGCGCTGCGCCTGAACAGCACCCTGGGCCCGCGCCGCGTGGACACGCGCCTGGAGTTCGTGGGCGGGCGCCTGGGCGAGCTGACCCTGTCGGCGCGTATCGACCCACTGGCGCGCAACAAGCCGCTGAGCGGAGACTTCCGCCTGAGCGGGCTGGACCTGTCGGTGGGCCGGCCGTTCGCGCCGATGGTCGAGCGCCTGGCTGGTCAGCTCAACGGCAGCGGACAGATCACCGGTACGCTGCTGGCGCCCCAGGTCAACGGCAACCTGACGCTGAGCAATGGCGAAGTGTCGGGTGCCGAGTTGCCCATCAGCCTCAGCGACCTCAGCCTGCGGGCACAGATCGCAGGCGAGCAGGTGCAACTGGGCGGCGAGTGGAAGAGCGGCCCGGTCGGCCAGGGCCGCCTGAGTGGCCAGATCGGCTGGGCCCAGGGCCTGGCGGTGGAGTTGCAACTGCAGGGGCAGCGCCTGCCGGTCACCGTCGAACCCTACGCCAACCTGGAGGTGGCGCCGGACCTGAAGATCCAGATGATCGGCGAAAAGCTCGCGGTCACCGGCAAGGTGCTGGTGCCCAAGGGCAAGATCACCGTGCGCGAACTGCCGCCTTCGACTGTCAAGGTGTCGGATGACACGGTCATCGTCGGCCGCCAGACCGAGCAGGGCAAGGCGCCGATGGCCGTGGCCATGGACATCGACGTGGAGGTGGGGCAGGACAAGCTGGCATTCAGCGGCTTCGGCCTGACCGCCAACCTGCTGGGGCGCGTGCACATTGGCGACAACCTCGATACCCGTGGCGAGCTCAGCCTGGCCGATGGGCGCTACCGCGCCTATGGCCAGCGCCTGACCATCCGCCGTGCGCGGCTGCTGTTTGCCGGGCCGATCGACCAGCCCTACCTGGACATCGAGGCCATTCGCCAGACCGACGACGTGATTGCCGGCATCCGCCTCAGCGGCAGCGCCGAACAGCCCACCACCCAAGTGTTTTCCGAGCCGGCGATGAGCCAGGAGCAGGCCTTGTCGTACCTGGTGCTGGGGCGTCCGCTGGGCAATACCGGCGAAGACAACAACATGCTGGCGGAGGCGGCCCTGGGCCTGGGCCTGGCGGGCAGCGCGGGGATTACCGGCAGCCTGGCATCGAGCCTGGGCATCGAGGACTTCCAGCTCGACACCCAGGGCAGCGGCGACAACACCAGCGTGGTGGCCAGCGGCAAGCTGACCGAGCGCCTGAGCCTGCGCTACGGCGTAGGGGTGTTCGAGCCGGCCAACACCATCGCCTTGCGCTACCTGCTCAGCAAGAAGGTCTACCTGGAGGCTGCCAGCGGTATCGCCAGCTCGCTGGATATCTTCTACAAGCGTGACTTCTGATACGGCCCGTCAAGGGCTGCGCACACAACAACGCCAGGCGCG
>NZ_DLNW01000046.1:675-16266 GCF_002478435.1 Pseudomonas sp. UBA7500 | reverse complement strand
CTGGCCGACAAGGTGACCCGCACCGGCAAGGCGCTGTACGCCGACGCCACCCAGGCCGTGCACAACGCCGACGCCAGCGCGCCGGCAGCTGCCGCGCAGGCCCCCCGCGAGGGGCCTGCCGACCGGTCCGACGGCCTGGGCTTCAGGCCCTGAGTGTCGCCCCGGCGCCCTGTGCGCCGGGGCACGCCCCTCTGTGTTGCACCTACCTACGCGAAGCTGGAGAGACCATGAGAGCACTCACTTACCACGGCGCCCACGACGTCAGGGTCGATACCGTAATCGACCCCATTCTGGAAGAACCCGACGACCTGATCCTGCGGGTGACCGCCACCGCCATCTGCGGCTCGGACCTACACCTGTACCGCGGCAAGATCCCGGCGGTCGAAGACGGCGACATCTTCGGTCACGAGTTCATGGGCGTGGTCGAGGAAGTCGGCACCGGGGTGACCGCGGTGCAGCCGGGCGATCGCGTGGTGATCCCGTTCGTGATTGCCTGCGGCAGCTGTTTCTTCTGCCAGCAGGACCTGTTCGCCGCGTGCGAGACCACCAATACCGGGCGCGGCGCGATCCTCAACAAGAAGCTCATCCCCTCTGGCGCAGCGCTGTTCGGCTACAGCCACCTGTACGGTGGCGTACCCGGCGGCCAGGCCGAGTACGTGCGCGTACCCAAGGCCAACACCGGGCCGTTCCGCGTGCCCGGCACGCTGAGCGACGAGAAGGTGCTGTTTCTGTCCGACATCCTGCCCACGGCCTTCCAGGCGGTGAAGAACACCGAGATCGGCCAGGGTTCGAGCCTCGCCATCTACGGCGCGGGGCCGGTCGGGCTGCTGTGCGCGGCGGTGGCGCGGATGCTCGGCGCCGAACGCATCTTCATGGTCGACCACCACCCCTACCGGCTGGCCTATGCGCAGCAGGCGTATGGCGTGATACCGATCAATTTCGACGATGACGACGACCCGGCCGATACCATCATCCGCCAGACCCCGGGCATGCGCGGGGTGGATGGTGTGGTCGATGCGGTGGGCTTCGAGGCCAAGGGCAGCACCACCGAAACCGTGCTGGCCGCGCTCAAGCTCGAGGGCAGCAGCGGCAAGGCCTTGCGCCAGTGCATCGCGGCAGCCCGGCGCGGCGGTGTGGTCAGTGTGCCGGGGGTGTATTCGGGGTTCATCCACGGCTTCCTGTTCGGCGATGCGTTCGACAAGGGCCTGACCTTTCGCATGGGCCAGACCCACGTGCAGCGCTACCTGCCCGAACTGCTGGGCTACATCGAAACCGGCGCGCTCACGCCGGAAACCATCATCACCCACCGCCTGTCGCTGGAACAGGCGGCCGAGGGCTACAGGATCTTCGACAAGAAGGAGCAGGAGTGCCGCAAGGTCATCCTCACGCCTGGCGACAGCAGCATCGAGTTGCCGATGGCCATCGTCGACGACGGCGTGGTGGCCTGAGCCCGTGACGCTGGCCGGCGGCCTCGCCGGTCAGCGTCGGGCGGGTTCAGTGGTGGGCGTGCAGCGCTTCGATCAGCTGCGCCTTGGTCATGCTCGAGCGCCCCTTGATGTCCTTGCTGCGCGCCTCCTTGAGCAGGCTTTGCTTGGTCTGGCTGGCCAACGAGGTGGTGGAGGTGCGCGCGTGGCCGGCGCGGGTGCTGGCGGCGCGTTTGGCCGAATCGGAGGCAGCGGCGTGCTTTTCGCCGGCCGGGGTGCTGCGACCTGAGCCGCCCTTTTTCTCGCCCCCGCCAGACTGCTTGTTCACCGTGGCCCAGGCACGCGCCTCGGCCTCGGCTTTGGGCGTGCCTTTTTGCTCGTAGCTTTCTTCGATGTGCTGCGCCTTGCGTTTCTGCTCGGCGGTGTACTTGGCTTTGCTTCCCTGGGGCATGGTGCTCACCCTCGATCCGGTTGAATGCGGGCCCGTGTCACGGGCCATTCAGGGGGTTTGAGGGCGCGCGTGCGCCAGGGTGCGATTGGGTGGATGAATGGCAGAGGAGCGAAGACCACCGGCCTCTTCGCTGGCACGCCAGTGAACGAGCGCGAAGCGCTCGCCACCTGTCCTACTGGGTAGCCCCGGCCATCTGCCCCGCCGGCTCATCCGCCCCGCCGATCGGCGCCTTGAGCAACAGGAAGTACGCCAGCGCCGAGCACAGCGCCACCACCGCACTGATCATGAACGCGGTATTGAACGAACCCGAATACTGGATGCTGAACCCGGTCACGATCGGCGCCACGGACCCTGCAATGTAGCCGCCAAAGTTCTGGATCGAACCAAACGAGGCCACCCGCGGGCTGTCGACGATGGTGTTGACGATCATCCACGCAGTGGCACTGGCCATGTTGATGCTGAACAGCGCCAGGCACAGCAGTATCACGCACCCGGTCAACCCGCTCACATATGACAGCGGCAAGGTGAACAGCGCCGCCAGCACCAGCCCGGTGATCACGCTGAACTTGCGGCTGGCCAGCACGCTCATGCCACGCCGTACCAGCAGGTCGCAGAACCGACCCGCCACGATGGTGCCCACCGCGCCGAAACCATAGGCCAGCGATACCACCCACGCGGTGTCATACAGGTTCAGCCCATGCTCGCGCTCGAAGTAGCCCGGCAGCCAGGTCAGGTGCAGCCACAGCATGTAGATCACGCCCATGAAGCCCAGCACCGCGCCCCAGGTGCTGCGGTGCTTGAACAGGTCGAGCCAGCCGGCAAAGTACGACGCCTTGGGCGCCTGCACCGCGTCAGCCCGCGGCGCCGGCTGTTCGCTTGGCAGCGCCTGGCCCTGCGCCGCCAGTTCGGCCAGGTACCTGGCCTTGCTCTTGTAGAACGACAACCAGCACAGCGCCAGCACGATGCCGATCACGCCGGTGATGATGAACATCCCGCGCCAGCCGAAGTTGACCATGAACAGCGTCAGCAACGGTGGCGCCAGACACGGCCCCAGGCAGGTCGACGACCACACGATGCCGGTCGGCGTGCCCCGCTCGTTGGCGTCGAACCATTCCGACAGCGCCTTGGCCGCCGAGGGGAACATCGGCGCCTCGCCGATCCCCAGCAGCACCCGCAGGCCCATGAAGCCGCCAAAGCTGTTGACCAGCCCGCACAGCGACTGCGCCACCGACCAGGCCAGCAACGAGGCGCCCAGGGCGATCTTGCTGCC
Source organism: Pseudomonas sp. UBA7500 (assembly GCF_002478435.1). Lineage (NCBI taxonomy): Bacteria > Pseudomonadati > Pseudomonadota > Gammaproteobacteria > Pseudomonadales > Pseudomonadaceae > Pseudomonas > Pseudomonas sp. UBA7500. The sequence continues at coordinate 13,121 of NZ_DLNW01000046.1, read as the reverse complement.
CAGTCGGTCGATGATCAGGCCCAGTGGCAACTGCGCAAAGGCATAGGCCACGGAGAAGGCCGACAGCAGGATGCCCATCTGCGAAGGGCTGATGAGCATGTCGCGCTGGATCGAGGTGTTGGCAATCGACAGCGCGCTGCGGTCCAGGTAGTTGACGATGCCGATCAACAGCAGAAACACGACGGTGATGCGTTGGTACTTCTTCAGTGCGTTCATCTGATGGCCTTTATTATTGTTGTTGCAGCGTCAAACGCCGAGGCGATCCTTCATCCACACGTCATCCCTGGAATACGCACGCCCGCTCAGGGCTGGCGTGCAGTCACTGCCACCTCCAGCAAGCCACGACGGCTCAGGCTTTCGATCAGCGCACGCAGGCCGAATGCCCATTGTGGTGCCTGGTCGCTGGTGGTCACGCGGTTGCACAGGCTGCCCAGCAGCGGGTTGCTGATGGTGACCACATCGCCCAGCTTGTGGGTGAAACCGCTGCCGGGCTGGTCACGGTCCTGCTTGGGCGCGAACAGGGTACCCAGAAACAGCACCAGGCCGTCGGGGTACTGGTGGTTCTCGTTGAGGGTCTGCTGCACCAGGTCGACCGGGTCGCGGCTGATCTGGCGCATCGAGCTGCGCCCCTGCAGCACGAAGCCATCCCGGCCTTCGACGCGCAGGTCGACTTCGGCGGCGCGCACGTCCTCCAGGCTGAAGGTCTCGTCGAACAGGCGCAGCAGCGGGCCGAGGGCGGTCGAGGCGTTGTTGTCCTTGGCCTTGGACAGCAGCAGCGCGCTGCGCCCTTCGAAGTCGCGCAGGTTCACGTCGTTGCCCAGCATGGCGCCGTGGATGGTGCCGTTGCTCGACACCGCCAGCACCACCTCGGGCTCGGGGTTGTTCCAGCTGGACTTGGGGTGCAGGCCGATATCGGCGCCGTGGCCGACCGCCGACAACGGCTGGGCCTTGGTGAACACTTCGGCGTCCGGGCCGATGCCCACTTCCAGGTACTGCGACCACATGCCCTGCTCCACCAGCAGCACGCGCAGTTCTTCGGCCTGGGCCGAGCCGGGCACGATACGCGACAGGTCGGCGCCGATGCGGCTGACCAGGGTGTCGCGAATCGCGTCGGCCTTGGCCGGGTCGCCCTTGGCCTGCTCTTCGACCACACGCTCCAGCAGGCTGGCGGCGAAGGTCACGCCGGCGGCCTTGACCGCCTGCAGGTCGATGGGGGCCAGCAACCATGGCAGGCGCGCATCGCGCTGCTGCGGGTCGCTGTTGGCCAGCAGCGCGGGCAGCTCGATCAACGCCTCGCCCAGCGGCAGTGCGCGCAGGTAGGCGGCCGGGTCGGGTTGTTCGAGCAGGGCCGAGACGGTGGCCACATGCGCACTGATGTCATGCACCGCGCCGGCCCTGACCAGCACCACGGCCGGGCCCTGCTCGGGCAGCCACACCCGCCCTACCCAGCTGCCGGTGGCGAACACGGCGAGATCGTTGCTCAGTGCGAGAGGCGCGTGCGCCTGGTTCTGGTTGGTCATGTGTGCACTCTTGTTGTGGTGGTCGGTCATTGCGAAAGCGGCGCAAGTTGCAACTGCGCAGCGGTCTGGTTCAGCGCATCAAGCACCGCCGGCGACAGGCCCAGGCCCTCGCGCAACGCCTGCTCGCGCAGTTTCAGCCCGGCCTGGCCCGGCAGGCGCACCGGGCGCTGCGGGTCGAGCGGACGGCTGGCCAGCACCAACTGGCCAAGGAAGCTGCTCTCGGCGGTAAAGGCCTCAAGCCCGCCGAAGAAGCGCGGGTCGATTACCACTGCGGTGGCCGAGGCGCCCCACTGCTGCGGCGCGTCCTTGCGCCCGTGCCCGGCCAGGCCCGAGGTCAGCGCCTCGACCAGCAGGGCCAGGGCAAAGCCCTTGTGCCCGAAGGCCTGCCCGCCCAATGGCAGCAGGCTGCCCTGGGGCGTGGTGAAGAAGTCGCGCGGGTCGTTGCTCGGCGTGCCGTCGTTACTCATCAGCACGGCGTGAGGCAAGGTGGTGCCGGCATCGCGGCACTGGCCCACCAGGCCCAGGGTGACGCTGGACATGCTCACATCCAGCAGGATCGGCTCGCCCTGGGTCGGAATACCCGCGGCAATCGGGTTGGGGGTGTAGATCGGGTCGATGCCGCCCTGGGCGCACACCAGCCCCACCGACGGGTCGGAGGAATACAGCAGGGCCACCAGGCCACGGTCGGTGTAGGGCTTGAGGTAGGCCGCCAGGCAGCCGATGTGCGAGGCACGGCGCACCACCGAGATGCCGATACCCTGCGCCTGGGCACCCTGCGCGGCGCATGCCAGGGCACGCTCCACGCAGTACGGGCCCAGCACGTAGTGGCCGTCGAACAGCGTGGCGATGCCGCTGCCCTGCAGGTGTTCGAGGTCGGCGGCACGTGCCTTGACCTCACCGCGCTGTACGCCATCGACATAGCGGCTGACCAGGTTCAGGCCGTGGGTGCGGTGCCCCAGCAGCTCGCCCTCGAGCAGCACGCGGGTCACCACCCGGGCCACCTCGGCGTCGGCCCCGGCACCCTCGAACAACTGTTCGACGAACCGGGTCAGCGTGGCCGTGTCGTAGCGCCGGGCTTCAGACATCGCTCAGGCCCTGGCGGCTGTACTGGCCATCGACCAGGCGCTGGATACCCAGCGGGTTGGCGTCCTTCAGGGCGTCCGGCAGCAACGCGTCGGGCACGTTCTGGTAGCACACCGGGCGCAGGAAGCGGTCGATGGCCAGGGTGCCGACCGAGGTGCCGCGGGCATCGGAGGTGGCCGGGTACGGGCCGCCGTGCACCATCGCGTCACACACCTCCACACCGGTGGGGTAGCCGTTGACCAGCACGCGGCCGACCTTGTCTTCGAGCACGCCGAACAGCTGGGCGAAGGCCGGCAGGTCGTCACCGTCGGCCAGCAGCGTGGCGGTGAGCTGGCCCCGCAGGGCGCTGACGGCGCGCAGCAGCTCGGCGTCGTCGGCCACCTGGATCACGATGGTGCAGGGGCCGAACACCTCTTCCTGCAGCAGTTCGTCGTGTTCCAGCAGCAGGCTGACATCGGCGCCGAACAGCTGCGCCTGGGCCTGGTTGCCGGCTTGTGCCTGGCCGCTCAGGTGCTGGATGCCGGGGTGCGCCAGCAGTGCCTGCAGGCCCTTGCCATAGCTGGCCAGGGTGCCGGCGTTGAGCATGGTCTGCGGCGCCTGTTCGGCCAGGTGGCCGCCCAGTTGCTCGATGAAGGTGGTGAAGGCCGGCGAGCGGATGCCCAGCACCAGGCCCGGGTTGGTACAGAACTGGCCACAGCCCTGCACCACCGAGGCGGCCAGTTCCCTGGCCATCTGCGCACCACGGCTGGCCAGTGCCTGCGGCAGCGCCAGTACCGGGTTGATGCTCGACATCTCGGCAAATACCGGGATCGGCTGCGGCCGCGCCGCCGCCATGTCGCACAGGGCACGGCCGCCCTTGAGCGAACCGGTGAAGCCCACGGCCTGGATGCCGGGGTGCTTGACCAGCGCCTCGCCCACACCGCCACCGAAGATCATGTTGAACACGCCGGCCGGCATGCCGGTTTTGTCGGCCGCACGCAGCAGCGCCTCAGCCACGCGCTCGGCAGTGGCCATGTGGCCACTGTGGGCCTTGAACACCACCGGGCAACCGGCCGCCAGCGCTGCGGCGGTGTCGCCGCCAGCGGTGGAGAATGCCAGCGGGAAGTTGCTGGCGCCGAACACCGCCACCGGGCCCACGCCGATGCGGTACTGGCGCAGGTCCGGACGTGGCAGCGGCGTGCGCTCGGGCAGCGCCTGGTCGATGCGCGCACCGTAGAAGTCGCCACGGCGCAGCACCTTGGCGAACAGGCGCATCTGGCCGCTGGTGCGACCGCGCTCCCCCTGGATGCGTGCGCTTGGCAGCGCGGTTTCGCGGCAGGTCAGCGCCACGAAGTCCTCGCCCAGGGCGTCGAGTTCATCGGCAATGGCGTCGAGAAATTCGGCCCGGCGCACGGCCGGCAGGCTGCGAAACAACGGGAAGGCCGCGCTGGCACCGGCAACGGCGCTGTCGACTTCGTCCAGGGTGGCCTGGTGGAAACCGCCCGGCAGGCGTTCGCCGGTGTGGGCGTCGACGCTGTAGACCAGGGTGTCGCCCAGGGCGCTGCGCTGGCCTGCGATGAAGTTGTGTCCGGAAAAGCTCATGTGCATTTCGCCTCTGTAAGGGTGCGGAAAGGTCAATCAGGTCACGGCGCCGATCTGCCACGGCACGAACTCGTTCTGCCCGTAGCCGTGTTGCTCGCTCTTGCTGCGCTGGCCCGATGCGATGCGCAGCATCTGTTCGAAGATGTAGGCGCCGCGTTCTTCAATGCTGGTGGAACCGTCGGCAATGCCGCCGCAGTTCACGTCCATGTCTTCTTCCTGGTGCTCGAACACCCGGTTGTTGGTGGCCAGCTTGATCGACGGCGCCGGGGCGCAGCCGTAGGCCGAACCGCGACCGGTGGTGAAGGCGATCAGGTTGGCGCCGCCGGCGACCTGGCCGGTGGCCGACACCGGGTCGTAGCCGGGGGTGTCCATGAACACCAGCCCCTTGGCGCGCACGGCCTCGGCGTACTGGTACACGTCCACCAGGTTGCTGGAGCCGGCCTTGGCCACGGCGCCCAGGGATTTTTCGAGAATGGTGGTGAGGCCGCCGGCCTTGTTGCCGGCCGAGGGGTTGTTGTTGAGCTCGGCGTTCATGCGCTGGCAGTAGTCTTCCCACCAGTGGATGCGCGCGATCAGCTTCTCGCCCACTTCGCGGCTGACCGCACGGCGCGTCAGCAGGTGCTCGGCACCGTAGATTTCCGGGGTTTCGGACAGGATCGCGGTGCCGCCCGCAGCCACCAGGCGGTCTACCGCATTGCCCAGCGCGGGGTTGGCGGTGATGCCCGAATAGCCGTCGGAACCGCCGCATTGCAGGCCCACGATCAGGTGCCGGGCGCTGACCGGCTCGCGGCGCACCTGGTTGGCGTCGGCCAGCAGCGCCTTGACCTGCTCGATACCGGCGGCGATGGTCTTGGAGGTGCCGCCAATGCCCTGGATGGTGAACGCGCGCAACTGGGCGCCGGCGGTCAGCCCCTGGGTCTGCATCAGGCTTTCGATCTGGTTGGTCTCGCAGCCCAGGCCGATGATCAGCACGGCGGCGAAGTTGGGGTGCACGGCATAGCCGCCCAGGGTGCGGCGCAGCAGGCCCAGGGCTTCGCCGCTGGGGTCGACCGCGCAACCGGCACCGTGGGTCAGGGCCACCACGCCATCGACGTTGGGGTAGTCGGCCAGCGCCTCGGGGTGGATATCGCGGCGAAAATGGTCGGCCACGGCACGGGCAACGGTCGCCGAGCAGTTCACCGAGGTCAGGATGCCCACGTAGTTGCGGGTGGCCACCCGCCCGTCGGCACGCACGATGCCTTCGAAGAAGGCTTCCCTGGCCGGCACGCTGTGGGCGTCTTCGCCAAAGGCGTAGTCACGGGCGAAGTCGCCCATCTCCACGTTGTGCACATGCACGTGTTCGCCGGCCTCGATGGGCTGCGAGGCAAAACCGATGATCTGGCCATAGCGGCGCAGCGCCTCGCCCTGCTCCACGCGCTGGCTGGCCACCTTGTGCCCCGAAGGGATCGACTGGCGCACGGTGACCGCCTCGGCGTCCAGGTGCAGGCCCTCGGGCAGCACCTGGCGGGCAATCAGCACGTTGTCCAGCGGGTTGAGGCGGATGACCGCAGGGTCTTCGCTGCTGCGGGTTCTGGCAATCAGGTGCATGGGACCTCTCAGGGCGCTACGGCAAGCTTCTTGTTATGGCATCACGCCCGTCTTGTGCGGGCGAATCTGCACCAACTGTAAGGAGCCGGCCGGCGTATTCCCAATGAGATGATCCGATCAAGCGATAACCCTGGGTTATCGAAGTGCGAATTCTCGTTTCATTTATAGATCGTTTTATGACCCTCGGCTTGACGGCGCTGGCGGGCGAAGTCCAGCAGGATATCGGCGAACACCTGCGCCGAGCCGGTCAGCGGCTGGTCCTTGCGGGTGATGATGCCGTACTCCAGCGGTGCCAGGTGCAGCGGGGTCTGCAGCTCGCGAAACTGACCGCTGGCCAGCTGCGCCGCCACCATCGAGCGCGGCAGCATGGCGATCATCGGCCCCGACTGCAGCAGTTGCAGGAACATCGGCATCGAGATGGTATCCACGCTGTCGGCGGGGGTGGCGATGTTGGCAGCGCGAAACGCCCGCTCCAGGCGGTCGCGGATCGGCGTGCCGACCGGGTACAGCACCCACGGCCAGTCGCCCAGGGCCTCCAGCGGCGTGATCTCGAGCTGGTTGAGCGGGTGGCTGCTGTTGACCACCAGGCAGAAGGGCTCCGGCTCCAGTGCCTGGAAGTCGAACAACTGGGCGAAGCGCGGTTCGGTGAAGCGCCCGATCATCAGGTCGAGCTTGTTCTGTTCGAGCATCGCCAGCAGGTAGTCGCTGGACTGCTCCACCACTTCTATCGACAGCAGCGGGCTGCGCGCCTTGATCGCGGCAATGGCCTGGGGCAGCACCACCGAGGTGGCGGCGAAGATGCCGCCCACCTTGATGAAGCCGTGCCCGCCCTTGCGCAGGCGATTGACCTGGTCGACGAAGGTGTGCGAGTCGGCCAGCGCGTTCTGCGCATAGCGCACCACGTACTCGCCCAGCTCGGTGGGCGGCATGCTGCGCGGCAGGCGTTCGAACAGGGCAAAGCCGAACTGCTCCTCGAGGTCGCGCAGCATCTTGCTCAGGGCCGGCTGGCTGAGGTTCATGCGCGAGGCGGTGGCGTGCATGTTGCGCGTGCGCGCCAGGGTGTCGATCAGCACCAGGTGCTTGAAGCGCACCCAGTTGCAGAAGCTGGAATGGGTAATGTCCGAGGGCATCGGCTCAGTGCCTCCTGAAGGTGGCGGCGCAGGTCATGTCATTGCGCCCGCAGGTAATGCAGCAGGGTGTTCAGCGCCACCGAGCGTGGGCGCGAACGCAGGGTCAGCAGGCCCAGGTTGACCATGCTGATGGGCAGCTCCACCGGCAGGATGGCGACCATGCCATAGCGCGCATAATGCTCGGCCACGTCGTTGGGCACCACCGCGATCATGTCGGAGGCTTCGAGCATGGCGGTGGTGGCCAGGATCGAGGCGGTCTCGACGATGTCCAGCGACTGCACCATGCCGCCGGCCTGCAGCGCGCTTTCCACGCGCCGGCGCATGGGGCTGCCGAGCGGGTGCAGGATCCAGGTGAGGCTCACCAGGTCGGCCAGTTGCAGCGCCGCAGCGCCGGCCAGCGGGTGCCCTGCCCTGGCGATCACGCGCATCTGCTCGCCGATGTCGAACAGCTCGATGTCCAGGTCCTGGCTGTCACCCTGGTCGGGCAGGCGCCCGAGCACCACGTCGAAGTCGCCGCGCAGCAGCGCCGGCAGCAAGGTGTCGCTGGTGCCCACCTCGATGCTGATGCGCACCTTGGGGTGGTCGCGCTTGTAGGCCAGCACCGCGCCGGTCAGCAGGCGCGGCACCGGGCCCATCACCGTGCCCACCCGCACCAGGCCCATGGCACCGCGGGCCAGTTCGGCGATCTGCGCCTGGGCGTGCTCGAACTCGTGCATCGCGCCCTGGGCATAGCGGATCATCACCTCGCCATACAGAGTGGGCTGCATGCCCCGGGGCAGGCGCTCGAACAGGCGTACGCCCAGGCGCTCCTCCAACTGCTGCAACAGCAGGCTCGCCGCCGGTTGGGTGGTGTGCATGGCCGCTGCGGCGCGGCGCAGGTTGCCGAACTCGCCCAGGGCGTTGAGCAAGGTGATCTGGCGGCTGGAAATTTTCAGCGCGCCGAGGCTGCGTGGCAGCAGCGGATCGGCTTCAGGGCTCGCAGACATATCGAATTCGGTATCCCTGGTTAGGAAACCGCGATTATGCACGTATCGCTCGGCAACCTACAGTCGGATCTCCAAGTGGTCACCGAGAACAAGAGCCCGCCATGAGCATTCGAATTACCCATCTGAGCGTTCGCGATATCCGTTTCCCTACCTCGCTGTCGCTCGACGGCTCCGACGCGATGAACAGCGCACCGGACTATTCGGCGTCCTACGTGGTGCTGCACACCGACAGCCCCCTGGAAGGCCACGGCCTGACCTTCACCATCGGCCGCGGCAACGAGATCTGCGTGGCCGCAATCCAGTCGCTGGCACCGATGGTGGTGGGCCTGACCCTGGAAGAGATCACCGCCGACATGGGCGCCTTCTGGCACAACTTCACCGTGGGCGACAGCCAGCTGCGCTGGCTGGGCCCGGAAAAAGGCGTGATCCACCTCGCCACCGCCGCCATCATCAATGCCGTGTGGGACCTGTGGGCCAAGCACGAAGAAAAACCGGTGTGGAAGCTGCTGGCCGACATGAGCCCCGAGCAACTGGTGCGCTGCCTGGACTTCAGCTACGTCACCGACGTGATCACCCCCGAGGAAGCCATCGCCCTGCTGCGCCGCAATGCGCCGGGCAAGGCCGAGCGCGAGGCGCAGATGCTGCGCGAAGGCTACCCGGGCTACACCACCGCACCGGGCTGGCTGGGCTACAGCGAAGAGAAGATGCGCCAGCTCACCCGCGAGGCCGTGGCCGATGGCTGGACCCACGTGAAGCAGAAGATCGGCGCCAACCTGGAAGACGACATTCGCCGCGCCGGTATCCTGCGTGACGAGCTGGGCTGGGAACGCACCCTGATGATGGACGCCAACCAGGTGTGGGGCGTGGACGAATCGATCGAGAACATGCGCCGCCTGGCCGCCTTCGCACCGCTGTGGATCGAGGAGCCGACCAGCCCCGACGACATCCTCGGCCATGCCACCATTCGCCAGCGCATCGCGCCGATCGGCGTGGCCACCGGCGAGCACTGCCACAACCGGGTGATGTTCAAGCAGATGTTCCAGGCCGGTGCGCTGGACTTCTGCCAGCTCGACGCGGCGCGCCTGGGCGGGCTGAACGAGGTGCTGATCGTGCTGCTGATGGCGGCCAAGTACGACGTGCCGGTGTGCCCGCATGGCGGGGGTGTGGGTTTGTGCGAATACGTGCAGAATATCGCGCTGTTCGACTACATCGGCGTTTCGGCCTCGCTGCACAACCGCGTGCTGGAATACGTCGACCACCTGCACGAGCACTTCATCGACCCGGTGGTGATCCGCCGCGGCCGCTACATGCCACCGCTGCGCCCCGGCTACAGCATCGAGATGCACGCCGACACCCTGGAGCGCTACCAGTACCCGAACGGCCCGGTGTGGCTGGACATCGCCCGCACCTGATCGACACCCAAGCCCGCCGCCGCGCCCTGCGCGTCGGCGGGCCGCACCATCAATACCGGGGTTAACAATAATGACAATCCTCAATACCGCGACAGCGGCGGCCGCGCCCGCCGTGCCTACCGAACAACGCCTGAACAGCCTGCTGCTGCGCAAACTGCTGCCGCTGCTGGTCATCGTCTACGTGATGAGCTTTCTGGACCGCACCAACATTGCCCTGGCCAAGGCCAGCATGGGCATCGACCTGGGGCTGTCGGCCGCTGCCTACGGCCTGGGCGCCGGGCTGTTCTTTCTGACCTACGCGCTGGCCGAGGTGCCGAGCAACCTGATCATGCACCGGGTGGGCGCACGTTTCTGGATCACCCGCATCATGATCACCTGGGGCCTGCTGTCGGCGGGCATGGCGTTCGTGCAGGGCGAGACCTCGTTCTACATCATGCGCCTGCTGCTGGGCGTGGCCGAGGCCGGGCTGTTCCCGGGGGTGATGCTGTACCTGACCTACTGGTTCGACCGCGAACAGCGGGCACGCGCCACCGGTTACTTTCTGCTGGGCGTGTGCCTGGCCAACATCCTCAGCGGGCCGCTGGGCGGTGCGTTGCTGCAGATGGACGGTTTGCTGGGCTGGCATGGCTGGCAGTGGCTGTTCGTGATCGAAGGCCTGCCGGCAGTGGCGCTGGCGTATGTGGTGTGGAAGAAACTGCCTGACGGGCCGGCCTCGGCCAAATGGCTGTCGGAGGCCGACAAGCGCGATATCGAGCAGCGCCTGAGCGCCGAAAAAGCCGCCGCGCCGCCACAGACCCGCCTGAGCCAGATGTTTCGCGACAAGCAGATCTGGCTGGCGATCGCGGTGTACTTCGTGCACCAGATCACCATCTACACGGTGATCTTCTTTCTGCCGGGCATCATCGGCACCTATGGCAACCTGTCGCCGTTCCAGATCGGCCTGCTGACCTCGGTACCGTGGATTGCCGCCGCCATTGGCGCCGCGACCTTCCCGCGCCTGGCCACCACCCCCACCCGCTGCCGGATGATCATGTTCTTCGGCTTGCTGACCATGGCGGCGGGGCTGGTGATTGCCTCGTTCTCCAACTCGTTCATCGGGCTGGTGGGCTTTTCGCTGACGGCGCTGATGCTGTTCGTGGTGCAATCGATCATCTTCGTGTTCCCGTCCAGCCGCCTGAGCGGCAGTGCACTGGCGGCGGGGCTGGCGTTCGTGACCATGTGCGGGCTGTTCGGCGGGTTCGTCGGGCCGTCGGTGATGGGGTTGATCGAGCAGACCACCGGCAGCACGCGCAACGGGCTGTGGGTGATCGCCGGCCTGCTGGTGCTGGCGGCGCTGATCAGCACGCGGTTGCGTCAGGGGCAGGAGGAGAAGGCTCAGGCCTGAGCCCATCTCGAATCGGCGCTGCCTGCATCGCGGGGCAAGCCCGCTCCCCCCAGGTTCGGCAGGGCCATATCNNGCGGGCTTGACCCGCGATGGTGTTCATATCATTCCGAATGATAGTTACCTTCGCCCCATTCGATTCGTTGTTAATAGTTACAAATCGCAGAATCCGCCCACTCTCAATACATTGGCGGATCTATCCATGGAACACTCACTCAAACCCTTGCGCTATCCCCTTGCTGCCCTGGCACTGGTGGTGATGAGTGCCTGTGGTCGTACCCCGGAGGCCCCGCAAGCGCCCGGTGCGCCGAAAGTCACGGTGGCCAAGGTGCTGGAGCAGCCCATCAACGAATGGGACGAGTTCACCGGCCGCCTCGAAGCCCCCGAAACCGTCGAAGTACGCCCGCGCGTTTCCGGCCAGATCGACCAGGTAGCCTTCACCGAAGGTGCCCAGGTCAAGAAAGGCGACCTGCTGTTCCAGATCGATCCGCGCCCGTTCCAGGCTCAGGTACGCCAACTTGAAGCCCAACTGCAACAAGCCCGCGCCACCGCCACCCGCAGCCAGACCGAAGCCCAGCGCGGCGAGCGCCTGCGCAGCAGCAATGCGATTTCCGCCGAACTCGCCGAGTCGCGCACCAGTGCCGCCGCCGAAGCCCGCGCCGGGGTGGCCGCGATCCAGGCGCAACTGGACCTGGCCAGGCTGAACCTGAGCTTCACCCGCGTGACCGCGCCCATCAGCGGCCGTGTCAGCCGCGCCGAGTTCACCGCCGGCAACATCGTCACCGCCGATGTCACCGCGCTCACCAGCGTGGTGTCCACCGACAAGGTCTACGCCTACTTCGACGCCGACGAGCGCGTGTACCTCAAGTACACCCAGCTGGCCCGCGACGGCCAGCGCGGCCAGAGCACCCCGGTGTACCTGGGCCTGTCCAACGAAACCGGCAACCCGCACCTGGGCCAGATGAACTTCGTCGACAACCAGGTCAACCCCAAGACCGGCACCATTCGCGGTCGCGCGGTGTTCGACAACAGCGACGGCCAGTTCACCCCCGGGCTGTACGCGCGCCTGAAACTGGTAGGCAGCGCCACCTATTCGGCCGTGCTGATCAACGACGAGGCCGTGGGCACCGACCTGGGCAAGAAGTTCGTGCTGGTGATGGACAAGGACAACAAGGCCGATTACCGCGCCGTGGAGCTGGGCCCCAAACTCGAAGGCCTGCGTATCGTGCGCAGCGGCCTGAGCAAGGAAGACCGCATCGTGGTCAAGGGCCTGCAGCGTGTACGCCCTGGCTCGCCGGTCAGCCCTGAAGAAACCCCGATGGCCAGCGACACCACCCTCGCCGCCCTCGCCCAGCAACGCCAGGCCCTGGAAGCCAGCACCCCGAGCAAGCCGGTCACGGTCAAGCTCGCCAGTGCCGCGGCACCACGCGGTTAAGGGACCAGACCGATGAATTTTTCCCAGTTCTTCATTACCCGGCCGATCTTCGCCGCCGTGCTGTCGCTGCTGATCCTGATCGCCGGCAGCATCTCGCTGTTCCAGCTGCCGATCAGCGAATACCCCGAGGTGGTACCGCCCACCGTGGTGGTGCGCGCCAACTTCCCCGGTGCCAACCCCAAGGTGATCGGCGAAACCGTGGCCGCGCCGCTCGAGCAGGCCATCACCGGTGTCGAGAACATGCTGTACATGTCCTCGCAGTCCACCGCCGACGGCAAGATCACCCTGACCATCACCTTCGCCCTGGGCACCGACCTGGACAACGCGCAGG
>NZ_DLNW01000046.1:0-491 GCF_002478435.1 Pseudomonas sp. UBA7500 | reverse complement strand
GGCCGCCGGCCAGCTCGGTTCGCCGCCCGCCCCCGGGGCCACCAGCTTCCAGCTGTCGGTCAACACCCAGGGCCGCCTGGTGAGCGAAGAGGAATTCGAGAACATCATCATCCGCTCCGGCGCCGACGGTGAAATCACCCGCCTCAAGGACATCGCCCGGGTGGAGCTGGGCTCCAGCCAGTACGCCCTGCGTTCGCTGCTCAACAATCAGCCGGCGGTGGCAATCCCGATCTTCCAGCGCCCTGGCTCCAACGCCATCGAGATCTCCGACGAAGTACGCGCCAAGATGGCCGAGCTGAAGAAGGACTTCCCCGAGGGCATGGACTACAGCATCGTCTATGACCCCACCGTGTTCGTGCGCGGCTCGATCGAAGCGGTGGTGCACACCCTGTTCGAGGCGCTGATCCTGGTGGGGCTGGTGGTGATCCTGTTCCTGAAGACCTGGCGCGCCTCGATCATCCCGCTGGTGGCGGTACCGGTCTCGCTGATCG